>JANQNV010000011.1 GCA_028279425.1 Longimicrobiales bacterium | reverse complement strand
ATCGATCGGATGGGCGACTGGGAGAGCACGCTGAACCTGTCGCGGAACCAGGTTGGGAAGCTCGCGGATCTGCGTGGGTCGCTGGATGATGCCGCGGACAACGCGGAGCGTGCGGAGCTCGTGCGTGGGTTCGTGTGTGGTGTTCTGACGGATGCGCAGCGTGAGCTGTTGATGCCGGCGGGGGAGTAGTGGAGCACTGACCTGAAGACAGGTCGGTGGCACAGAGGGGGGCGCGTGCGGCGGGGCTATGCGTCGGCGGGGGCGCCGGACTCGACGACTGGGCGCATCATGGGGAACGCGAGGACGTCGCGGATCGAGCGCTCGTCGGTGAGAAGCATGACGATGCGGTCGATGCCGAGCCCGAGGCCGCCGGCGGGTGGCATGCCGACCTTGAGCGCATCGACGAAGTCTTCGTCGAATGTGCGGAAGGTCGACTCTTCGTCGTCGAGTCCCGCGAGTTGCTCGCGGAACTTCGCGTCCTGGACGTCGGGGTCGTTGAGCTCGGTGTAGGCGGGGCCGATCTCCATGCCGCCCATGAAGAGGTCCCATCGTCCGGCGAGTTCGGGGTTGTCCGCGTTGGGTCGTGTCAGCGGGCTGAGCGCGGCGGGGTAGTCGAGGACGAAGGTCGGCTTTGCGGGGTCGATGGTGGGCTCGGCGACTTCTTCGAAGAGCTCGTTGACGAGGAGGATGTGGTCGAGCGGTGTGCCGTCGGCGCCGGTGGTCTTGAGGTCCATCGCCTGCGCCTTGGCGCGGACGGCATCTTCGTCGGTCATGGGGAAGCCGAGCGCGTTCTCGAAAAGTTCGGCGAAGGTGATGCGCGCGAAGGGGGCGCCGTAATCGATCATGAGATCGCCGAAGGGGAGGCGGAGGTCGGTGGGGATGGCGTCCTCGTCTCCGGGCGCGCCTTGTGTGTCCTGGCGTTCGAGTGCGACGAGGGTTGCGAGCTCTCGGACGAGGCTCTCGGCGAGCTCGAGCATGGTCATGTGATCGCCGAAGGCCTGGTAGACCTCGAGGCTGGTGAACTCGGGGTTGTGCTTCTTGCTGAGGCCTTCGTTGCGGAAGTTGCGGCCGAGTTCGTAGACGCGGGGCATGCCGCCGACGAGGAGACGCTTGAGGTAGAGCTCTGGCGCGATGCGCATGAAGAGGTCGAGGTCGAGCGCGTTCATGTGCGTGGTGAAGGGTGTGGCGGCGGCCCCGCCTGCGAGTTGCTGGAGCATGGGCGTTTCGACTTCGAGGAAGGCGCGTTCGTCGAGGAAGCGGCGGGTGCGCGCGATGAGTCGCGAGCGCAGGGTGAGCGTGCGCATGGCGTCGGGGTTCGCCCAGAGGTCGACGTAGCGCCTGCGGTAGCGGAGTTCGACGTCGGTGAGTCCGGCCCACTTCTCGGGCGGGGGGGTGAGGCTCTTGGAGGCGATCGAGAGCTGGTCGGCCCAGACGGTGATCTCACCGGTGCGGGTGCGCATGAGCGGGCCGGAGGCCGTGACGATGTCGCTGAGGTCGACGAGCTTTGCGCAGTCGAATCCGAGCTGGTCGCAGTCTCGCTTTGAGACGGCGACCTGGAGGTCTCCGGAGTCGTCGCGGAGGTTGAGCCAGATGAGCTTGCCGTTGTCGCGGTGGAGGACGACGCGGCCTGCGACGTGGACGCGTGGGCGCTTGTCTTCGTAGCCGTCGGGCGGCTCCTTGCCGGCGGCCTGGTGGGCGGCGTCGGCTTGTTCGTCGTAGCGGCGCTTTGCTTCGGCGAGGGGGACGAGAGCGTCGGTGCGCTGGCCGTAGGGGTTGAGGCCGAGTGCCGCGATGGCGTCGCGGTTGTCTCGGCGCTGCTGTTCGAGGATGTTGATGTCGGTCACGTCTGTCTCCCGTGCGCGCGTGGTGGGCGCGCGGGAGGATCGTAACCCGGTTCGGGGGCGATCGGAGGGGGGATTGATGCTGGGGGAGGCGGCTGGCGGCTCTAGGCGTCGGGAGAGTGCCCGTTGGCGGTGCCGTTTCCGTTCTGGCGCGGGAGGCCGAGCTCCTGGGGCCTTGCGTGGCAGAGCGGCGTTGGGGAATCGTCCTCGATGATGTCCTTGAGGGTGTGCTGGTCGTAGATCTCGATGACGGCCTTGGCGACGGCGTCAGCGCGCTTGTGGAGCGGGCAGAGGACGGTGCCGTGGGACTCGATGCCGAGCGGGCATGCGCGGATGCGCTCGACGGGGCTGACGGCCCTGATGACCTCGAGCATGGTGATATCGCCGGCCTCGCGGGCGATCTTGTACCCGCCGCCGACGCCACGGCGTCCGGTGACCAGGTCAGCAGCGGCGAGCTGCTGGAGGACCTTCGCGAGGTAGTGAGGCGGGACCTTTGTGTGCTCGGCGAGTTCGGATGTCGCGACAAGTCGCTCGGGCGTCATCGCCAGCCAGGTCATCGCACGCAGGGCGTATTCGGCAGTTTGGTTCAGCACGGCACCCCTGCCTTCGGCACGCCCCTCACCCCGGATTCAGAGCCGGACCTCTTGATCGGAATCCGGCGGGGGACCGGCCGCAATGGGGCCCCAGGGGAGTTTCCCAGGGGTGGCAGACCGGGGGGCTCGGGAAGCGGGTGGTCAGACGGAGACGTCCGCTTCGACCTGTTGCTCGGCGGTGCGGCTGGTGGGCGTCGAGGGGCTCGGGGCGGTCTCACTGGGTCGGCCGGCTGTCAGTTTGGGTCCTGCTCGGGTAAGGAGGAGGAGCGAGTGCCCCACAACCAGCATGGTACCGCCTTCGTGGCCGAGTACACCCATCCAAAGGGGGAGGGGCCGCCCGATCAGGGAGCCGACAAGGGTGGCCAGGGCCATGAGGCCGATGGCGGAGAGGGCGAAGGTGAGGTTGATGGTGATGGTGCGTCGTGCGGAGCGGGCGAGCCGGACGCCCCATGGGATGGTGCGGAGGTCTTCGGCGAGGAGGACGATGTCTGCGGACTCGAGGGCCGCGTCGGAGCCGATGGAGCCGATGGCGAGCGAGACGTCCGCGGCGGCGAGAGCGGGTGAGTCGTTGATGCCGTCGCCGACGAGGCCGACCCCGCCTGTGCCCCCGTTGATGCGGTCGCGGATGCGCTCCATGTGGGTGACTTTGTCCTCGGGGAGCATCTCGGCGTGGAACTCGTCGATGCCGACGCGCCCGGCGACGCCTGCGGCGGTCTGCTGGTTGTCGCCGGTGAGCATGACGACGGGCTCGACGCCGATGGCATGCATTTCGGTGACGAGTTGATCGGCGCCGGGTCGGATTTCGTCGGCGAGCGTGATGACGCCGGCGTGCGCGGAGTCGTTGGCCCATGCGATGACGACGCCGATGCGGCCGTCGCGTTGCGCCTCGTCGAGGAGTGTTCGGACGCGGTCGTGCAGCGCGGGGTCGATGAGTGGTGCGGTGTGGTCGAAGGTGCCGAGGCGTGCCTCCGCGCCGTCGACGTGTCCGCTGACGCCGGCGCCGGGTCGGAATGAGGAGCGGGTCGCGGCTGCGGGCTGGACGGACTGTGCTTGTGCCGCCTCGACGATGGCCGTGGCGATGGGGTGTGTGGAGTCGAGTTCGAGCCCTGCTGCGACGGCGAGGAGTGAGCGTTCGTCTGCGTCTTGGACGGGGACGAGGGACTGGAGGCGCGGTCGTCCGATGGTGAGCGTGCCGGTCTTGTCCATCGCGAGGGCGCGGAGTGATGCGAGTCGTTCGATTGCTTGGCCGCCCTTGAAGAGGACGCCCGCGCGTGCGCCGCGAGAGATTGCGGCGAGTGTTGCGGTTGGTGTCGAGATGATGACGGCGCATGGGGAGAGGACGATGAGGAGGGTGATGGCGGTGAAGAGCGCGCCTTGTTCGGGCCTGCCGTCTTCGGGTGCGATGAAGGGGTACCCGAGGATGAGCCACCAGACGAGGAGGACGGCGGCGCTGGCGGCCATGACGCCGATGGCGTAGGGCTGGCTGAGGCGGTCGATGGTGCGTTGGACGGGTTGGCGTTGTGCCTGCGCTTGTGTGACGAGGTTGATGATCTTGGCGAGGCTGGACTCGGTGGCGGGTCGCGTCACGCGCGCGACGATCGGGTTGCCGACGTTGACGGTTCCGGCGAAGAGGTCGTCGCCTTCGCGCACGGGGCGCGGGACGGACTCGCCGGTGAGCGCGGACTGTTCGACGGAGGTCTCGCCCTCGATGAGCGTCGCGTCGGTGGGGATGAGTTCGCCGGGGAGGATCTTGATGACGTCGGCGGGGACGAGGTCTTCGGGTGGGACTTCGGCGAATGCGCCGGTGTCGTCGCGCCGGAGCGCGGCGACGGGGATGAGTTTGTGGAGCGCTTCGACTGCGCGCGTGGTGCGCGCGAGTGCGAGGTCTTCGAGTGCGCCGGCGAGGACGAAGAGGAAGAGGAGGAGCGCGCCTTCGCCGGGTTGGCCGATGGCGCCGGCGACGACTGCGCCGATGACCATGAGGACGTCGATGTCGAAGCTGCGCTCGACGAGGAGGGACTCGAGTGCGGCCTTGGAGCCGTGGAAGAGGCCCAGGGCGAGGCTGATCCACATGGCCCAATAGCCAACGTCGCCGGTGGCGTCGAAGGCCGCGAGGACAACGCCGAGGAGGAGGAGCGCTCCGGCGGCGATGGCGGAGATGAGGCGTCCCTTGGCGGAGAAGAGGGGGCGCTCGTCTGGTTCTTGTTGTTGCGTGTCGGGTTCCACCGGTAGAGAACGGTACGGCGAATCGGAGGTGAGCCTGGAATGAGACCTGATCTCATCTGGGAGCGAACTCACACAAAGACGCGGAGGGAGGTTGGAGGCGGGGGGTGTGAAGGTCGGGGAGGGGGCTGGGGTGGGAATGGTGAGATGTACGCTGGGCCGATGGCATTGCGAAGGGCACAGGAGAAGCGGCGCGGGCGCGTCGCGATTGCCGTGGGGCTCGTCCTTGCGCCACTGATGCTCGTGGCGTGGTTGCTGCCCGACGAGAGTTGGGGGCTTCGGGACGACGAGGTGGCGTTCTTCATTGACACGAGCGTTGATCCGCCGGTGGTGGTTGGCGCTGAGATCTCGTACTCGCTGGACCCGGGCGAGTTGCGCTCGCTTCGGCGGAGCCGCCGGTGGCACGGTCAGCCTGCGGGTTCGCTCGCGGTCGGCGCGGTGCGGGACCCCCTCGACGAGGCGGCGGTCGACTTGCTTGTCGCCCGGCCGTTGCTGCGTGTGAAGAACCGCTTCGAGGATCCGGACACACCCGGGAAGCTCGCGGACCGTCCGGTGGGCGATGAGGAATGGGCGGAGGTTCGCGAGGCGCTGCGCGCGTACTTGACATCGGCGCGACCGGAAGTGGATCGCGGGGAACTCGACCCTGGACTGGTTCGGACGCTGCTGCACGATCTTGATGCGCCGGCGTATGCGTGGCGGGTGCAGTGGGGTCAGCTGGCGCGCGTGTTGATGTACGTGGGCTTGTTCCTGTTCGCCGGGTGGAGTTGCGTCGTCGGTTGGCGGGACAAGCGCTGGGAGGAGCGGATGCGGGGCGGGCTGTGCGTTCACTGCGGGTACGACCTGGAGGGGTCGAGGGGGGCGTGTCCGGAGTGTGGGCGAACGTGGACGGGGAAGAGGGCTGATGAGTGAGCGGGGGGCGCGCGTGAACGCCGCCGGCGCGGGTCGTGGCGTCGGCGGCGTGGGATGTGCTGTGCGATCGAGGGGTGGTGTGGCGTTCGGGTCAGTTGTTGGTGTTGGGGCTGACCTTGTCGGTCATGAAGCGCTTGATGAGTGGGGCGATGACGTCGAGGTCCTCTTCGAGGGCGAAGTGGCCGGTGTTGAGGATGTGCAGTTCGGCGTCGGGGAGGTCACGCAGGTAGGGGTATGCGCCGGAGTCTGGGAAGATGGGGTCGTTCTTGCCCCAGGTGATCAGCATGGGCGGCTGGTGGTCGCGGAAGTACTGCTGCCACGCGGGGTAGAGGGGGGGGGTTGGTGGAGTAGTCGAAGAAGAGGTCGAGCTGGATCTCCTGGTTGCCGGGGCGATCGAGCAGCGGCTGGATGACGAGCCAGTTGTCGGGGCTGATGACGGACTCGTCACGGACGCCGGTGAAGTACTGCCACTTGGTCGCTTCGAGTGTGAGGAGGGCGCGGAGCGCGTCGCGTTCGGTCTGCGCGTCCTTGCCCGCGTTCCAGTAGGCCTTGATGGGGTTCCAGAACTCCTCGAGCCCTTCGACATAGGCGTTGCCGTTCTGGACGACGAAGCCGTTGACTCGCTCGGGGTGCTCGGTGGCGATGCGGAATCCGACGGGTGCGCCGTAGTCCATGACGTAGAGGACGTAGTCGGTGTAGCCCTTGCGTTCGAGGAGTTCGTCGACGACGTCGGCGAGGTTGTCGAAGGTGTAGTCGTAGTCGGTGTTTGCGGGGGCGCTGGAGAGGCCGTAGCCGGGGTAGTCGGGGGCGATGACGCGGAAGTCGGTTGCGAGCTGCGGGATGAGGTCGCGGAACATGTGGCTGGAGGTTGGGAAGCCGTGGAGGAGGACGATGCGTGGGGCGTCTTCGGGGCCTGCTTCGCGGTAGAAGATCTCGAGGCCGTCGATGGTCTCGGTGGCGTGTGTGACGCGTGGGGGCGTGGTGTGCTGGGTGGTGGTTTGGTTCGTGTTGTCGGACGCCGGCGTGCTGCTGGCTGCTCCGGTCGCGATGGCGGCGAGTGCCGCGATGGTGAGTGCGGCGCCGGCGGCGCCCGTCTTGATTGATCCGTTCATTGGTATTCCTTTCAAGGACTATTTGGGGTTTGGGGAAGGCCGGGGTGCGGACCTGGCGGCTCCGGGGGTCTTGGCTGGGCGGGGGGGGTGATCAGTCGGTTCGTAGGTGTGGGGCTCGAGCGCCGGCGACGAGTGTGTTGAGGGAGGCGACCTGTCGGTTGGAGAGGTGGCCGAGCAGCGCGGAGTAGAGGGCGTCGAGCTTGGGGGCGATCCGCCTGACGGCCTTGCGGCCTTCGGGGGTGATCGAGACGTAGACGACTCTCCGGTCCTCGGTGCAGCGGTTTCGCTGGACGAGTCCGGCCTTCTCGAGGCGGTCGACGAGCTTGGTGACGTCGGGGGAGCGGGCGATGAGGTGGCTGCCGATCCGGGCGTGGGTTGCCCCGGGGGCCGGGGCGGCGGCGACGATTCGGAGGGCGTTGTACTGGGGCTGCGTGAGGGCGTGTTCGCGGAAGAGGGCCGCGATGGGCTCGGTGAGGACGTCGGTGGTCCTGACGAGGTTGAGGTAGGCCTCCTGGCGTGGGTTCGTGAAGGGGTTGGTCTTGCCGAGCTCTTGGGCGAGCGGGGAGAGCGTGGTTGTCGAGGTGTTGGGTGCCATCGTGGATGGTAAAGACTGTCCTTGTC
>JANQNV010000330.1 GCA_028279425.1 Longimicrobiales bacterium | reverse complement strand
ATCGACGGACCCGTCGGTTGTGAAAACCTGCCGGTCACCTCGGTGCTCCACTACACGGACGCGCTCCCGCCTCACGAGCTCCCCATCGTCGTGACCGGTCTGGCCGAGGAGGAACTCGGGCAGCACGGCACCGAGGCCGCGATGAAGCGCGCCCACGGCACCCTCGAGCCCGACCTCCCCGCCGTGGTCGTGACGGGCTCGATCGCTGAGATGATCGGCGGCGGTGTGACGCCCGAGGGCACGAACATCCAGCGCTTCTTGCCTCGCACGATCGACGAAGACCAGTGGCAAAGCGCCGACCGGGCGATGTTCTGGCTGTGGAGTCAGTTTGGCAAGAAGCGGATCCCCAAGCGGAAGCCGCGAAAGCCGGGCGTCGCACCACGGGTCAACCTGATCGGCCCGATCTACGGGTACTTCAACTCCCACTCGGACCTCGCGGAGATCCGTCGTCTGGTGGAAGCGCTCGGGGCCGAGGTCAACCTGGTGTTCCCGATGGGGTGTCACCTCGCGGACATCCCGCGCCTGATCGATGCCGACGTGAACGTGTGTATGTACCGGGAGTTTGGCCGCGGGCTCTGCGAGGCGCTCGAACGACCCTACCTCCAGGCTCCGATCGGCCTGCACAGCACCACCGCGTTCCTCCGGAGCTTGGGCGAGCTGCTCGAGCTCGATCCCGAGCCGCTCATCGAACGCGAGAAGCACACCACGATCAAGCCGCTCTGGGATCTCTGGCGCTCGGTGACACAGGATTTCTTCAGCACCGCGAGCTTTGGCATCGTGGCCAACGAGACCTACGCGCGCGGGGTGCGCAACTTCCTCGAGAACGACCTCGGTCTTCCCTGTGCCTTCTCCTTCGCGCGCGAACCCGGAGCGAAGACCGACAACGAGTCGATTCGCCAGGCGATTCGAGACAAGACGCCGCTGCTTCTCTTTGGCAGCTACAACGAACGGATGTATCTGGCGGAGACCGGGGCTCGGGCCATGTACATCCCGGCGTCTTTCCCCGGTGCGATCGTGCGCCGTCACACCGGAACCCCGTTCATGGGGTACAGCGGCGCCACCTATCTGGTGCAGGAATGTTGCAACGCGCTCTTCGACGCGCTCTTCCACGTCCTGCCGCTGGGCTCCGAGCTCGACGCGGTCGACGCGACGCCCGTCCGGACGCACCGAGAGGTGCCGTGGGAAGACGACGCCAAGACGGTATTCGACGAGCTGGTGGCGGCGCATCCGGTCCTGACCCGGATCTCGGTAGCGAAACGGCTGCGCGACGCGGTCGAGCGGGACGCCCAGCGAGCCGGAGAAGAGCGAATCACCGTCGGGCGTGTGAACCGTTCGGCGTTGGCCATGGAGCAGGGAAGGGCGGCATGAGCACACAGGCAATCGGCATCGAGACCAAGCTCCGAAGCGCACACGCGAGAGATGGAGGGAACCCGGAGATGGACACCATCGACCGAGAGAATCGTCAGCTCCGCTGGATGCTCGCAATCGGCTTCTTTGTCTTTCTGGCCCCGGCCGCGTTCGCTCGGGCGACGGGCTGGCGGTGGCGCCCCTGGCCGCCGGGGCCCAAGGGATACAGCTCGGTGATCGGCGAGGCGCGGGCGGCCGCGGGGACGTATGTCCCGTACGCGCTGATGGGGATGTAGAGAATGTGAGCGTTTCTTCCGGTCCAGACGGAAGCGAGAGTGCGTCACCGCGGTCGCGTCGGCCGGGTCGCCGGCGTAGCGGACGCACAAAGAATCGGCCGAGGGGTCGAAGGGGGACGGCGTCTCCCAGGTGGAGGGAAAGCGAATGAATGGAGATAGGCATGGTGGCTCCCTGTCGGGGCTCACCGAATCGGAAGCGAAGGAGTTTCACCGGATATTCGTGGTGAGCTTCCTTCTCTTCACGCTGATCGCGATCATCGCACACTTTCTTGTGTGGCAATGGCGCCCGTGGTTGCCGGGAACCGAAGGGTACTCGGCGGTCGTAGACAGCGTCCGTGTCGCGGCGACCGGCGTCGTCGCGCACCTCACGTAGGAGAAGACCACCATGTGGCGAATCTGGATGCTCTTCGATCCACGACGTGCGCTGCTCGCGCTGTTCACGTTCCTGTTCGTGCTCGCACTCGTGATCCATTTCATCCTGCTCAGCACGGATCGGTTCAACTGGCTCGAGGGGGCGCGGGGCTCTTCGGCGCCGATGACACAGCAATCGTCGCTCCCAGCGCGATGAACCCAGTCGCCGCGAGAGTCGTTGACCGGCGCGAGGTCGGTCTTCGACTCTCGGCGGCGACGCTTGCTCCAGCGGCGCGCGAAGGGGATTCACGATGGCTTTGATGACGTTCGAGAAGAAGTACCGGGTGCGCGGTGGCACGCTGGTCGGGGGCGATCTGTTCGACTTCTGGATCGGCCCGTTCTACGTCGGATTCTTTGGCGTGACGACGGTGTTCTTCAGCCTGGTGGGGACCGCGCTCATCGTCTGGGGCGCGGCTCTTGGCCCGACCTGGAACCTGTGGCAGATCAACATCGCGCCACCCGACCTCTCGTACGGGCTGGCGTTGGCTCCGCTCCAGGAGGGCGGGTTGTGGCAGATCATCACGATCTGCGCGACCGGGGCTTTTGTCTCGTGGGCACTGCGGCAGGCGGAGATCGCCCGCAAGCTGGGGATGGGTCTGCACATCCCCGTGGCGTTCAGCGTCGCGGTGTTCGCGTACGTTGCCCTGGTGGTGATCCGCCCGGTCCTGCTCGGTGCGTGGGGACACGGGTTCCCCTACGGCATCTTGAGCCACCTCGACTGGGTCTCCAACGTCGGATACCAGTACCTGCACTTTCACTACAACCCGGCGCACATGATCGCGATCACCTTCTTCTTCACCACGGTGCTCGCACTCTCTCTACACGGCGCCCAAATCCTCTCGGTGACCAACCCCAAACGGGGCGAGCCGGTCAAGACGGCGGAGCACGAAGACACGTTCTTTCGCGACGCCCTCGGTTACTCGATCGGCGCCCTCGGGATCCATCGGCTCGGCCTCTTCCTCGCGCTCTCGGCGGGTTTCTTCAGCGCGGTGTGCATCGTGCTGAGCGGCCCGTTCTGGACACGGGGATGGCCCGAGTGGTGGAGTTGGTGGCTCAATCTTCCGATCTGGAGCTAGGCGGGAACGGACGTGGCCGAATACCAGAATCTCTTTACACGAGTCCAGGTGCGCACGGCGCCGGACGCGGGGATCGATCTGCCGCCGCGCGACATGCCGCGACGCGGACAACCCCAATTCTCCTACCTCGCCGGGCGTCTCGGGGAGGCCCAGATCGGTCCGATCTACCTCGGACGCACCGGTCTGGCCTCGATCCTCTGCGGCTTCGTCGCGATCGAGATCATCGGTCTCAACATGTGGGCCTCGGTGGGCTGGGACCCGCTCCAGTTCGTGCGTCAGCTGCCGTGGCTGGCGCTGGAGCCGCCGCCTCCCGCCTACGGGTTGAGCCTGCCCCCCCTCAACCAGGGGGGCTGGTGGCTCATGGCGGGCTTCTTTCTCACGGCCTCGATCCTGCTGTGGTGGGCGCGGATGTACCTCCGCGCACGGGCGTTGGGGATGGGGACCCACGTCGCGTGGGCCTTCGCCTCGGCGATCTGGCTCTATCTCGTGTTGGGCTTCATCCGTCCCGTGTTGATGGGGAGCTGGGGGGAGGCCGTGCCGTTCGGCATCTTCCCGCACCTCGACTGGACCGCGGCGTTCTCGATCCGCTACGGCAACCTGTTCTACAACCCCTTCCACATGCTCTCGATCGTCTTCCTCTACGGGTCGACCCTGCTCTTCGCGATGCACGGGGCCACCATTCTCGCGGTGAGCCGCTTTGGTGGAGACCGCGAGCTCGAGCAGGTGACCGACCGCGGCACCGCGTCCGAACGGGCCGCGCTGTTCTGGCGGTGGACGATGGGATTCAACGCGTCGATGGAGTCGATCCATCGCTGGGCGTGGTGGTTCGCGGTGTTGTGTCCCCTGGTCGGCGGCATCGGCATTCTGCTGACCGGAACCGTGGTGGACAACTGGTATCTATGGGGCATCAAACACGGGCTGGTGCCCACCTATCCCGACGTGTTGGGCCCGGTCAGCGACCCGGCGCTCACTGGGGGGAGCCAATGACGACGCGTGTGGCGGTACTCGCCCTGGTCACGTCGGTCGGGATCGGCGGCGTCGCGTGCGAGCTGCCCCCGATGGAGACGACGCAGGGCAACTTTCGCGGGCTCGCGGTCGAGCAGGTCACCAACCCGCGTCTCGCCGACGCGAAGCGCGCCGCGAATCAGATCCCCGACCCGATCCCCCCCGTCCCGCCCGGGTCTCCTCTCTCGAAGAACGTGCACCAGAACGTCCCGGTGCTGGGCCACCTCGGGTTGTCCGAGTTCACCCGGCTCATGGCCGCGATGACGTTCTGGGTCGCGCCCCCCGATCGCGGGTGCAACCACTGTCACGCCGGCGGGAACCTCGTCTCGGACGAGCTCTACACCAAGGTCGTGTCCCGTCGCATGATCCAGATGACGATGGACATCAACCAGAACTGGAAGGACCACGTCGGTGAGACCGGCGTGACCTGCTACACCTGCCACCGCGGGCAAGAAATCCCGGCGGCGGTGTGGTCGCGGATGCCCGATGAAACGACGGGTCTCGTCGGAGATCGAGCCGGGCAGAACGCCCCGGTCCACACGGTCGGGCTGACCTCGCTCCCCTCGGACCCCTTCTCGCCCTTCCTGAGCGGGGACTCGTCCATCCGGATCCAGTCACCCACCGCGCTCCCCGTCGACAATCGCAGCTCGATCAAACAGGCCGAGTGGACCTACGCCTTCATGGTGAGTATCTCGAACTCGCTCGGGGTCAACTGTACCTACTGTCACAACAGTCGCGCGTTCAAGCCGTGGGAATCCAGCGCCCCGGCCCGCGTCACCGCGTGGCACGCCATCCAGATGGTCCGCCACCTGAACAACGAGTATCTGAGCCCCCTCGAAGAGGTCCTTCCGGTGGAGCGCAAGGGTCCGCTGGGAGACGCCCTGAAGGTCAACTGCGAGACCTGTCACCGGGGCGTGAACAAGCCGCTCTACGGCGTGAGTATGTTGAAGGACTATCCCGAGCTCGCAGGGCCGGGCGACGCTGTCGCTACCGACTAGACCGGTTCGCGTCACTCGGTTTGGCTGCGCCGGTCGTCCGCCGTGTGGACCGACCACGCGCTGCGTCGACGCCCGCCGGTGACGACCGGCGCGACCCTCAGGGGATGCCTTCGCGCTCCTGCCGCCCGCGCTCGACCAGCCGCAACACCATCGGTGTAAAGATCAACTGCATGGCGAGGTCCATCTTGCCGCCGGGGCAGACGATCGTGTTGGCCCTCGACATGAACGACCCGTCGAGCATGGACAGGAGATACGGAAAATCGAACCCGTGAGGGTCGGCGAAGCGGATCACCAACATCGACTCGTCGGCGGTGGGGATGTGCCGGGCGATGAACGGATTCGACGTGTCGACGGTCGGGATCCGCTGGAAGTTGACGTGCGTCCGCGAGAATTGCGGGCAGATGAAGTTCACGTAGTCCGGCATCCGTCGAAGAATCGTGTCGGCCACCGCTTCGGTGGTGTAGCCCCTCGACGTCATGTCGCGGTGGATCTTCTGGATCCACTCGAGATTCACGACCGGGACCACGCCGATCAGGAGGTCGACGTGACGCGCCACGTCCACGTCGCCGTGTACGACCGCCCCGTGGAGCCCTTCGTAGAACAGGAGGTCGGTTTTGGGGGGCACATCTTCCCACGCCGTGAAGGTCCCCGGCGGCTGCCCGTAGGGTTTCGCCTCCTCGGGGGTGTGGAGGTACTTCCGTAGCCGGCCGCCGCCGCTCTCGCCGTAGTTCCTGAACAGCGTCTCCAGGTGTTCGAACAGGTTCGCCTCCGGCCCAAAGTGGCTGAACGAGACGTTTCCCCGCCGCACCTCCTCTTCCATCTTGCGCTTCATCTCCAAACGGTCGTAACAGTGGAAGCTATCCCCCTCGACAAAGGCCGCGTGGACACGTTCGCGGCGGAAGATCTGCTCGAACACACGCATGATGGAAGTCGTTCCGGCCCCCGAGGAGCCCGTGACCGCGACGATCGGATACTTGGTGGACATCGCGTCCTTCTCTTGTCAGACCGGGTTGCGAAACAGACCGCGCGACCCGAAGAGGGGTGCGTCGTGAGACCGCCGGACGTGTTCGCGATGGAACTGTTCGATCCGCTTTACCTCCTCGACCGCGCCGAACACGAACCCCTCGCGTTGGCCGATGTCTCCGGGCACGCGACCGAGGATCGACCCGCGTCCGGTGCTCGAGGCACCCCCGGCCTGCTCGACGATGAAGGCCACCGGGTTGCACTCGAAAAGAAGCTGGAGGTGACCCCGTCTCGTCCGCTCTCGGCTGTCCCGGGGGAAGAGACACACCCCGCCGTGCATCAGGATCCGGTGGAGCTCGGCGACGAGCGACGCGATCCAACGCATCCCGAAGTCCTTGCCACGCGCCGCGGAGCGGCCGGCCAAGCACTCGTCGACGTAACGCCGCACCGCCGGCTCCCAGAAGCGGTGGTTGGACGCGTTGATCGCGAACTCGGTGGTGGTCTCCGGGATCCGGATCGCCCGGTGGGTCAGAAAAAACTCTCCGAGGTGTGGATCCAGCGTGAAGCCCTGGACACCGAACCCGACGCTGAGCACGAGCATGGTCGAGGGGCCGTAGATCGCGTACCCGGCGCAGAGCTGGTGCACGCCGGGCTGGAGGAAGTCCCCGGTGGAGACACCGCCCGCGGCGGGTGCGCGAAGGATCGAGAAGATGCTGCCCGCGGGGACGTTGACATCGAGGTTCGAAGCTCCGTCGAGGGGGTCGAGCAGGAGGAGATAGGTCCCGGCTCGCCGGTCGGGCGCGCCCCGTCGAGGGAGTGCGAGCTCCTCCGAGAGGATTCCGGCGAGCTCGCCGGACGCTTCCGTGCTCTCGAGAAACAGCCCGTGCGCGACCCGAGCGAGGTTTGCCCGGGTCTCGTCGCGGCCGGTGATCGATCCCGCAGCGCCGAGCGCACCGAGTGCAATCCGCCGGGAGATCACCTTGCATGCGACCGACACATCCTGCAGGAGAGAGGCGAGCCCCGGCTCGCAGGGGTGATCGCGTTCGTCCATCAGGTACTGGGCGAGGGTGGTCTTCCGCACGGCCATGGGAGCGTGCCACGGTCTCCCGTCGCCGTCCGCGGGTTCGCCCGGGGCGGTCATTGTGGCGCCGGCCGCGTCGCGCTCGCCCGCAGCGAGGAAGCCTGGAGGGCCGCGAGCGCAACCAGGTCCAGCGGTTTGGCGTCGCCGGTACACCGCAGGGGAACGTCCAGGTGCGGGAGCACCAGATTCGCCCACCGAAAGTCTTCGTCGGCGCTCCAACAGGTGGGTGTCGCCACCGTAAAGAGTCCCGCCGCCACAGACGCGCGGACGCCGAGCTCGGAGTCTTCGAACGCGACACAGGAATCCGCCACGAGCCCCAGACGCTCGAGGGCGAGCTGGTAGATGTCGGGCGCGGGCTTCTTTTCGGCGACGACGTCTCCCGTGGCGATCACCCGGAACATGTCGAGCGATTCGTCACCCAGTGTGTTCGTCAGCAGCGAAACCACGTTGGCTCGGGTGGTCGTCGACGCGATCGCGAGGGCGACACCCGTCGCTCTCGCTTCGTCGATGAGCCGACGGACCCCGGGTCGGAGCGTGACGCCGCCAGACCCGACGAAGCGGGCGTAGCATCGGGTCTTGGTCGCGTGGATCGCGGGAATCAGTTGTTTGAGCGAGGCCGTTTCGTCTCCCGGGAGGCCGAACGATTCGATGAAATACGCGAGCCTTTCCTTTCCCCCGGGTACCCGCAAAAGCTCGCCGTACCGCTCGCGAGACCAGCGCCACGAGAGACGGTGCGCGAGGAACGCCGCGTTGAAAGCGCGGCGGTGGATCTCCTCCGTGTCCGCAAGCGTTCCGTCGACGTCGAAGATCAGTGCTTCGAGGGGCATGTCTCCGCTCCCGCGTCCGCGAACACCCGGCTCGCCAAGAGATCGGCGGCGTCGATCGTCGCGAGGTCCTCTCGGGACATCGAGCGATCGCGTCGCTCGAAGAGCCGGTTGGCCTGGCGTAACCGCGCCCGGTCCAACGCGTTCCGAATCGAGCGGGCGTTCGCGAAGTGGGGTTGCGCGCGACGCCTGTCGATGTAGGTGCGAAGGGTGTCCTGGGCTTCCGGGCTCAGTCGGTACTGCATCTGGTCGAGCAGCAGTCTCGCGATCTCGAAGAGCTCTTCGTTGCTGTAGTCGGGAAAATCGATGTGGTGCGCCACGCGCGACGCCATCCCCGGGTTGGAGCCGAAGAACCGGTCCATACGGTCCTTGTATCCCGCAAAAATCACGACGAGATCGTCGCGCTGGTTCTCCATGACCTGCAGGAGGATCTCGACCGCTTCCTGGCCGTAGTCGCGTTCGTTCTCCGGTCGGTAGAGGTAGTAGGCTTCGTCGATGAACAGCACCCCGCCCATCGCGCGCTTGAGCACTTCCTTGGTCTTGGGCGCGGTGTGGCCGATGTATTGTCCCACCAGATCGTCTCGGGTCACCGCGACGAGATGACCTTTTCGCACGTAGCCGAGGTGGTGGAGAATCGACGCCATTCGTTGCGCCACGGTCGTCTTTCCGGTGCCGGGGTTTCCGGTGAAGCTCATGTGGAGCGGCGGCGCCTCGGCGTGCAGGCCCACCTGTCGGCGCAGCTTCTCCACCAGGAGCAACGCCGCGATCTCGCGAACGCGGGTCTTGACCGGGCGTAGCCCGACCAGCTCGCGCTCGAGGGATTCGAGCGCGTCGGCGACGTTCGAGTCGCGGTAGAGGCTTTCGAGGTCGAGAGACTCGTCTCCGGCCGGGTCGCCCGGCGGGTCGAGGCGGTCTTCGTCGGGGGTGTGTGTCGTCATCGCCTCAGTAACGCTCGCCCTGGGGGCGCTCGGTGGCGTAGGAACGCGTCGCGTACACGACGTTGCGTCCCGCGCTCTCCTGTCTCGCGAGCACGAAACCGGGTTCACGCGAGGGACGGTTGACGAGGAACGAGAGCCGCAACGACTCCCAGCCCGGGGAGGCGTCGAAGGCGTTGACCTTGATGTAGTGGTTCGGAAAGGCGTCTCGGCACGAGGCGATCTCCGTCATCACGCCGGCGGCGTCGCGCAGGTCGAACATCGGCTGACCGAACATCTCCCAGTAGGTGTTGCGTGGGTGCGGGTCGTCGGTGTACTCCAGCGAGATCGCCCACCCGTGCTCGAGGCAGTACTCGATCTGCGATCGGATCTGGGTATCGCTCAGATCCGGCAAGAAGGAGAACGTTCCTTGGGTCAGTCGCATCCGGGGCTCCTCTACGCCGGGCTCGGAGTGGGAACGAAGTCGGGCGTGTCGGTCGAGGCATAGTCGAAGGTCACCTCGCCCCACACGTCCAGGGCGGACCGGAGGGGCGGGCAGTCGCGCGCAGCGGCGGCAAGAACCTCCGGCCCTTCTTCCCACAGGTCCCGCCCCTCGTTCCGCGCCAGCACCATCGCCTCGAGGGCCACGCGGTTGGCGGTCGCCCCGGCGGCGATGCCCATCGGGTGACCGATGGTTCCGCCGCCGAACTGGAGGACCACGTCCTCGCCCAGGTAGCCGAGCAGCTGATGCATCTGTCCCGCGTGGATTCCGCCGGACGCGACGGGCATGACCCGACGCATCCCGGCCCAGTCCTGGTCGAAGTGCAGACCCCGTTGGAGGTCGATCGGGTTGGAGCGCTCGCGCAACACGTTGTAGAAGCCCTGGACGCTGTTCGGATCGCCTTCGAGCTTTCCCACGACCGTGCCGGCGTGGATGTGGTCGACCCCCGCGAGCCGCATCCATTTGGCGATGACCCGGAACGAGACGCCGTGGGTCTTCTGACGCGTGTAGGTCGAGTGGCCGGCGCGGTGCAGGTGGAGAATCACGTCGTTTCTTCGGGCCCACTTCGCCATCGATTGGATCGCCGTGTACCCGATGACGAGGTCGATCATGACGATCACGCTGCCGAGCTCGCGTGCGAATTCCGCCCGTTCGTACATTTCCTCCATGGTGCCGGCGGTGACGTTGAGATAGGTCCCTTTGACCTCTCCGGTGGCGGCCTGTGCGCGGTTCACCGCCTCCATGCAGTAGAGGAATCGGTCGCGCCAGTGCATAAAGGGCTGGCTGTTGATGTTCTCGTCGTCCTTCGTGAAGTCGAGTCCCCCCCGCAAGGCTTCGTAGACGACGCGTCCGTAGTTCTTGCCGGAGAGCCCGAGCTTGGGCTTCACGGTGGCACCGAGGAGGGGTCGGCCGAACTTGTCGAGGCGTTCCCGCTCGACCACGATCCCGGTCGCGGGCCCGTCGAAGGTCTTGACGTACGCGACCGGGATGCGCATGTCCTCGAGACGCAGCGCGCGGAGCGGCTTGAAGCCAAACACGTTGCCGATGATCGAGGCGGTCAGGTTCGCGATGGACCCGGGCTCGAAGAGGTCGAGGTCGTAGGCGATGTACGCGAAGTACTCGTTCTCCGCGCCGGGGACCGGGTCGAGCCGATAGGCCTTGGCGCGGTACCGCTCGCATGCGGTGAGACGGTCGGTCCACACGACGGTCCACGTCGCCGTGGACGACTCGCCCGCGACCGCGGAGGCGGCCTCGATGGGATCGACGCCGCTCTGCGGGGCAATCCGAAACAGCGCGAGCACGTCGGTGTCGCTCGGTTCGTAGTCGGGCTGCCAGTAGCCCATCTGGGCGTACTTCAGCACCCCGGCGGCGTATCGTCGCTTGGCGTCGGAGATCGCGGCGTCCGCTCCTCCGTTGTGATCGCTCACGTCGCTCGTCTCCCTTGGTGGACGCGAGAGTACGGAGTCGCATAGATAATGTCATGTCAATTTTTATTTGGATATAGATAATCATAAGATTATATTTTGGAGATGGATCACATCACCCTGCGGCAGCTCGAGGTCTTTCGAACCCTGGCCCAGCTCGGGAGCTTCACAGCGGCCGCCAAGGCGCTCCACGTGACCCAACCGGCGGTCTCGGCGCAGGTCAAGGAACTCGAGTCCCATTGCGGCGTGGCCCTGTACGAGCGAACCGGCCGCAACATCCGGCTCACCGACGCGGGGGCCCATGTCGCCGATTGCGCGGAGCGCGTCGCGGACGTCCTGGAGGAGACGAGCGATCGTCTCGACGCGCTCCGGGGATTGCGGTCGGGCGTTCTGCGGCTCGGCGCCGTCAGCACCGCGAAGTACTTCGCTCCGGCGCTGCTCGCCGCGTTTCAAAACGATTTTCCCGAGGTCGCGATTCGATTCTCGGTGGCCAACCGAGAGGAGATCGTCGGGAGCCTCGCGGACAACGAGGTCGACCTGGTCATCATGGGAAGACCCCCGCGGGAGATCGAGACGGTCGCGAGAGCCTTCGCCAAGCACCCGCTGGGGGTCGTGACGGCCCCGACGCACCCGCTCGCTGCGCGCCGCGGGATCTCGATCGGTCGGCTCGAACGCGAGAACTTCCTGATTCGCGAGGTGGGGTCGGGGACGCGAGCGGCGATGGAACGGATCTTCCGCCAGAGCGGCGTGCGCTACAGCGCGTCGATGGAAGTGAGCAGCAACGAGACGATCAAGCAGGCGGTAATGGCGGGGATGGGGGTCGCGTTCCTGTCGCTCCACACCGTGGGTCTCGAGGTGCGCGCCGGTCGTCTCTCGGTCCTCGACGTGACGGGCTTCCCCGTCGAGCGAAAATGGTACGTGCTGCACCGCAAACGCAAGCGTCTCTCACCGATCGCCTCGGCGTTCCGCGACCTGGTGATCGAGCGCGGGGCCCAGATCATCGCGCACGCGGTGGCTTGAGACCCGCTCGAAACACGGCGACGGAGGGCGACCCACAACCCGCCGACCGTCGCCGTGAGACGCGTCGATCATCGCGCGGGCGGGTTTGGGATCGTCGCAGCCTCGGCGTCTGCACGTCCCGATTCCACCCGACGCGATCGGAACCCCCAGCTCCAGAGCCTCGCGAGCGGAACGGGGAGCACGAGGAACCAGTGCTCGAGCACTCCGAAAACGACCAGCGCGGTGAGCAGCGAGCTGGCCGCCCAGGGATAGGATCCGATCTCGGCGAGCGCCACGCGCTGCAAGAGCAACACGGCGAGCGCGGTCGACGCGGTGATCGAGACCGGAAACCAGGGATTCATCGGCTTGTGGGTGAAAAAACGGGAGAGGTAGAAAAGATGCTCGGGGAGGAACTCGACACTCAGATTGGGCACACCGAGGAAGACGTTGAGCTTGGTGCTGAGTCGCATTCCCCACAGGATCAGAAGGCTCCAGGCGCCGACCGGATTGACCCGATCCCAGGTGAGCGCCGCGACGCCCGCCACCGTGATCACGATCGCGATCTCGTGGTACAGGATCGTCTGCGCCGCGTGGATGGCGTGACGCCAGCCTCGGCACGGCTCGGGACAGGCCCGTTTGCGCGGACCCGTGAGAAACCCCGTCAGGAAAGCGATCTCGTGCCATCCCCACAACACCAGCGCTGCACCGAACGCGGCGTACGCCCCCGCCGGGGTCGCGCTGTCCCGGGTGACGACCAGCAGCGCCAGGGATGCGAGCGCGAGGACGCTCGCGCCGATCCGGCTCCACCGAAAGGTCCGCTGCGGAAGTCCGTCGAGATAGAGGACGACACCCGTTCCGATCCACCACAGCGCGAGCACGAACAAGAACGGGAGGACACGCTCGATCAAGGGGTGGGGGTCCCGGCGCCCCGGGCGCCAGCGCTGTGGCCTTGCGATGTCAGGCTCACGGCATTCGCTCAGACGCCTCGCACGGCGTCGTCGGCGTCGAGCAGCGCCGGGTGGGTGAGCGGAACGGGAGCCCACGCGCGCCGCTCGGCGAGAAAGCGCAGGGCGGCACGACCGACGAGGTGCGCCTTGGCGGCGCTCGGGACGATCGCGCGGCCCGCCCAGGCGTCGTAACGCCGACGACCGAGCACCCGGCCGATCTCCGAGTAGACGAGCCGGGCCGTGCGGACGGCGAAGGCGTTGCGTGGCTCCAGATAGCGGAGCCCTCGATCGGCGGACGCGTAGAAGGGCGCGGCGATCTCGAGCACGCGCTGGACCGTCGCCGCCACTTCGCTGCGCTCCTTGTCGGAGAGAAGCTCCGAGCCCCGATCGGCCAGCCGCCGCTGCAGCCCGGCGCTCATCAACTCCGCCGGGAGGTAGATCCGACCGCGGTTCCAGTCTTCTCGCACGTCACGGCAGATGTTGGTGAGCTGCATCGCGATGCCGAGATGGGCGCCGTGTCGTGCGGCGTGGGGGTCCGAGACCCGCATGACGTGGCACATCATGAGCCCCACGGTGCCGGCGACCCGCCAACAGTACTGGAGCAAGTCGTCGACGCTCCCGTAGCGCGCGCCGACGACGTCCATTTCCATGCCGTCGAGCAGCTCGGCGGGGTAACGGGTCGGAACCCGTTGTCGCTGGACCACGTCCTGGAAGCACCGTCCGACAGGATCCGGTTGCGGCTCTCCGGCGCCGATCGATCGCAGCCGCTCACGCAGCGCCGCGAGCCGATCGGGGAGCGACCGCGTGTCGGGCAGGTCGATCGCGTCGTCACAGAGGCGACACCACGCGTACACCGCGCTCGCGTCGGCGCGGACCCGCGGCGCCAAGAGCCTGGAGGCGAGGGCGAAACTGCGCGAGTGACGGGCGATGACCTCCCGACACGTGGCCCAATCGCTCGCGTTCACGACCAATCCCCGAGCAGCGTGTCCACCGTCGCCTTCGCCGAGTTCACGACGCCGGGCAGCCCCGCGCCGGGATGGGTTCCGGCACCGACGAGGTACAGCCCGGGGATGCGCGGGTCGCGGTTGTGGGGACGGAACCAGGCGCTCTGGAGCAGGTTGGGAGCGAGGGAGAAGGCCGCGCCGTGGGGCGCGGCCAGACGCCGTTCGAAGTCATCCGGCGTGAACACCTGGCGCACCACGATGTGCGAGCGCAGACCGGGAAGGATCCCCTCGAGTGACGCGAGGATGCGGTCGGCCAAGCGCGGCGCCTGCTCGTCCCAGTCGATCGACGCGTTCCCGAGATGGGGAACCGGACACAGGGCGTAGAAGGCGCTGCACCCTGGCGGTGCCACCGAGGAGTCGCTCACCGACGGCGCGTGGAGATAGAGGCTGAAGTCCTCTGGCAACGCGTTCCCGTGAAAGATCTCGTGGAGGAGCCCGCGGTAACGATCGGCGAGCAGGATCGTGTGGTGGGCGAGGTCGGGCCAGCGACGATCCGCGCCGAAGTACACCAGGAACAGAGAATTCGACCATTGCGCGCGGGACAGCCGTCGCCGCACCACCGCTGCGCGTCGGTCGTCCGCGTAGAGCGCGGAGTACGTATGCCACACGTCCGCGTTGGACACGACCGCGTCGAAACGGTGGCTGTCGTGGTCGGTGGTGATCCGGTGTGCCCCGTCGCTCGATACGTCGATCCGACGTACGGGCGTGCCGAGGGCCAACGCGCCCCCGAGGTCGACGAAGCGGTCCGCGATCGCGTGCGCGAGCCGCCAGGTCCCCCCTTGCACGTAGTGAACGCCCTCGCTCTGTTCGAGGAAATGGATCAGCGTGTAGATCGAGCTCGCCTCGAAGGGATTCCCGCCGATCAACAGCGAGTGAAAGCTCAAGACCTGACGGAGACGTTCGTCCGCGACGTAGCGCGCCACCGCGTGGTAGACCGATCGGTCGGCCCGGAGACGCACGAGTTGGGGGGCGACGCGGAGCATGTCGGTGATGCGGAGAAAGGGGTGCGCGACGAGGGGGTAGCCCGCGTCGAAGACCTGCCGGCTGTGGTTCAGAAATCGCCGGTACCCGTCCAGGTCGTCCGGAGCCAGACGCCCGATCTCCGTCTCGAGCGCGTCGGCGTCGCCGCCGTAGTCGAAACGCTCGCCATCCGCCCACTGGACCCGGTAGAAGGGCTCGACGGGTCGCAGCTCGACCAGGTCGCGCAGCGGCTTCCCGGACACGGCGAACAGCTCTTCGAAGCACGACGGTGCGGTGATCACCGTCGGACCGGTGTCAAAGGTGAAACCCTGTGTGCGCACCACGCCAGCACGACCACCCGGCGTCTCCAACGCCTCGAAGAGCGTCGTCGGGATTCCCGCGGCCTGGAGACGCAGAGCCGCCGCGAGACCGCCAAAGCCCGCTCCGACGACGGCGACGCGGCGCTCGGACCGGGTCGTTGGGACGCGCGCGACCTGGCTCACGATGGGTCCACCGTCCGCGAAACGAGAGCCCGGGGCGCCGCGCGCGCGCTTCTGCGAACCACCGCGCCGTCGAGGCCCGCGCCGATCAGCACGAGTGCCCCAGCGAGGTGAAACGCGACGGCCACCGCCGAGAGGGACTGGAACTGCCAGAGCAGGGCGCAGCACCCCGCCATCGCCCAGACACCGATGAGATAGGACACGCCCAGCGGAAGGGACAGCGCTCGGCCGAGCCGCCACCAGACCGCCGCAAAGGTCAGGGCCACCAGGAGGATCTTCAGGACGGCCATGCTTCGCAGCAATCGCGCGAGCTCCGGATCGGCGCGCACCCACGCGGCGGGCTCTGTGACGTGGACGATTCCCACACCGAGCGCAGCGCAGCCCATCGTGAGCGCGCCGCGCCATTGCGTCACCCGGGTGTCGGAGCGGGAGATCCGTCCCACACCGCGACCGCGCGTTTCGACCCCGAGGGCGGCGTCCGCGTTGTTCATGCCTAGGCGCCTCCCTTCGACGGTGTCAGGGCTCCACCCCGGGAGAGTGCCCGACCCCGGACACTCGATCCATCTATCCCAGGAGCGGATTCTTTGTGGCGATCGACGGGAATCGGCTCAGGTCCCGGCTCCCCGTCCAGAACTCGTCGACACCGTAGGTCAGACACAACGCAGCGATCCGCGCGTCGTGCACGCGGTAACCCTTCACGTGCCCACTCTCGATCACCGCTCGCAAGCGGCTCCACTGATCGGGACCATCGTAGAGGACCGAGACCGTCGGAGATTCCAGCCACGCATCGATCTGGCTCAACGCGTCCTCAGCGGGTGTGGGCGGATTCCAGATGCTCGGATGCGTCGAGATCGCGAAGAACTCGTGGAGACAGAGCCAGGGAATCCCCCACTCCTCTCTCCCCTCGGCGAGCTGGCGGATCAACGCGAACGCGTGTTCGTGTCGATCGGCCTCTCGGCGATGGGCGTAGACGAGCAGGTCGGAATCGACGGCGATCAATCGCTGCGCCCGCCGTGCGCGGCCTCGAGCATGGCCCGGGCGTCGGGTCCGCGAAACGCCGGCGCAAGACCGAGACCATCGAAACGCTCGTCGCGCAGACGAAACGGTGCAAGCGAGCGCTGGTGCAGCAACCGTCGAAACTCGGGTTGCAGCCCCAGCCCCCCAAACGACGCGTCTCGGAGCTGAAACACCGAGCGCCCGCGTTCGCGCAGCAGCATGCGGAGACCCCGCTCCGCCAGATCGTTCAGCTGTTCGCCCTGGCGCGCCGCGGCCGCTTTCGCCGTCTTCGCGACGGCGTCCGAGATGTCGATGGAGATCTTCATGGCCGGGTCGGGTACCGTCGCCATGGTACCGCACGGGATTCTCGTCCGGCCACTCGCGGAACGCGGAGCGAGCGCCGTCGGTGTTCGCATGGAGTTCGTGATCCCGGCCTTGCGCCGCGCCGCGTCCGAGACTCCGGAGGGCGGACCGAGCGGGTGGCCCCACCGGCTTCCTCTCGGCGACCCGGGCCGGCCGCGGCTCAGGAGAGCCTGGGAACGGCGAGCACCGGGCAGTGGCTGTGACGCAACACGCGTTCGATCGTCGAGCCCAGCAAGACACGTCCGGCCAGACTGTGTCCGGTGGTGCCCATCGCGATGAATTCGACCGCCCGCTCCTTGGCGCACTCCAGGATCACCTGGTGGGGTGTGCCGTGACCGACATGGGTGCGAGTGATTCGCTCGCTTCGCTCGGCGAGCCCATCCAAGGACCGCTGGGCGTGTTCGACTTCTTCGCGGTCGAGACGCTCCGCGGCCTTGCGATTGTCCGGGTTGCGGGGGAACAAGGGCTGGCTCTTCGGAACGACAGCGAGGAGCTCCACTTCGGCGTCGAGGCGTTCTGCGAGGCCGAGCGCCGTCCCCAGCGCGTGTTCGGAGGCTTCGGAGAGGTCTGTCGGGACAAGGATCCGCGGTGTCGGTGTGGCCACGTAGGAAGACTCCTCTATCCACCCATGACGAGAGCCTACGGGAAGTCTCGAATCGCCGCGAGGCGCCGACCGCGCGCTACCGACGGGCGCGAAACGGCCCGTGCGGCAGGCGTGTGGCCCGCGCGTTTCAGATCTCGTGCACGTTGTCGTGCTGGTCTTCCGGACGGACCCGTTCGACCAGGAGGCGTGTCTCCGGTCGTAGGAGTCGCGATGGCTCGTGGCGCGGCCCCGACTCGCATCCACCGAGGGCAACACGATCTGTCCCGCGCGCGCCGCTCCAAGACGTCGGCGTCGGCGACGCGACAAGGACTCGAGGGCTGGCTACACCCGCCTAGCTCCGCTTCAACCGAAAGACCGCGAACCGACCCTCCGCCTCGTCGAGGGAGGGAAGGCCCGCGACGATCTCGGGATAGCCTTCCCGATACTTCTCGACGTAGGCCTCGAGGATGGGTCGTCGACCATCGACGACCGGGACGGCGTGTAGCGGGTAGGTGCGGTCGCCGATACGGAGGTCGACGGGCGACCCGTCTCCGATGCGGGTCACCCAGCCGCTCTCCGGGCTCCCCACCACGTGCAGCTCGCCGTCGTGCTCGATCACCCAGAGGATGACGACGCGGGGGAGGGCGCCGGGCACCCGCAGCAGGATCTCGTCGACCCGGGAGGTGTCCTCCCACCCCTCGGGCGCCGGCGCCGCCTCTCCCCCGATGAAGAATCCCGGCAGCGGCCCGATGGGGGCGATCGCGGCCCCCACCACGGCGAGCGCAACGATCCCAGCCAGCACGAATGTCAGCACCTTCATCGGGTTCTCTCCATGCACGCGAACGGTATCTCGATCCCCGCCTCCGATCGCGCCACGGCGCGAGGGGGCGAGGTGGCCTCCACCCCGCGGCTCGGCGCTGCGGCGCGGTCCCGGCGGGACCGGCTTGACCGAGCGCATACCGGGACCCCCCCCGGTTCGGCTATGGTGACACCTCCTACCCATCGGTAGAAAAGGAGTCCGGCATGCGCTTTGGCGTCTTCTACGAGCTGCAGCTCCCCAAGCCCTGGGACGACGATTCCGAGTACCAGCTGGTGCAAGAGGCGATCGAGCAGGTCCAGCTCGCCGATCGGATCGGGATCGAGCACGCCTGGGCGGTGGAGCACCACTTTCTCGAGGAGTACTCCCACTGCTCGGCATCGGAAGTGTTCTTGTCGGCGCTGGCGGCCAAGACGGAGCGCATTCGGCTGGGCTTTGGGATCCGTCAGGTGATCCCCCACTACAACCATCCCTCGCGCACCGCCGAGGCGGTGGGAATGCTCGACCTGATCTCGAACGGCCGGGTCGACTTCGGGATCGGCGAGGGGGCGACACGGCTCGAGCTCCACGGATACGGCATCCCGGCCAAGCGCAAGCAAGCGCTCTCCTTCGAATCCGCCGAACAGATCGCCAACATGATGGTGATGGAGCCGTACCCGGGCTACGAGGGCGAGGGCTTCTCGATGCCCTGTCGCAACGTCCTGCCCAAGCCGCGACAAAAGCCCCACCCCCCGATGTGGCTGGCCTGCACCAACCGCAAGACGATCGAGATCGCTGCGCGGAACGGGCTGGGCGCCCTGGCATTCACCTTCGTCGACCCCGACGAGGCACGGGGCTGGGCGGACACCTACTACTCGATCATCAAGTCGGAGGAGTGCGTGCCGCTCACCCATGTGGTGAACGCCAACATCGCGATGGTGGCGGGCTTCTCGATCCATCCCGATGCCGAGGAGGCCTACCGCCGCGGCGTCGATGGCTTCGCGTTCTTCCGCTACGCGATCAACGCCCTGGTCGCCAACGACACGCGACCCGGGCGGAGCACGCTGTGGGACGAATACCTGGCCCTGCGAGACCGCGACCTACCCACGCTCGAGGCGCCGGGCATCGGAACCCCGGACAACTACCGCAAGCTCGTCCACGAATTCGACGACGTGGGCGTCGACCAGATCATCTTCCTGCAACAGGGCGGGAAGAACCGCCACGAACACATCTGCGAGAGCCTCGAGCACTTCGGGAAGGACGTCTACCCGGAGTTCGCGGAGAAGCGGGACGAGCAGGAGGCCCGCAAGGCGGAGGAGCTCGCTCCCTACATCGAGGCCGCACTCGCTCGCAAAAAGCGGATGCCCGAGCTCGCGGACGACGAGATTCCCGTCGTGGCCGCCTCCAGGGCCAGGGAGGCCTTCTACCACCGCGACTAGCCGGATCGCGGGGAGACCACCCTGGGCGCACCGGTCAGGAGGGCACGGGGGCGCGGAGGCGATCGCGGGACGCCGCGCAAGCCTGGCGTCTCGCCCAGAACCACGCCCGCGACGCAGCGAGCGAGGTCCAGACCGTCGCCTGCCAGACGGGGAAGGTGAGAAGCATCCAGGGTCGGCTCCAGAGCATCCCGACCAACGAGTTTCGTCGCTTTGCGTCGCGCTCGTGGACCACGCCGCGCCAGAAGAGCCAGTTCAGACGGCCGTGTCGCTCGGCCAGACGATCCAAGGGGCGAGCCTCCGGTAGCCGCTCGTCCCCCCAGCTCGTCCGGGCGTGGTACGCCGCGAACGCGGAAGCGTGGACGTTCGCGCAGCCCGCCGCCCACGGCTTGGTCGGCCCGATGAAGTGGATGACGCAGGGGTCCCGGAGCGCTTCCCCGACCTCGGATCGGGGATACTGCCGACAGTCCCAGTACATCAACACGTCGAAGAGCTCGTGCAGGTTCCAAGCGGGTGACAAGGCGCCCCATCGGCCCGCCAACACACAGTTGAGCGCGTCCTGATCGTGGAACTGGAGCGCATCCCGGTAGCGTTCCGCGATCGTCAACGCGCGGCGTCCGACCTCCTCGCGTCTCCAGGCGTCGACATCGATGACCAGGACTCCCGCGTTGAAGTAGCGGTCGGTCGCCGCAGGACGATCTTCGTCGCGAAACGCGAACCCAGCGAAGCGAGCGTGGTGATAGAGCTCGAAATAGGCGTCCGGGACCGCGAGCGCGAGGTGCCCCGAGAGATCTCGTTCCCACAAGGGATGGAGGTCCCCGGTGACGATCACATCCGCGTCGAGATAGATCGCTTTCCGGACCTCGCTGGGCAGCATCTCGGCGAGGAGCAGACGGTTGTAGGTGGCCGGAACGCCGGCATAGCCGCGATCCTGTACGCAGCGCTCGATGGTCGAGGGATCGGGTGTGAGCCACTCGACCTCGATCGGGAACTCGGCCCACGAGGCTTCGGCTCGGCGGCGTGACTCGGGTCGCGTGCCGTCTTCGAGTACGAACAGCTTCACCCCGACCCCGGGGCGCAGGTTCTCGAGCGCCGATCGGACCATCACCGCGAGGGGCATCACGTAGGCCTCGTCGATCGAGGCGACGAGGACGAGCGGCTCGCCGTCGCTCAGCTCCGCCACGCCAAACGGCCCTCCATCGCAGCCCGGACGGGAACGGAGATCAGGACCCACGGCCGGCTGAGCGACAGACGCAGGATCTGCGGGAAGACGGAGAGAGCCGCGAGTCGTCGGTTCCTCGCGCGCGCGACGATGGCAAGGCGGTGCAACACCGCGCGGTGCGCGGACGCGAAGAACTCCCGCAGCGTCTCCGCTCGCGAGAGCGGCGCGTCGAGGTCCTCCGACCAGCCGGCCTCGTCGAGGAGCGCCCTGAAGATCTCGGTGTACTCGGCGGGGTGATCGCACACGCGTTGCCACGGCTTCGTCTCGGTGCAGAAGTGCACGATCTTCGGGGCGGTGAGGGCGCGCTCGAAGTCGATCTCCGAGTAGGGACTACAACGCCAATCGCCCAACAGGTCGATCGAGAACTGGCGGTTCCAGTCCGGCGAGATCGCCCCCCACCGGCCCGCGAGGCTGACGTTGAGGGCATCCTGCTCGTAGAACTTTCGCCGGATGCGGTCGCTCGTCGCGAGCCCACGGGCGGTGATCTCGGCGCCTACGCGCCGCCACGCCCGCAGATCGAC
Organism: Longimicrobiales bacterium; assembly: GCA_028279425.1. Classification (GTDB taxonomy): domain Bacteria; phylum Gemmatimonadota; class Gemmatimonadetes; order Longimicrobiales; family Gaopeijiaceae; genus Gaopeijia. Next base: position 2,820 of record JANQNV010000330.1, on the reverse strand, counting down.
CACCATCACGCCCGAGTTGAAGTAGGGAAGGGCGCGCTCGATCGGCTGCTCGTCGGTCGGGTCGACGAGGGCAGGGGGGAGGAACTGGATACACGCGTCCTGGACGGCGAGGACGACGTGGTGTCCCATGTCGAGCTCCCAGAGCTCGCAGAGGTCTCCCAGGACCACCGTGTCGACATCGAGGTAGATGACCTTGTCGAGCGCCGGGTCCAGGACCGATCCCATGAGGAGTCGGTAGTAGGTCGCGGGAGCGGCGGCGTAGCCGCAGTCGGGGACCAGCGCAGCGATCGCTTCGTTGTCGGGGACGATCCACTCGACCTCGAGCCGGTCTCCCCAGAAGGCTTCGAGCCGCGCGCGTGTCTCCGACGAAACACCGTCCGCGAGGACGTGGAGCTCGATGCGTGCCCCCTCCCGGAGATGGTCGAGCGCGCTCCGGACCGAGACGCAGAGGGGTGCGGCGTAGGCCTCGTTTGCCGCAGCCACGAGGTGAATCGTCTCGGCCTCGTTCATCGCCACCCTCCGGTGGGAGTCGCCCGCTCCCACGAACGCGCAGGTCTGGGCAGTGAGTGCTCGAGACACGAGCCCTGGTGACGACACGGCGGAACGTGCAGAGAATCTGCAACGGGCGCGAGGCAATCCGGCAACCCCGGCCGGGGTCTCGACCGCGCGACGGCTTGCCGTGCGATGCAGGGCCCGGACGCGGGGTGTGCCGGTGGGGTCGCTCAGCCCTCGAAAACGACCGGGTAGCGTGGCCCGACGATCGGTTGGCCGTGGGAGAGCGTTGGGTCGTGGAGGAAGGGGCTCGTTCCGGGCCCTTCGTAGTAGGTCATGTCCGGGCCCGCGTAGCGGACGGTGTAGCCGCGGCGACGCACCGCACTCCGGTTCGCCGGACCCCCGTGCACCGTCATGGCGTCGAACGCGAGCACGTCACCGGGGTCCAGGTCCCAGCCGACGAATTGGTACTCCTTCCGGTTTGCGTCGATGTCCGGGATCGGCACGTATTCCGGGTTGCGCTCGTAGGGGGTCCCGCCTTTCGCAAAGGGCTCGGGTTGGAAGTAGGTGCCCCACCGGTGCGACCCACACACGAACTCGAGGGCACCACTCTCCGCGGTCACACGGTCGAGGGCGACCCAAAAGGACATGATGTGCTTCGAACGGACGGGCCAGTACGGGAGATCGTTGTGCCAACGCGTGGGGGCGTCGGTCCCGGCCTCCTTCACGAAGAGCTGGTCGTAGTAGAGCTGCACCCGATCGACGCCGAGGAGGTTGGCGGCCAGGGCAGGGAGGGGCGATTCGCGGCAATAGGCCGAGAAATCCGGATCGTGTTCCCACACCCGCATGTTTCCGTGAAACCGACCGCCTCCATCGACCTCATAGCCGTGGAAGCAGGGGCCCGGGGATTCGATGTCGCGCTCGATCGCGTCGGCGAGGCGTTCGAGCCACCCCGCGTCGATCGCTCCCGGCAGCCGGATGGCGCCGTCCCGTAGGTAGGCGTCGCGTTGGGTGTCCGAGATCACCGTTCCCCCGTCCCGATGCGCGCCGCCGCGGCCCCTCCGAGGACCGGCCGGTCCCCGGCGCGGGGGGAGAGTACCAGACGGCCGAGCTAGCCTGCCGCGCCCATGGCTGGGAGCACCCGTCCGAGGATGGCGATCGCCGCGGGGCTGGCGGCGCAGACGGCGTGTTCGGTGCCGATCGCGCTGGTGGGAGCGCTCGCGCCAGCGCTGCAGGCCGAGCTCGGGTTCGGGGACGGACAGCTCGGCCTGATCGCGGCGCTCTACTTCCTCGTGGCGGCCATGCTGGCGCCGAGTGGGGGGCGTCTGGTCGATCGACTGGGCCCGGTCTTGGGGCTGCGGGCCACCGGGGCGATCGTCGCGTTGAGCCTGGTGGTCGGAGCGCTCGCGCGCTCGTTTCCGATGTTGGTCGTGGCGTCGCTCGTCGGCGCGACCTCGATGGCCCTCGCGACACCGGCTTCGAACGTCGTCCTGGTTCGCCACGTGGATCCGGGGCGCCGAGGCTTCGCCTTCGGGTTGAAGCAGGCCGCGGTCCCGCTGGCGGCGGCGCTCTCCGGGTTGGCGGTGCCGATGATCGCGTTGCAGGTCGGTTGGCGGTGGGCCTTCGTGGCGATGCTCGTCTTCCCGGTGGCGAGCCTGCTTCTCCCGCCCGAGACGTCGATCGAACGCCGGCCGACGGCCACGCACGACCGCGGGCGACGTCCGCGCGCGCCCCGCGCCCTCCGGCTGCTCGGTCTGGTGGGGCTCCTCGGGGCGACGGCGGTCGGCACCCTCAATCCCTTTCTCGTGCGGGCGGGGACCGAAGCCGGGTTCTCCGTCGGCGGGGCCGGTCTGCTGTTGAGCGTCGCGGCGGGCAGCTTGATCGTCACCCGGGTGCTGTGGGGCGCGGTCCTCGACCGCACCGGCGCCGATCCGATCCGGGTGATCTTCTTCCTCCTGACCGTGGGTTCGCTCGGGTATGCACTGATGGGGACGGCCTCGATGGTGCCCTTCGGCATCGGCGCCGTGATCGCCTATGCGTTTGGCTGGGCTTGGCCCGGGGTCCAGTTTCTGGCCGGGGTTCGCCTCTGGCCCGACAACCCGGGGGAGGCCAGTGGTCTGCTCCAGCGCGAGGCGTTGATGGGTGCGACGGCCGGCCCCCTGGCGTTCGGCGTTCTGGCGGAACACACCAGCTTTGGCACCGCCCATGGGGCCGCCGCGGGCGTCGCGGCGATGGCGGCGGTGCTGGCGGCCGTGGTGGCGAGGATCGTCCGCGCGGGCCGCTGACAACAGGTCGTTCACCCCCGAGGGCCGAGGAGACTTCGCGGGC
>JANQNV010000329.1 GCA_028279425.1 Longimicrobiales bacterium | reverse complement strand
CATCGACCCAGGCCGCGACCGCACCCGGCACACTTACGGATAGGCCACCCACCTGCGGCATCTCGGTCGCACCGGCATCGGCGAAGGAGGACGGCGTGGCGAGCCGACCCGCCCGCCCCGAGCCGTTGAGCGCGTAGACCTCGCCGGTCGAGGCCTCGCGGATCAGGGCGAAGGCGTCACCCCCGATGCCGTTCATGTGCGGGCGCGCGACCGCCAGCACCCCGGCCGCCGCAATGGCCGCGTCGACGGCGTTGCCCCCCTCTCGGAGGACCTGATGGGCCGCCGCCGAGGCGAGCGGGTGATCCGAGACGACCGCACCCTGTGTGCCCCTCACATCGGGCCGGTTGGTCGGAGAGACGTAGACCTCGCCGGACCCGACTTCGGCTGGTTCGCCGCCATTCGAGGCGCCGGCCGGGCCGCCGCATCCCACTGCCGCCAAGGCCCCGACGCCAGCGACCGTGATGCGGGCGCGCGCCCAAAGACCGCCGGAGGCCAACGCGGTCCGGTAGCGCATGCGCGATCGAGCACGCGGGCCCGAGGGTACCCGCGCCCGGGGCGAGGCGTGAAGGGCCGATCGGCGGGAGGGCGCAGGCGCCGCCGTGCGGCGGGGAAGGGGAGTGGGCACGGTCACAGCTGCGGGAGGAGGGGATGATGAATGGGAACCAGGGCAGATGATGAGCGTGGCGTGGACGCCACGCCAGTGGGCGCTACCCGCGAGCGTTGACCCCTGCACGGGCCAGGGGTAGCTTTTTTCGCTTCAGGTCAGGCGTCTCTGGCCGTTCCTTCGCACCCGCACCTCCCGATTCGCAATGGCTCAACGCCATCCCGGCTCGTCGCGCAGCCGTCCGGGCGAGACCAAGACCGCCGAGGCGGACGACGTCTTCATTGCCCGGATTCTCGAGTTCATCGGCTGGGCCAAGGGCAACAGCCAGGTCCTCATCCTGTTCGGCATTGCGGTCGCCGTCGTTCTCCTCGGGTCGGTGTATTATGTAAACTGGCGGTCGGGGCAAGCGGAGCTTGCGGTGGGGGAGCTCGAGCGGATTTCGCAGTCCGTCGGGGTGAGCGACCCCGAGGCCTCGAAGATCTCGCTCGAACAGTACCTGGAGCGCTTCGCCGGCACGCCGTACGCCGCCGAGGCGCGGCTCCTCCTCGCGCAGCTCTACCTCGACGGTGGACAGGCCGGACAGGCGATGGCCACTCTCGATGCGTCTTCCGTGTCTCTGCGTGAACCCCTCGGCGTCCAGTTGGCCACGCTCGAGGCCCGCGCGCTCGAAGCGCAAGATCGCGGAGGCGAAGCCGAAGCGCTCTACCTGCAGATCGCGGAGCAGGCGGAGTTGGCCTTCCAACAGATCGGTGCCCTCGACGATGCGGCGCGTCTCCGCACGGAGGCGGGCGATTTCGCGGGAGCGGCCGAGCTCTACCAGCGTCTTCTCGACGAGCACGAGTTTTCGGTCGAGCAGCAGGGCATCTACGAGATGCGCCTGGGCGAGGCGCTCACCGCTGGGGGTTGATCCCGGCGCGAGTCCCCGACGATTCCGGCGCGTACCATCGTACCATCCCATCGCGCCCATATTATCGTCGCATAATACATATTATGTAAAGTGACATGGGAAACGAGCGCCATTTCCCAAGGCGGTCGCCCCCCTGTTCGGATCCTCCTACTCGCCTTGCCCCAGCGAGTAGCCCCGCGCGCCGTCGAAGGTGTAGAGGTGTTCGGTCTTGATCACCTCGCACTCGGACCGGTGGACCGAGGCCAGGAGGTCGAGGACGGCATCGAAGGTGGTGGCACTTGCACCGGACGGAACGAACCGGCATCGCCAGTGATCGGTGCAGAACGTCTCCGGCAGCCCTCCCGGAAACACCTTCACGCCGCGGTTCGTGATCATCTTCAGCGACCACCCGACCCGTCCGGCGGCCTCCTGGAGGACGGCGCCGAGGCGGTCCGGGTCGCGGGGGTCGGTATCCCAGTCGAGGAAGATGTCGATCCCGACGAGCTGCTTCGTCGCGGCGGGCCGCGGGCGCTGGTCGACCTTGATGCGGCTGGCCCGATACGCCACCGGGCGGAGCTCCTTCGGGCACTCCCCGAGCCGTTCGATGAGCGCGTCGGTGAAGTGCTCGGTCGTAACCTCGGTCGCGCTCAGCCCCGCTCGGTAGATGTCGGCCGTGTGGATGCCGTCTTCCAGCGTCCGCAACCAGGCGTTCTGGATCCGCGAAGCCGACTCCGACTCGCCGAGGTGAACGAGCATCTGCGCGGCGGCGGTGAGGAGTCCCGACGGATTGGCGATCCCCTTCCCTGCCACGTCGGGCGCGGAGCCGTGGACGGCTTCGAACATGGCGACGTCGGGTCCCACGTTGGCCGATCCGCCGAGACCGACCGAGCCTGCGATCTGCGACGCCACATCGGAGAGGATATCGCCGTAGAGGTTCAGGGTGACGATGACGTCGAAGCGCTCCGGCTGCGCCGCGAGGCGGGCCGTGCCGATGTCGATGATCTGATGGTCGGCTTCGATGTCGTCGTATTCCTCGGCCACCTCGCGAAACACGGAGTGAAAGAGGCCATCGGTGTGCTTCATGATGTTGTCTTTCGTCATGCACGTGACCTTTCGACGCCCGTACGCGCGAGCGTACTCGAAGGCGTACCGAACGATACGTTCCGTGCCGGGCCGCGTGATGAGCTTGAGGACCTGAACCACCTCCCGCGTCTGCTGGTGTTCGATCCCCGCATAGAGGTCCTCTTCGTTTTCGCGCACGATCACGAGGTCCATCCCGGGGTGTGGGGAGGCCACGTAGGGCGCGTAGGACTTGGATGGACGAACGTTTGCGAAGAGGTTGAGCGACTTCCGGATGGTGACGTTGAGGCTCTTGTAACCCCCTCCCTGAGGGGTGGTGATCGGAGCCTTGAGGAAGACGGGATTGCGACGGATCGTCGCCCACGCTTGCTCGGGAATGCCCGATGTGTCGCCAGCGAGGTAGGCCGCCTCGCCGATCTCCACGAACTCGGGCACGATCGGGGCTCCCGCCGCCTCGAGCACGCGGAGGGTCGCATCCATGATCTCGGGGCCGATCCCGTCGCCTCGGGCGACGGTCACGCGGTGGGCGGACTCGGGGGACGAGCTCATGAAAGGGCTCTCCATCGGACGGAGGGATATGGGAGGGGGAATCGACCGAGTCTAGGCGCCGAGGGGGCGACGTCAAGGCAGGACCGGACAGGCTCCTAACACGGACGGGCCACAGACGCCGACGCGCTGGCGAGGCACGCCCCCGACAACGCATCGACGAGGCGATCCCGAAGCGTGGCGGCCCGAGCGGCGAGCCGTTGCTGGAGGTCCCGGTAGACACTCCGCCCTTCCGCGGTCTCCACGGCGATTGGCTCGAACCCCCAGGCGTGGAGGTCGTACGGGCTCGCGCGCATGTCGACCTCGCGCAGGTCGACGGCAAGTGTGAAGCACTCCCAGAGCAGCGCGCTTCCGATCCACGGCATGGCCGTGTAGGCCCAGCGGTAGAGGTCCATGTTGGCGTGGATGCAGCCCGGCTGTTCGAGGTCATAGCGCCGGTCGGGGGCCGGTTGCAGGCGGTTGAGGGGCCTCGCAGCGGGCGCAAAGAAGCGGAAGGCGTCGAAGTGGCTGCAGGCCACGGGTCGGCTCTCCACGAAGGCGTCGACACGCTCCTGTGAGAGGCGGAGCCTCGCGACTCCGTCGTGCCGGACGTCGTCGCCGCCGTAGACCATCGCCCACTCGTGCACGCCGTAGCAGCCGAAGTTCGGGGAGTTCTTCCGCGTCTCGCGCAGCACCTCCAGGGCCCGGCGCATCTTCCCCCTCTGTCGCCGATCCAGGACGGAGGGGTCGCGCCGGACGAGGCCTTCGGCGGCGCGGTAGATCGGCGGCCGAAAGCGTCGGCGGGCGTCGGGATCGTCCACCAGCGCCTCGTCGGGTGCCGGGTGCCACGCTTCGAGCTTGGCGGGCGAGTACGGGTAGTACTGGAAGAGGAAGTCGTACACGGGATGCACGTCCCCGCGGGACCGTCGCTCTCGGTAGGGCCGCGTGAACCGCGCGGCCCGCGCCGCGTGTGCCTGGGATCGAGAGCGCCACTCCTCGGCCGAAAGCGACGTCATCCGGTCCCTTCGACCACGGGCTTTCGTCCCAGCACCGCGATCCGTCGGCGCAAGAACGGGACCACGCCTTGCATCAGTCGCTCGGCGGCACGCAGCCCCGGCAGATGCGAGGGGGCGTAGTACGACCGCTCGATCTCGAAGCCGGCGTCGGTCAGGAGCCCCCGCAGCCGCGCCATCGACTTGTAGTCCACGTGGCTCGGATCGGGCTTCAGGAGGATCCGGTTGTTCTTGAGGATCTCGAGCAGGTGTCCCCGATGGGGCGTCCAGACGCTGAATCGGCCGCCGGGGCGAAGCAATCGGTAGGCCTCGCGGGCCACACGCGCGGAGTCGTCGGGGTACAGGTGCTCGAAGAGGTCGGCGCAGATCACGAGGTCCCACGCGCCCTCTTCGAGGCCGGTATCGCCGGCATCGGCCTGCACGAACCGCACGCCCTCGATCGGGGCTTCGGCGAGTCGATCGTTGCAGAGCTCTACGCTCCGCGCCGAGAAGTCGACCCCGACGATCTCGCGCACGCCGGGGCCCAATACCCACTCGAAGGTGCCCCACCCGCAGCCGAGATCGACCACACGGTCGTCGGGTCCGGGACGCGCGATGCGGAGTACGTTGTCGATCCGGTAGCGCTGGAACGGGCTGCGAAGGTCGGTCAGGTGTGACGTATCGGCATCGAAGTACGTCGACGAATCGTACCAGTCCCGGTCGATTCGGCCCGATGAGGAGTCCCCCGGGGAAGCGCCGGGCGTCTCCGGTTCGTCGCTCGCCACGTCAGAGCCGCCCGAAGAGATCGAGAAACCGCAGCTTCCACACCTTCCCTACCGCCTCACGAACGATGCGTTTCGACATCTTCGACTCGCCGGTGTCTCGTTCGGTGAAGACGATGGGCACCTCCACGAGCGGGAACCCCTTTCGCCAGGCGCGAAGCTTGAGCTCGATCTGGAAGGCATACCCGTTGGACTGGACCCGGCCGAGGTCCACCGCCTCGAGGACGTCGCGCCGGAAGGAGTTGAATCCCCCCGTGGCGTCGCGGACCGGGAGGCGCGTGATCGTGCGCGCGTACCAACTCCCGAACAGCGACAGGATCAGTCGCGAAATCGGCCAGTTGATCACCGTCACACGTCCACCCACGTAGCGCGATCCGACCACCACGGGATGCTCTTCGGAGGCAGCCAACATGGCAGGTAGATCCTCGGGCCGGTGCGAGAGGTCTGCGTCCATCTCCATGATCCGCCCATACTCCCGTTCCAGCCCCCATCCGAAGCCGGCGAGGTAGGCTCGACCGAGCCCCTCCTTCCCTTCCCGGTGCAGGACGTGAACCCGCCCGTGGTGGACGCTCGCCAGCTCCTCGGCGACATCGCCGGTTCCGTCGGGGGAGTTGTCGTCGACCACGAGGACGTCGAGGCGCGGGTCGACGTCCAGGACGGCGGGCACGACCCGAGGTAGATTCTCGCGCTCGTCGTAGGTGGGGATCACCACCAGGATCCGTTCCGCCGTGGCGTCTTGGCTCATCGCGTCGATGTCGGGGCGGAGTCGGGGTCGGGGTCGGATGAAGGAGGCGCCAGCGATCCCAGTCGGGCCTGCACCAGTGCGAAGGCCGCGGCCGGCACCAGTTCGACCACGGTCAACCAGACCCGGCCGGCCACGGCCATGGCCACCGCGGCGTCCCGCGGAAGCACCGGGAGCAGGAAGAGGATCAGGGCGCCCTCCCGAACCCCGACCCCCGCCGGAGCGAAGACTGCGACGTACCCCACGAGGTAGGCCGCGGCAAACGCCGGCCCCACCCGGAGGAACGGCTCCCACGCTTCGAGGCCAACGAATAGTAACCAGAATGCGACGGAGTACATCCCCCAGTTGCACGCATACCACAACGTCCAACGCAGCCCGAACCCTACCCTACCGACGGGATCACCATATGCCGCGGCGTCTTTTCGTGCGTGTTCAACGTTCCGAACACCGTCAACGTCAGAATCCGCCCTCCCTGCGAGGCGACGCCACGCGCGCTCGAGGACTCGGGCCGAAGCCGGGACGGAGGTGGCGGCAACGACTGCGGTCGAGACCGCGAGCCCGCTCCAGCCGACCCACCGGTAGGCCGTATTGGGACCGAAGAAGGCGCCCAACCCGACCAGGCTCGCCCCGAGGAGGGCGACCCCCTGCCCCACCACCGCCGCCCCCATCGCGGTGCCCGCGGGCACTCCCTCTCGGCGGGCGAAATACGCGAGACCCGCGATCTGGAAGACCTTGCCCGGGATGTATCGGCCCAGATTCGACACCATGTAGATGCGCGTCGCTGCCTGCAGCGGGAGGGCTCGGCCCCCCATTTCGGCCACCATGCGTGCCCAGAGCCACGCCGACATCGCGTAGCCGGCCGCGAGGACGACCACCGAGGCGAAGATGAGCCGAAGGTCGGGGCTCCACCGGCCCGGGTCGATCTCGGCGAAGTCCGAGAAGGCGACGCCGGCGCGCTGGAGGATGAAGTAGGTGACGACGAGCGTCAGGAGTCCCTGCACGACGAGGCGGAGGCCCCTCGGCAGCCCTGCACGATGCGACGTCACCGCGGTTCCGCCCCGGGGGAGATCAACCGACGGAGGGTGAGTCGTGGCCCGGTTTCGGCCCACCTCCTCGGAGGCGCTCCAGGCCCGCGAGGCCGCCGAGGAGGAGCCAGAAGCCTCCCGACATGAAGAGTCCGGTGCGGACGGGTCCGCTCGTTCGGACCTGGAGCACCACCTCGTGCGTGCCCGCCGGCACGGGCACGGCCTGCAGGGTGTGGTAGGCCCGAAGGACCGGCGCCTCTTCGCCGTCGACGGTCGCGTGCCAGCTCGGGTAGTGGTTCTCGGACACGACGAGGAGAGCCGGCGAGTCGGCCGTGACCCGTAGCCGCGTCCGGTCGGTGCCCTCTTCGAGCCACTCGACCGTACCGTCGACGGGTGCTCCCGGGAGGGAGGCGACGGCGGCCTCGGCTTCGGGCGAGGGCGCGAGCAGGGCGGTCCCGGCCGGGTCGAAGGCGGGGTCGAGGATCCGCTCCACGGTCGATGCATCGGCCTCGATCTCGGCGGTTCCGACCAACCGGGCCCGATCGAGCGCGGGGGCCTCGTATACCACCTCGAAGAGCCGGCCGTCTTGCAGCTGCGTACCGGTGATGGCGGTGAGCTCGGGGAACCCCGCAAACTGGAACTGCTCGATGCCACCGCCCGCGGCGGCCGGCCAGACGATGTACTTGACCCCCAGCAGGCGGCCCACGTTCGGGCCGAAGAGCAGGTTGAAGGGCGGCCCACCGCCGTCCATACCGGTCAGCTCGCGGTAGCGCCGCAGATCGTTGGGGTGATGCCCCCCCGCAAGGTCGAGCCCCCACATCCCCATCCGCACGTCTTCGGCGTTCACGCTTGGCGGGCGGCCGCCACCCCCGACGGACGATCGATTGAGGTCGAGCACCCGGAAGGGGGGCTCCACGGCCTCGCGCTCGATCAGGTAGTCCTCGATCGGCCCCCGCACGGCGAAGTCGTCGAAGTCCTTCGTCGTGAGGAACCGGTCGGAGACACGTCCCCCGTCGACGATCACGAGCACCGCGAGCAGTCCCGCCACACCCGAGGGCTTGAGAAGCCCCCCCCGCCCTGCCCACACCACCCCGGCGATGGCTGCACACAGCGCGGTGGCCAGCAAGAAACCCTGGGCGATGAACGGCGAGGCGTTGAGCAGGGCCTGCGCCTTTTCGCCGCTGATGTCGGCATACAACACCGATCGCCAGAGGTCGAGCAGAGTCCCGGACTGCGCGAGCACCATCCCGAGCCCGAAGACGCCGATGGCCCCCCAGAGCACCCGCTGCGCCGTCCGGCCATCGGCAGGATGCTTCGAGGCCGTCCACGCGAGCACACGGTCGACGCCGAAGGCAGCGAGTGTGGCGATGCCGAAGCCCGTGAGGAAGATCACCATACTCGGGGCGCGGAAGAGCTTGAGGCCCGGCACCAGCGCGTAGAAGAGGCCCCACACGGGGGTCCACGTGTTGAGGGTGTACAGGAAGGCGACGCCGGCCATCGCGGCCATGAAGATGCGCACCCCGCTGCGACGCCCCCCAAAAAACGACACCACGGCGAGCAAGAGCAGCCCGAGGCCGACGTACTCGCTGTTGTACTTGAAGAAGTTGCGCCCCCAGTAGGTGTAGTAGGTCCACCCGGGCTCGTTGACCGACGCCCCGACGAACTCCGGCACGAACAGGCTCGAGACCGCCTCTTCGGGGTGCATCCCCCACGAGGAGGCGTACGCGCGGTTCTCTTCGGGGGTCGCCTGTGTGGTGGTCGTGCTCCGCCGCGATGCATCGCCGATGTAGTCGACGGCGGGAAGGAGCTGCACGCCGGCGGCCCCGGCTCCGGCGATCGAAATCGCCAGGAACAAGCCGAAGCGCGCGAGGGGATGCGCAGAGGCTGGCCCGCTCGAGGCCGGGGCCGCGGTCGAGCCGGCCCGGAGCTCCTGGATCGCGCGAAACAATGCGTAGGCGCCCGTGGCTCCGAAGAGGAAGTACGCCATCTGGAGGTGGGTGGTCAGGATCGTCACGGCGACGACGGCGCCGATCCCTGCCAGAGCGGTCAGTCGGGCGTTCCGGAACCAGGCCTCGACGGCCCAGAAAAGAAGCGGTGTGAGCGCCGTGACGAACATCTTCCCGTCGTGAGCGGGATACGCGAGGCTGACGAAAAACGGGGCCACCATGAATCCCGCGCCGGCGACCAGCGACGCGGCGCGACTGCATCCGAGCGACCGGGTCCACCCGTACGAGAAGAGCCCCGCGAGCCAGACGTGCAGCACGAGCTTCCACCCGAGCGCCCGAAACGGCTCGAGCAGGAGCAGGAGGAGCACCGATGGTGGGTACAGCGAGTCTCCTCCGGCGAGTGACTCCAGGAACGGCGTGCCCCCGAGAATGATCGGGTTCCAGAGGGGGAAGTCGCCCGATTTCAGCGCCTCGGCGTAGAAGGCGCGCGCCATGTAGCCGAGTCCTTCGGTATCCGTCCCGTACAGCATCTGATCCGAAAACGCGAAGGCCCGGAACAGGACGAGTGTGACCACGCCGTAGAGGACCGCGGGCAGCCACCCGGGGATCGCGACCCGTTCCGGGGCGGGCCCCGAAGTGGACGGGTCGGAGGCGGCGGACCCGTCGGGGGCTGCGGCGTTGGCCTCGGAAGACGCCGTCTCGGAGCGTGCCTTGGAGCGAGCGCGCTTGGCCATGGAGTCGAGGTGCGAGGAGGAGTGGGGACGCGGCTCGTCAGTTCTGCCTGGCGAGGAGCGACCGGTAGATGTGGAGATGACGCTCGGCGAGACGGTCGTTGCTCCACTTCGCGACGACCCGGCTTCGCGCCTCCCGTCCAAGCGCCTCAAGGTCGGCCTCGAGGAGCAGACGCGCCACCGTAGCCGCAAGATCGGCAGGGTCGGCGGGTTCGAACAGCCCGCCCACCCCATCGTCGACGATCTGGGGCAGCCCGCCGACGTTCGACGCGGCCACCGGCACGCCACACGACATACACTCGAGGGCCGCGACCGAGGTCGCCTCCATCAGTGAGGGGAAGACCGCGAGTTCGCCCGAGCAGAGCAGCCCCGGCATGTCCGCATTGGGGCGGGCGCCGAGGAAGCGCGCTCGATCCGACACCCCTCCCTCACCAGCCAGCGTCTCGAGGCGCTCGCGCTCCGGCCCGTCGCCTACGAAGACGGCCTCGACATCGAGGCGCTCGGCCAGCAGAGGTAGCGCGCGCACGAGATACTCCACTCCGTTCTTCTCGAAGAGTCGGCGCGGCACGATGATGCGCCGGCGTCCCTGGGGCGGCGGGTCGAGAATCGGAGCGACCGGGCGAAACAACTCGGTGTCGACCCCGTTGGTGAGCGCCTCGACCGCACGTCCAGGGGCGATGGATTCGGCGACTCCGGCGATCTCTTCACTCGCCGCGAGGTTGTGGTCGGCGGCCTCGATGAATCGCCGGAAGATCGGCCTCCAGAAGGGCGAGTCGGCGCGCTTCAGGAAGTGGCTCGTGTGGTACGTGGTGACCAGCGGCAGTCGACGGCCTCTGCGCGCGACCATCGCCGGGAGCACCGAGGCGATGTCCTGGGCGTGGATGACGTCGGCGCCCCGAGCGAGTGCCCCGAGACGCGGCGTCGAGCCGAAGGCGTGCAGCCCCCATCCGAGGGTGTTTCGAGCGGGCATCCAGGTGCGCCACACACCCACGCCCGCCATCCGCTCGTGGCGCGCGAGTCCGGGCTGAGACAGCGAGGTGACCATGTCCACCCGGTGCCCCTTCGCCGCCATCGCCCGGCATAGGTGGTACACATGGCTCTCGAGACCGCCGACTTCGGGGGGAAAGTAGACGCAGTGCATCAGGATCGAGAGCGGGCCGCCAGCGTGCGACTGCGTGCTCACCCCGGCCGGCGCCGGTGCTCGAGTCGGTGCTGCATTGCCGCCTCCTCTCGCGATTGCGCCACCAGCTCGCCCAGAAACCCGACGCCGATCAGCAGCACTCCGACCGTGACCATCAGAATCACGAGGTAGAGAAAGGGTCGGAAGCCGAACCCTTCGACGAAGCGTAGCCAGAGCGCCACCAGGCCGACGCCCACGCCGAGGCCGAGCATGACCGTCCCGGGAACCCCGAAGAACAGCAGCGGCTTGCGACCGAAGCGCATGAGGAAGGCGACCGAGAGGAGGTCGAGCACGCCGACCACGACCCGCCCTGGACCCTGGTACTTCGAGACGCCCGCGCGCCGCGGATGGAGCGTGATGTCGATTTCGGTCACCGACCAGCCCCGGGAGTGCGCCAGTACGACGAAGAAACGATGCCAATCGTGGCGAAGCGTGACTTCGTCGAGGATCTCGCGGCGGAACGCCTTCATCGAGTTGAGATCGCTGACGGGGACCCGGAAGACGCGGCGACTCAGGGCATTGTAGACCGACGACACCCCTCGCTTGTCGTACTCCCCGATCTTGCGGCCCGTGACGATGTCCCATCCCTCCTGCAGGGCGCGAAGAAACCGGGGGATCTCATCGGGGTCGTGCTGCAGGTCGGCGTCGTAGAGCACCATGTAGGTACGCTCGCTCCGTAGCGACGCGGTGAGCATCGCCTCCGTCTTGCCGCGGTTCGACCGGTGGCGCACCACCTCGAAACGCTCCCACCCCTTGGCGGCCTCGAGGGCGATGTCGGCGGTCCCGTCGGTCGAGCCGTCGTCGATCAGGAGCACATCGCCGTGGAGTCGATAGGCCTCGAAGGCGCCCCGGAGCGCGCGCACCGTCTCGGCGATGACGGGGGCCTCGTCGAAGGCCGGTACCACCACGACGAAGTCGCGCCGCATGGTCTCGTCGAGACCGTCGGCGGCCTCCTTCGCGTCCTGGCGCGCGGGGGAGGAAGGAACGCGGTCGGGAACCGGGGCGGAGGCCGAGGTGGACATGCGCTGAAGGTAACGGTCCGGCTGCCGACGCGGGACTCTCGCACGGGTGCTAAGCCGTTGCGCGACACAAGCCGACGTTGGAGACTACCCAGGTTGGTGTTCCTCCCCCATTGCCGCGTCCATGGACCCGTCCCGCCTCTGCGATCACTGCGGCAAGCCGCTCCCTACCGAGGGGCTGTTCTGCGCGCACTGCGGAAAGCGGTCGAGCGCCGAGGGAGCCTCGGAAGCGCCGAAGACCGCGCGCCTCGGGCCGTGGGAGCGCATCCTCGAGCGGCTTCGCGTCGTCACCGCCGGTCGGTACGAGGTGCAGCGCCTGCTCGGGTGGGGAGGCATGGCGGGGGTCTACCTCGCGGAGGAGACGCGCCTCAAGCGGCGGGTGGCCATCAAGGTGATCGCGCCGGGCCTCCTCATGGATCCGAGCCAGATCGAGCGTTTCGAGCAGGAGGCGCGCACCACCGCGCAGTTGAACCACCCGAACATCGTCACGATCTACGAGGTGGACGAACGCGAAGACCTGCACTACTTCAGCATGACCTACGTGCCGGGCCGCTCCCTGGCGCAGGTCATGTCGGAGGCGTCGGCTCCGCTCCCCCTCGGCGTGGTCGAGGCGTGGGTGCGGCAGGTGGCGAGCGCTCTTTCGTACGCGCACCAGCGGGGCGTCGTCCATCGCGACATCAAGCCGGGCAACATCCTCCTCGACGAGCAGGGCACCGCTCTGGTCGGAGACTTCGGGATCGCCAAGGTTGCCGAGGAGCCGGGCCTCACACGCACGGGAATGCTGGTCGGGACACCTGCCTACATGAGCCCCGAACAGTGTACGACCGGGAAGGTCTCCGGGGCGTCGGACCAGTACTCGCTCGGCGCCGTGGCCTACCAACTCATCGCCGGCGTACCCCCGTTCGAGGGATCCACGATCCAGGTGATCCAGGCGCATGTCGCCGAACCGCCGAGGGATGTGCGCGAACGGCGCCCCGACTGCCCGGCGCAGCTCGCCGAGGCGGTGATGCGCATGCTGGCGAAGGCCCCGGAAGACCGTTGGGAATCCCTCTACGACGCCATCGACGCGCTCGGAGGGTCGACGCTGCGGCACGACGACCCGGTGCGTCGCTCGATGGCTCTGCTCTCGGCCTGGACGCACGAGATACGGATCGATCCACCGACCGCCGACGCCGATGGGCGGAGCCACCTCGAGGTGGGCCATGCCCTCCAGCTCACGGCCGCAACGCTCGACTATCGGGGCAGCGAACTCGCCGACCGGCGGATCGAATGGTCGCTCACCCCCGATGGCGTCGCCGAGATCGACGAGAGGGGCCGCCTGCGCGGCCTCGCCGAGGGCAAGGTCCGGGTCGTCGCGACCAGCGGCCGGGTGTCGGACGACTGGATCGTGACCGTGGGGCATGCGACCAACGAACCCGCCACCCCCGCGGCCGGAATCGAAGCCGCCCTCCTGAACCCTCCGATGCCGGAGGCGACGTCTGCCGAGCAGCCGTCAGCCCCGGAGGATCCGCCCTCGGCGCCAGATGCCGATCCGACGCCCGCCCCCACCGAAGAGGACGCTCCTTTCGAGCCGGTCGGCGCGCAGTCGTCGTACCCCGAGGTCATGTCGACCGCGGCCGCCGACGCACCCTCGGCCGAGCCGAGCGACGGTGCCCCGCGGCCCCCCGACAGTCGCGGTGCCCCGGTGCGACCGCCCGAGCCGAAGCCACGCCGACCGATCCCACTGTGGATGCCGGCGGGGGGGGCCGCGGTCGTGCTCGCGGGGCTGGCGTTCGCCCTCACCCGGGGCGGCGGTTCGGCGCCTTCGACCCCCGACGCGGGGGCGCCCGTACCCGAGGCCGCGCTCGCTGCGCCCCCGTCGTCGGCCAGCGACGAGGGGTCGGTCGACGGCGCCCCCCGGAACATCGAG
>JANQNV010000306.1 GCA_028279425.1 Longimicrobiales bacterium | reverse complement strand
TCTCGACCGCCTATCGGTTCCTTCGGTCGCCGGGGGCCGATACTGGGTCCTGGCCAAGATGAGCCTCACCGAGGCGCCGGGGACCAACACCGCCCGGGGGTGGCTGGAGCTCCCCAACGGCGAACGTCGCCCGCTCGACGAGCGGGGCGTGACATTCTCCTCGCCCCGGGGGGCCCTGGTTCCGATGATGACCCAGGCGGTGGTCGACATTCCCGCCGGCGGGGCTGATTTCGCGCTCCGTGGGGTGTCCAGCGGCACCGGAGACGGCACTTTGGAGAGCTGGGCCGAGCCCGACGCGCTGTTTCGGCATCGGCTGACGCTGCCCGGACCGGTGCCCGACGGCTACGCGCTGTCGGCGACCTTCGACCACGCGGAGCATGTGGCCCGGGGCCGCGCCGCGCCCGACGGCACCGACGTGGTGGTGGTGTATCGAGAGACCCCCGACGCTACGCCGGTGCGGATCGACCGGGTCTTGGATCCCGATTCGGCCTGGAACCGAGCGCAAACCACGGTGTGGTTCCGCACCCAGGCCGCGGTCGACGACCTGGGAAGCAGCCAGTACGAGATCTACTTGGGCGGCATTCGCAATGCCGACGAGGATCCCGCCCAGATCTTTGCGTTCTACGACGACTTCGAAGCGCAGGCGCTGGATCTTCAGCGCTGGAACGTCATCGACGGGACGGGGCTGTCGGTGGTCGACGGCGCGCTTCGGGTGCAGGGGGCGGCCAGTCTATCGACCCTGCTCAGCGTGACGCCCGACGGCGGGCGGTGGGAGGCTCGCCTCCGGATGTTGGACCCGACGCCGGATGGTCTTCGATACCTGGTCGCGGGAGGAGAAAACGATCCCGCCGGGGCGGCCTTCGAGGCCCTCGAGACCGGTCACTCGGCCCAGGCGGGGGCCGCGTCGGAAGCGGTCACGGTGCAGACGCCGACCGAGGTCCACACCTACGCGATCTCGCGGACCGACGGACAGAACGTGATCTTCACCCAAAACGGCGAGGCTCTCGCGACGCTGGCCGGGGGCCCCAACCAGACCGAGCTGTGGCCCTTGCGGATCGAGAATGCCGGGGAGAGCGGCGCGGTCTACGAGTGGGTTCGGGTCCGGCCGTACGTTTCGCCGGAGCCCGCGGTCACCGTGGAGGGGCTCGAAGGCGGAGCGGGGGTCGTCGCCAGCACCTACCGGTACCGAAAGATCGTCGCCGTGGG
>JANQNV010000286.1 GCA_028279425.1 Longimicrobiales bacterium | reverse complement strand
CGGTTTACCACACGCACTCGACTTCCATCGGCCACCCGTCGGCACACCGGATCTATCGATGACCGTCGTCTCCCGGATTCGACTCGGCGCCTCCCTGCTCGTTGCGGGGCTGGCGGCGCTCGCCCTCCCCTTCGAAGGTCGGGCCCAACAGGGGCCATCGGCGCCGTTGAGCATCGCGATCCCCGGTGAGCCGGCCGACCTGGTCGATCGTGTGGTCGCGGTCGCGGGCGATTCCGTGATCCTTCTCTCGCAGCTGCAGACCGAGATGATTCTGGCGGCGGCGCAGGGAGCGGAGTTCCCGACCGATCCGGAACAGCTTCGCCTCGCCGCGGGTGAGGTGCTCGATCAGATGATCAACCTGCAGCTGCTCCTGCAGGAGGCGGCGCGCGACACCACCCTCTCGCTCGATCCCGAACTCATCGACGCGCGCGTCCAATCGCAGATCGACGCCGTGCAGGGTCAGCTCGGGGGCGCGCTACAGCTCCAGACCGCCGTGGAAGCCGACGGCATGACGATGTCGGAGTACCGCGAGACGCTGCGCACGCGGATCGAGCGAGACCTGATGCGTCAGCTCTTCCTCCAGCGACGCCTTCAGGAGGCCCCCCCGGTCGCCCTCGACGACGCCGAGATGCGCGAACTCTTCGAATCGCAACGGGCGTCGCTGCAGGAGCGGCCCGAGATCATCTCGATCGAGCAGTTGGTGATCCCGGCGGTGCCGCCGGATTCCATGTGGGACAAGGCGAAGGTCGAGATCGACTCGCTCCGCGCTCGCGTCATGGCCGGCGAAGACTTCTCCGCCGTGGCGGAGGAAGCGTCGGACGACCCCGGAACCCAGGCCAACGGGGGAGACCTCGGTTGGTTCCGCCGCGGCCTGATGGTCGCGGAGTTCGATCGCGTCGCCTTCAGTCTGCCCGACGATCAGGTCAGCCCGCCGTTCCGTTCGGCCTACGGGTGGCACATCATGCGCGTCGATCGGCAACGCCCCGGCGAGGTCAAGGCGCGCCACATCCTCGTTCAGCCGAGCTCGGGGCCCGACGACATCGGCTCCACCATCGAGCGGGCCGCCGAGGTGATCGAGAGGATCGAGGCCGGTGAGACCTTCGACGATCTCGCCGACGAGTACGGGCATGAGGACCGGATTCCGATTCGGTTGCCGAGCATCTCCCGGGACGAGCTGAACCAGCTTCCTCAGGGGTACGCCGAGGCGCTGGCCGACGTTGCCGAGGGACAGATGCTGGAGCCCTTCCAGGTCGTCGTGAACACCCCGCACATCGCGATCGTGCGCGTGAAGGAGATTCGCGAGGCCGGGGAATTCACCTTCGAAGACGTGCGCGATCAGATCCGGGATCGCCTGTCGCAGCAGAAGAGTCTCGACCGCATCTGGCAGCGCCTGCGCGAAGAGTCGTACGTCGACATCCGGTTCTGACCGGGCGGTCTCGTTGGCCACAGCCGTGCGCCTCGTCGTCACGACCGGAGATCCCCGCGGGATCGGTCCCGAGGTCACCCGAAAGGCGCTGGAGGCGCTCGCATCGTCGATGCCCTCCGTGCGTGCGACGGTGCTCGGGCAGATCGAACCCGGGACCCCCTGCGAGACGCACTGGATGCCCGAAACGTTCGATGGCTCCGAGGCCTCGGCCGGGCGAATCTCGCGAGGTGCCATCGAACACGCCATCGAGCTCCTGACGTCGGGTCGAGCCGACGCTCTCGTCACGGGTCCGATTCACAAGCCGACCTTCCGCGCGGCCGGGGTTCCGGAACCTGGACACACCGAGTTCCTCCAGAGACTCACGGGAGCCGCCGAGGTCGGCATGCTCATGGCCGCGGAGTCGACGCGGCTGGGCGGGGCGCTCCGGGTCGTACTCGCCACCACCCACATCGCGCTGCGTGACGTGCCCGCGGCGCTCACCGCCGACCTCGTCGCCGCGCAGGTGGAGCTGCTCGATCGCCACCTGAAGAGCTGGTGGGGGATCCCGCAGCCGCGCATCGCCCTTTGTGCAGTGAATCCGCACGCCTCCGACGGGGGGCTCTTCGGCGACGAAGAAGCACGAGTTCTCGAACCCGCCCTGCGGAGATCGCGCGAAGCCGGAGTCGACCTGTCGGGCCCGCTCCCCGCCGACACCGTCTTCTCGCGGGCCATCTCCGGCGAATTCGACGCCGTGGTGGCCCCCTACCACGACGTGGGGATGGCGGCCTTCAAGACCGCCGCGTTCGGCGGGGGGGTGAATGTGACGCTCGGGCTACCCTTCCCCCGCACCTCTCCCGACCACGGTACCGCTTTCGACATCGCGGGCGCCGGAGTGGCCGACCCGTCGTCGATGAGCGAAGCGCTTCGACTGGCGATCACGCTGGCGCACGCCTCGGTGGCGATCTAGCTTTTTTTCAAGGCCCCCTTCGCCGGTTCCATCGTTGATCAAGCTCACCAACGTCACCAAGGAATACCCCCGGCGCGGGCCCGCGTTGAGCGGCGTCTCGCTGCACGTCGAAAAGGGTGAGTTCGTCTTCCTCACCGGCCACTCGGGCTCCGGCAAGTCGACCACGCTGCGCCTGATCCACATGTCCGACACGCCCACGTCGGGCGAGGTCCGGGTGTCGGGCTTCAGCTCCGACATGGTCCGCGAGCGGGAGATCTGGAAGGTGCGCCGTCGCGTCGGGATGGTGTTCCAGGATTTCAGACTGCTCCAGGGGCGGACGGCCATGGAAAACGTCTCGTTCGCACTCGAGGTGACCGACGCGCGCCGGCAGGAGATCGTACCCCGGGCGCAGCGCCTGCTCAGCCAGGTGGGGCTGGCGCCCAAGGGCGGGGCTCGGATCCACGAGTTGTCGGGCGGCGAACAGCAGCGTGTCGCGGTCGCTCGAGCCCTGGTGACCAATCCAGTCGTTCTCCTCGCCGACGAGCCGACCGGCAACCTCGACGAACGCGCCAAACGCGGCGTGGTCGACCTCTTCTGGGAGATCAACGCCATGGGAATGGCGGTGATCATGGCGACCCACGACCTCGACCTCGTTCGGGCCTACCCCCGGGCACGAACGATCGAGCTGGATCAGGGTCGGCTGGTCTACGATTCGGCCGAGGCGGCGTCGTGAACTACGGCATCCGCGAGGCCTTCGCGGCGTTTCGGCGCGCTCCCCTGCTCACCGGGCTGGCGGCGGGGATGGTGGGACTCGCACTGTTCGTGGTGGGCCTGTTCGGCCTCGTGACCCACAACCTCCAGGTGGCCCTGGGTCAGATCGAATCGCGGGTGGAGGTGGTCGCCTACCTCATCGACGACGCGGCGGCCGTCGACATCGAAGACGCCGTACGCCAGCTGCGCGACCAGCCCGAAGTGGCGCGGGTGGTGTTCGTGAGCAAGGACTCGGCCATGGCGCGGGCCCAGCGGGACCTCCGCGACTTTCGCGAGGTCTTCTCCGGACTCGAGGTGAACCCGCTACCGGCTTCGCTCGAGGTGAGCCTGAACGAAGGCAACCGCAGCCCGGAGAGCGTCGAACTCCTGGCCTCGATCGCCGGGGCCCTCGACATCGTCGAAGATGTGGAATTCGGGCGGGAGTGGGTCGACCGACTCGACACCCTGCGGCGGCTCGCCGGGGTGAGCTCACTCGCGCTCGGTTTGGCCTTCGCCATGGTCGCCGCGCTGATCATCGGGACCGCGCTTCGCATCGCCATCTTCGCCCGTAAAGACGAGATCTACGTCATGCGTCTGGTGGGGGCGCGCGACGGCTTCATCCGGAAGCCCTTCCTCCTCGAGGGCTTCATGACCGGACTCGCAGGCGGGGTGCTCGCCGTCGTGTTGACCGCGGTGGCCCACCGCGTCGTCAGCCGCTTCCTCTTCCGGATCGACTGGCTCCCGGTCTGGTGGGTCGTCGGCGGCCTCCTCGCGGGGGCCTTCCTCGGCGGGCTCGCCTCGGCGCATGCGGTTCGACGCCACCTCCGGGAGGTGACGTGAGAGCGGGGCCGTTCGTCGCGGCCCTCGCGGTCGCTGCCGCGGCGTTCGCCGCGCCGGCGGAGGGACAGACGCCCGTCCTCGACCGACAGATTCAGGAGAGCCGCGCGCGACTCGAGGAGATCCGGGCCGAGCGGGAGCGTCTCCAGGGCGAGTTGCAGTCCGTTCGGAATCGGGTCGCCGACGTTTCGGCTGAGCTGCGCAACATCGAGCGGCAGCTCAGCGCCTCTCGGTCGGTCGTCGCCGAACTCGACTTCCAGACCGAGGCCACCAACCAGCAGGTGGCCGAAAACACCGAGCTCCTGGCCTCGACGCGCGAGCGCCTGCGCCGCAGTGCCGCCTCGTTGGGTCGGAGGCTCCGCGACATCTACAAGATGGGGCCGCTCCACACGGCACGTGTACTTCTCGGCGCCGACTCCTTCGCCGATCTGCTGACGCGGTACCGCTACTTGCGCATGATGGCGTCGTCGGACCGCGCCATGGTCGACAAGGTCGCCGAACTCGAGGCGTCCCTCACCGAGCAGGACGTCGAACTCCGCCAGAGCCTCCGCGAGTTGACTCGCCTCCGACAACGCCGACTCAACGAACTCGGCGCCCTGCGCTCCGTGGAGCAGGACCGCCAGTCGACGCTGCAGCGCTTCCGGAGCAGCGAGCGCACGACCCGGTCACGCCTCGAGCGTCTGGCCGAAGACGAGGCTCGACTTGCTGGGCTGGTCT
>JANQNV010000272.1 GCA_028279425.1 Longimicrobiales bacterium | reverse complement strand
ATCGAGCTCTCCCTGCGGGTTGCGCCGGCGGCCGTCAACGCGAGGGCGGGCGCCGACAACGCGTCGGCCTCGCTCCTCGAGGCCCGCGGAGCCTTCTTTCCGTCGGTCACCCTGAATTCGTCGTACACGAATTCGAGCAACCAGAGGTTCGACCAGGCCACCGGCCAGCTCGTCTCCGAGAGCTACAGCGCATCGGCCATCGCGAACTACGAGATCTTCGCGTGGGGGCGCCGATTCGCCACCAACCGCGCGGCTCGCGCCCGCTTCGATGCGGCGCTGGCCACGGAGCGCGACCAGGAGTTCCAGGTGGCGCTGGCAACGACCCAGGCGTATTTCGCGGTCGCGGCGGCGGAGGAATTCACCCAGGTCGCCGCCCAGCGTCTCGACCGAGCCCTCGCACAGCAGGACTTCGCTCGGGTCCGCCTCGACGTGGGGACGGTCACCCGCTCCGACCTGCTGCGCGCCGAACTCGAGGTGAGCAATGCCGAGCTCGCTCTCGAAGACGCGACGTCGGCCCTGCGCACGAGCGCCCTGCGCCTCGGTCGGCAGGTGGGCGTCGCGGGCGAAGTGGAGGCGTCGCCCGACGCCCTCCCCCTCGAGGCCCCTCCGCTCCTGGAGGTCGAAGAGCTGGTGCGCCGCGCCCAGTCCGAGGGGCCGTCGGTTCTTTCGGCGCAGGCCAATGCGCGCGATCGCTCCGCTCAGACGTTTTCGTCGTGGACCCAGTTCGGGCCCACCTTCCGGGTGTCGGGCGGCTACGACTGGTTCGCCTTCGACTTCCCACCCCGCAACCAGAGCTGGAATCTGCGGGTGACGGCCTCCGTACCCGTCTTCAACGGGTTCACCCGCGAGGCGTCTCTGGCGCGGAACCGCAACCTCGAGGAGGTGGCCGAAGCGCAGTATCGCGACGCCCTGATCGGCGCGCGCGTGGCCGTCGAAGACGCCTTCCAGGAGATCGCGTCGGCGGAACGACGGGTGGCGATCGCGGTACGCGGCCTCGGCTTGGCCCGGGAGGACCTGCGTGTGCAGGAGGAGCGGTACCAGCTGGGGGTGGCGACGATTCTGGAACTCCAGACGTCGCAGGTCGCCCTCGCCGACGCCCAGAACAGCTGGGTGGCGGAACGTCAGAATCTCGGGATTGCCGTGGCGCGACTCGAGGCCGTGCTTGGACGCTCGATCGAGGAGGTCAGTCGGTGAATCCCCGTGGAACGCTGGTGTGGACGTTGGCGGTGGCGGCGCTGGTCGCCGCTGGATGTTCGGGTGAAAGCGAGGCTGCCGGCCGGCCCGGCGGACCGCCCGGGGGCGGTCGTCCCGGGGGGGGCTTCTCCATGGCCACGCCGGTCGAAACGGATACGGTCCGGCTCGGGCGCATCGCTCGCCGGGTGACCATTCCCGGGACGGTCAACGCGATCCGCACGGTGGCGGTGAATGCGCAGGTGCCCGGGGCGCTCCTCGCCGTCGAGGTGGAAGAGGGCGATCGGGTCGAAACCGGCGACGTACTCGCGCGGCTCGACGACCGCGAGATCCGGGCGCAGCTGCGGAGTGCGGAGGCGGCGTTCGAGGTGGCCGAGGCGGCCTTCGAGCGGGCGCGGCAGCTGCGCGAGCGGCAGGTGATCACCCAGCCGGAGTACGAGCGGGATCAGACGGCCTACGAGGCGGCCCGGGCCCAACTCGAACAGCTCGAGACGCGGGCGGGCTTCACCCAGGTCACCGCCCCCATCGGCGGGGTCGTCACCACGAAAGAGGTCGAAGCGGGCGACGTGGTCGGGAATCAGGCCCGGATCCTGGAGATCGCCGAAATCGATACGATGGTGGTGCGCGTCTCGATCTCGGAGCTCGACGTGGTACAGATCAATCGGGGCGACCCGGTCGAGGTCGAACTCGACGCGCTCCCGGGTCGCAGCCTGCGGGCTCGCGTGCGCCGCATCTTCCCGTCGGCCGACCCCGCCACGCGGCTCGTACCCGTCGAGGTGGCACTCGATGCGGCCGATGGTCGGATGACCCGTCCGGGCTTCCTGGCCCGCGTCTCGTTCGACCTCGACCCGACGGAGAACGCCGTCCTCGTGTCGGCCGCTGCTCTCGTGAGCCGAGGAGGGGGGCAGGGCGTGTATCTGGTCGACGAGTCGTCGGTGGTGCTGCGGTCGGTCACGCCGGGGCTGACCGCCGAGGGGGACGTCGAGATCCTCGATGGGCTGACGCCGGGCGACAGGGTGGTCACGGCGGGGGCCAACCTGCTTCGCGACGGCGCCGCCATCCGCGACGTCTCGCAAGAAGGGGAGGGGGGAGGCCCGCCATGACGATCGATCCCAAGCGCACCGGCATCTCGAGCTGGTCGATCTTCCGGCCGGTCGGGACGCTGACGTTGACGTCGGTCGTGGTGGTACTGGGCGTGTTCTTCCTCCAGCGGCTGCCCCTCGACCTGCTGCCGTCGATCGTATACCCGCAGGTGCGGGTCAACGTCTCGAACCAGGGGGTCGATCCCGAGGTGCTCGAGGAGACCGTGGCCAAGCCGCTCGAGGCGGCGCTGGCCACGACCGAAAACCTCGTGCGCATGGAGACGGAGGTGAGTGAGGGTCGTGTCGGGATGACCCTAGAGTTTTCGTACGGGACCGACATCGACTTCGCCCTGCAGGACGCGTCGAAGAATCTGGAGCGGGTTCGATCCCGGCTTCCCGAGGAGGCCGATCCGCCCACGCTCTTCAAGTTCGACCCGTCGCAGTCTCCGATCTACGAGGCGGCGTTTTCGTCGCAGACGCGCGACCTCATCTCGCTGCGCAGTTGGCTCGAGGATCGACTCCGCCCCCAACTCCTCACGATCGAGGGGGTCGCCTCGGTCGACATCGCGGGCGGTCTGGTGCGTGAGATCGAGGTCGTCATCCAGCCCGATCGACTCACCGCCTACGGCTTGTCGGTCGCCCAGGTCATCGCGGCCGTGCGGGCTGAGAACCAGGATGTCGCCGCCGGACGCCTCTCCGGGTCGAATCAGGAGCTCGTCGGGAAGACCGCCGGAAAGTTCGCTTCGGTCGACGACATTCGCTCGCTCCTGTTGAATGCCGGGGCCGGGCAGCGTGTGCGGTTGGGCGATGTCGCGACCGTGCGCGACACCAATGCGGAGCAGCGCCTGTGGGCGCGCCTCGACGGGGTGCCGGCGGTGAAGCTGACGGTACGCAAGCAGCCCGACGCCAACACGGTCCGTGTGGCCGAACAGGTGCAGGAGCGCCTCGACGATCTCGACGAGACGAGGTTCATCCCGGCCGACATTCGGCTGCAGCTGCTCAACAACCAGGCCGACTTCGTGCGCGCCTCGGTGAACTCGGTGCGCGACGCCGCCATCGGGGGCGCCATTCTCGCGATGATCGTGGTCTTCCTGTTCCTGGGGTCGCTCCGCAAGACCGTGGTGGTCGGGCTCGCGATTCCCCTGGCGATTCTAGCCACCTTCGTGATGATGGGGGCCAGCGGGCTCACCCTGAACATCATCTCGCTGGGGGGGCTCGCGCTCGGAGTGGGACTCCTGATCGACAACTCGATCGTGATGCTCGAGAACATCTTCCGGCACACGGAGGAGTTGCACGACGACCCCATGACGGCCGCGCACGTCGGATCGTCGGAGGTGCAGAGCGCCGTCGTCGCCTCGACCGCGACCAACCTCGCGGCGGTCGTCCCCTTCTTGCTGATCACCGGATTGACGGCCCTGATCTTCCGGGAGCTCATCCTGACGATCTCGTTCGCGATCCTCGCGTCGCTGATCACGGCGCTGACGGTCGTGCCCTCCGTCGCGGCGCAGCTGTCGCAGGTGCGCTTCCGGAGTGGGGTGAAGCGTTTCCCTCTCATCGCGGCGGTCGATCGCGCCATCGAGGGGGGACGGGGCCTCTACCGGCGCGCGGCGCCCACGATGATCCGATGGCGCTGGGGTGTGGTGGCCGGTGGACTGGCATCGCTGGCGGGGGCGTGGGCGTTGACCAGCGAGTTGGGCAACGAATTCCTCCCGCAGGTCGACGACGGCAACATCGGCTCCTTCATCTCGTTGCCACCGGGGTCGTCGCCCGCGCAGACGAACGAGCTCATCCTCGAGCTCGAAGAGATGGTGGCGGAGATGCCCGATGTGGAGAGCGTGTTCAGCACCGCGGGGGGGTTCATCTTCGGGGCCACCACGGTGGAAAGCGGTGCACGCGGGTCGATCGAGGTGCGGCTCGTGCCGCTCGACGACCGCACCATCTCGGCCGACGAGTGGGTGCGCCGCATGCAGGGCAAGGTGTTCCAGCGGGGATTCCCCGGGGTGCGGGCCTTCTTCAGCCCTCCGCGGATTCGCGGCCTCCGCACGAACAGCAGCGGCTCGCCGATCGCGGTGACGGTGGTGGGTGAAGACCTCGGGGTGCAACAGGAGCTGGGGCGTCAGATCGCCGCCGATCTCGCGCAGGTCCCGGGGCTCGACAACCTCCAGCCTTCATCGGACGAAGGCAGCCGCGAACTCGCGATCGAGCTCGACCGCGAGCGGGCGGTCCAGCTGGGCCTCGACGTCCAGACGGTCGGGCAGACCCTCCGCACCGCCATCGACGGCACGATCGCGACCCGGTACACCGAGGGCAACGAAGAATACGACGTTCGCATCATGTTTCCGCCCGACCGGTTCCGGAATCCAGAGGCCGTCTCGGCGATCGCCCTCTTCCCCCCGCGAGTGGGTGGGGCGCCCATCTTCCTGCGCGACGTGGCCGAGGTCTACACGCGGATCGGTCCCGGTACGATTCTGCGCGAGAATCAGAACCGCATCCTGCGGCTCACGGGCGACGTCATTTCCGAAGAGGCCTCCGTGGGGGAGGTCAATGCGGCCGTCGCCGCTCGACTGGGCGAGCTGGAGCTGCCGGACGGATACTCGGTGATTCTGGGAGGTGAGGCCGAAGCGATCGAAGAGAACGGGCGCCAGCTCGCCATCGTGATCATCCTCGCGGTGTTTCTCGTCTTCGTCGCGATGGCGGTGCAGTACGAGAGTCTGATCAATCCGCTGGCGATCCTCCTGGCGATTCCCCTCTCGTTGATCGGTGTGGCGGGCGCCCTGCGAATCACGGATTCCTCCCTGAGCGCCCCCGTACTCCTGGGGGTGATCCTCCTCGCGGGGATCGTGGTGAACAACGCCATCCTGCTCGTGGAGTACATCGAGCAGTTCCGGAGCGAGGGCCACACCAGGGAGGAGGCCGTCATCGAAGCCGGCGCGGTACGGTTGCGGCCCATTCTGATGACGTCGCTCACGACCGCCTTCGGGATGCTCCCACTCGCCCTCGGTCTGGGAGAAGGTGGGGCGCTGATGCAACCGCTGGCCGTAGCGGTGGTCGGGGGACTATCGGTGTCGACGATCCTGACCCTCGTCGTCGTTCCGAGCGCCTACTTGATCCTCCACGGAATCATGGACCGCGTGAAAGGCTTCCTGACGAAAGGAGGCCGAGGCGACGAGGTCGTCACCGAGGTGTCGGTCTCGGCGGGATAGAGGTCCTCACGCCTCATCGACGGTCGAAGACGATGCTCAGGCAGGTGAGCCCGGCCTCGGCCTTCTCGAATTCCGAAATGTCGAGTGTCGAGACGCGGAGTCCCTCGTGGCGCAGCCGCGCCGCGGTTTCGGGGGCCGAGGCGGCGACGAGGGTGGTTGGGCCGACGCGTAGCACATTGGCGCCGGGGGCTTCGTGTGGAGATACGGCGATCCAATCGGTGCCGGGCGGCAGCGCCGTGCGCAGCGCCGCTTCATCGACCGCGAGGGGGTCGACGACCACGCAGCCCGGACCGGCGAGTGTTACGGCGGTCTTGAGGTGCAGCGCCCGTTCGACCGGTACACTCGCTACCCGGTACCCGAGTGGGGTCAACGCGTCGTGGATCCACCGTGCGGCGGATGGGGCGGTGCGGGTCGAGCGGCCCACGAGGACGTTCCGTCCGACCACGAGCACGTCGCCCCCGTCGAGCGATTCGTCGGCGGGCGCACGGAGCGCAGGTCGATCGGCGGGGAGGTGTGGCGCGAGAGTCCGGGGCTCGCCGCGGCGACTCTCCGCCCCGGGGTTGCAGACGATGCTCACCTCGTCGAGCACCACGGCCGCGTCTTCGACGAACACGGCGTCGGGTGAGCGGTCCAATGGGGGGAGCCACTCGATCTTCACCCCCAGCCGCTGGAGCGTAGAGACGTAGCGGCCGTGTTGTCGGTAGAGCAGCTCGACATCGATCGGGACCCGGGGGCGATGCGTCAGTTCGCAGTCGACGATCGACGCCGACGGCGCGCGGACGAGTCCCCTCAACGCACGCGACCGGCCCACACGGGTCGCCAGTCGTCGCCCTCGGGCGTCTCGTGCACCCAGAGCACGCTCCCGTCGGCATGCCGCTCGATACGGAAGCGGTCCACGGCCGCCGCACCCTCCGACCGCTCGTACAGCACCAGCTCCCTGGCGTCCCGGCTGTAGAAGACGCGTACCGGCGTGCCGGGTAGGGAGTTGAGTGTGGTGAGTTCGTACCGGTCGGCGTACGTGTTGAAGGTGAGGTGGGAGAAACCCCACGCCCGTTCGGGGTCGCCGTCCGCCCCGGCGAAGGTCATGACGGCGCAGCCGTCGAGAATCCGGTATCCGACGATGGTGACCGATCCCGAGCCGCCCGCCTCGACGGCGCCACTCCGGTGACCCGACAAGAAGTCGAAGGTCCCGAAGGCGGGATCGGTGCACCGGGTCCCATCGTGGTAGGTCGGAGCGGCGCCGCCTGCCTCGGGCAGCCGGGGGTGCGCGGCGGAACGGGTGAACTCCATGATCCAGTTGCTCGACCAGCTCCGGCCTCCGTCCCGCGAGACGCCGTCGTCCCATCGCAGGGAGTTCGGGGTGATGTCGCTGAACGTGTAGCGGCTGATCGTCTCCGAACCGTCGTCGGCGCGAGCGCTCGAGTAGAACTCCCCGCGACCATGTCGAAAGCTCCCGCTCAGACTGGATGACCCCGAGCGGTTCGGACCGGGCCAGTTCAGCCAGAGCACCCACTCGTCGCGCGCGGCGTCGAACGCGCGGAGGCTGTATCCCTTGATCCCGTGGGGACGATCATCGCTCCACAGCTCCAGGACCGCCTTCCCGCTCAGGATCGGATACACGTGGGCCGTCGCCGTCACACCGTCTTGCCACGATCCATCCGACCCCTGCATTCGGAGATCGACAGCCCACTCCCCGATCCAGAAGTCGAACTGTCGCGACTCGGGGGGGAGTGAAGGGGATACCGGGAACTCTTGCGCGGATCCCGGCCCGGCCATCCACATCGCCGCTATGGTTCCGAACACTCCTGCCCGGGTGGATCGAATCGACCTGCGCCTGATCGCACTCCGCATCGCCCCCCTCCGGTCGCCGTGGCCGGGCCGGCGTCGTCCGACCCCTCCCTGTCGGGGTTTGGCCCCCCGCGTAGTCTGGTGGGTTGTGAGCCCGTACGCCAAATGGAGCGTCTTGCCGCGACCGCAATGGGGTGGCCGCGGCGACTGCGCGATGGCCGCCGCTGCGATGTGATGGCCGCAGCCGCAACGTGATGGCTGCCCCCACTACGTCGTCGCCGCGGCCGAGGCGCACACCAGCGCCACGACCACGCCGGTGAGCTGGACGAGGAGCCAGAGGGCTACGGGCCGGGACAGCAGTCGCCGGGACATCGCATCGGTTCGTTGGACCATGATTCGCTCCGTTTCGGCTGTACCGAGGGGGGTGGGAACCGCCCCTCGTTCGGCACTGCGCAGCCGATCTGCGAACTGCGACATCACGCTGGCGATCGATGCGTCGTCTCGCGCCTTGGGTTAGAATCCGGAGGGTGCGACGGGTTCGCGCATGCGGAGGTTCTGAACGAGGTGGAGGACGCAGATGCGTGGAGTCGTGGCTCTCGGAATCGTGATCGTGGTGGCGCTGGGCATCGCGGTCGCGCTCATCACCACGGCCGAGCCCACCGTCTTGTTTGAGGGTAGTGGCGACTTCGGACCGGTGAAGGTGGTCGAGCGAAGCGACGGACTTCGCGAGCTCTACATGGGTGAGGGGCGGTCGCGGCAGAGTGCCGTCTACCCCCTGCGGCTCGAGGTCCTGGTGCTCGGCTACATGCAGGCTTCGATGATCGGGCCGGCGCTCGCCGAACCGGATGCGCGCCACCTGTTCGTCGGCCTGGGCGGTGGAGCGATGCCATCGTTCATGCGCAGGGTCATGCCCGAGGCCGAACTCGACGCCGTCGAAATCGACCCGCTCATCGTGCGTGTCGCCAACGACTGGTTCGCGCTGCGCCCGGATCCGCGGCTTCGGATCTACGTCGACGACGGTCGGGCGCATGTGGAGGCGGCCGATCCGGCCACCTGGGACGTCGTGATTCTCGACGCATTCTCCGACACCGAGGTGCCCCGGGCTCTTACCACGCGGACCTTTCTGGACACGCTGGCCACGCGGCTGACCGCCGACGGGGTGGTCGTGAGCAATCTCCACACCACCAACCCCGATTACGACGCCATGGTCGCCACCTACGCGGCCGTCTACCGATCGGTGCTCCTGATCCCGATCGAGGGACGCGCACAGGAGGTGCTCGTGGCGTCGAATCGCACCGACCTGTCACCGGGTCGGCTCGTCGGCGCGGCCCAGGCGCTGCAGGACCGGGTCGACCTCGGCTTCGATCTCGTCGAGATGGCCGAGGGCGCGCGGATCGCCTCGCCGTCGCCCGGCGCCACGATCCTCGAGGATCAGCGCGAGCCGGCCGGGAGCACGGGTTTGACGCGGTAGACCTTGCGGGACACCCCCTCGGCATCGGCGTCCACCTCTCGCTCGAGCGCGTATTCCCCGTCTGCGAGGTAGCGCGCGAGCGCGCTGGAGTGGGCCAGCCCGGCCGTGGCCACGAGGTCGAGCCAGTCTCCGCGCGCGGTTTCGTCCGGTGCCTCGGTCGTGACGCCGAACCAGGTGACGCGGGTGCTGTACAGGCCCGTGCCGATGCTCTCGGCTCCGCGGAGTCGCATATTCACGAGCATCCCCTCGTGGAAGTACTCCGTGAAGGCCTCGCGGTCCTGGACGCCGTACTTCCGGTAGCGCCGGTACATGCGCTGGTTCATCGCCTCGACCTCCGGTTCGCCGGTGATGGCGGCCGCGATCGTGTCCAATACGGCCCGCTGGGCAGTCGCGTACTCGGGTTCGTCGTCGTCTTCGACGATCGAGAAGCCCGGAATGAACCACCCTCGAGGGGCCCACCAACTCCGTTGGCCGCCCCGGCGGCTGCGCACCCAGGCGCTGTACCCGGCGAAGTACTGCACCCATTCGTGGCTCGGGTAGCCGTGCATGTTCACGTAGACGTCGGGCAGCCATGTGCCGCGCAGCCTGCGGCGGACCTGGGACTCCGGGTAGATCGGATCGTCGGTGCGCTCACCGGCGGTGATGTCGACGCCGAGCGGTCCCAGATAGCCGGCGTGAAGCATGAAGTCGGGGTTGACCTCCTGCATGTCGACGGCGAGTCGGGCGCCGTCGGGGTTGGCCATGGGGTGGAGGACCACGTTCACGTCGCGCAGCAGCGCCGTGTGCGCCGAGTCGGTCACGAAGAGCTCCGCCAGCCGAAGCATGTGACTGGTGCTCGATACCTCGTTGGCGTGCTGTCGCCCACTGATGAAGAGCGTCGGCTTCAGCGCGTTGAGCTTGGCCTGGCTGCGGTACCTCCCCTGACGGGTCGGGAGAAGGTCCACCGCCCAGATCGGCTGGCCGAGGAACGAATCGGTCATGTAGTAGACCTCGGCCTGGTCGAAGGTGGCCAGGCGCGCCAACAGCGAGTCGTGTTCGGCAGGAGGGATCGGGGTCTCCCACTGCACGAGGGGGCTGCCGTCGGGCCGCCACCCCTCGGCGAAGAGACGGGGGGCCACCGTCGAGGCGGGCGCGCTCGATCGCGTCAGGCTCGCGCGGCGCGCCGTGTCGGGTGCGTCCTCGATCGTCACCTCGACCACGAGTTCCGCGACGCGGTCCCAGCTCAGCGCCTCCGTGAAGAGGCCCGCGTCGTGGAGCGTCGCGAGCGAGCGGATCATGCTGACGACCAGCTCCGCGTTCATGAACTGCCGATCGATCGCCGCCTCCGACGATCGTGTGGCGAACTCGCGGGTCCGGTCGACGCTGTCGGGTACCTCGACCCGCGCCTGGAGCACGCGCAGCTCGTCTCGGCCCGCCTCGAAGGCGGCCCCGACCAGGCGCGGCGCCTCGACGGCCAGGGGACGTAGCGGGTAGCGTCGCACGTCCGGGTCGGTGTCGTCGTCGGCGTCGTAGACGCGCATCACGATCTCGGCGCCGGCCCGCTCCTTTCCGGTCAGCGACAGGCGAGCCCGACCGGGCTGCCCCGACCCGGTCGGGTCGATCCACGGCAGGACCCGCCCGGGGTAGGGTTGGCTGGTCTGGTAGCGGCTTCCGATCAGGTCGAAGAGGGTGAGGGTCTCGAAGTAGATGTCCTCGTGTAGCGCCTCCAGCGAGCTGATCACCTCCTCGTCGACGCCGATCCGGTGGTTCGGCTCGCTCAGGCGCAAGTCGATGTGGAACTCGTCGAAGAAGGGGGCGTTCAGCGGGCTCGGGCTCCCGTCCTGCGTGTCGAGCACGTAGTCGACGATCTCCCGGTAGGTCTCGGTCTGCAGGCGGTCCCAGAACGCCTCGGGGTCGGTCACCACCCGAGCGTCGACGAGCGTACGTTCGCCGGCCCGGGCGTGCAGCCACCCCGTCGTGACGCGGATCTGCTCGTACTCGGGAAACAGGTCGAAGAACGGTCGCACGACGTAGCGCGGCGAAAAGGCGTCTTCGAGCAGCACCGAGCCCGCCGCGTCCCGCGCCGTCACGGTGTAGGTCGGAGCGTCGGTGCGGGTCGGGACGAACCGGATCACGGAGTCCGAGATCGCCAACTCACGAGCCAGCACCGCGTCGATCGGGTACAGCTCCTGCAACCACCGCGTGTCGGCGGCGATCGTCTGCCACCGGACCTCTTCGGACTCGTCGAGGTCGTGGTAGCCGATGTCGATCGAGGCCACCTCCAGCTCCCGGAGTTGCGGGAGGACCACATCTTCGAGCCACGAGTAGCCCTGCTTGTAGGCGCTCAGTACCCGCACCTCGGTCGAGGCCGCGCCGGCCTCGTCGAGGGCCGAGCGGATCTCGTCGGTCAGCGCGGCGCGCACCTCGGGCGGCTCGCTGACGCGAAGCTCCACCTCGACGTGGTCTCCGGCTTCGATGTCGCGGTATACGTCTCGCTCGAGGGCCGCCCGCGCGGCGTCGACCTCCCACGGCAGATCCCACTCGTGGACGAAGATGGTGTCGCCCACGCCGAAGCCGGTCGACCATCCCTCGACCGCGATGTCGGCCGATGGGAATCGAGCGGCCAGCGTCTCGCGGACGACGGCGTCGACCTCCACGGGGACCCGTTCGGCGAGGAGTTCGACCTCGATGCGGCTCGGTGCGGCACCGGTCTCCACGCGTTCCTCGCTCCAGGCGTCCAACTTGGCGAGGGCGAGGGCGACCTGTCCGGCCGCTCCGCGCGCCTGGATGAACCGCCGAACCTCGGTCTGGATGCCGGCCAGCCGGTGCTCGCCCTTGCCCGGAGTCCAGAGCCACGGCGCGCGACCGGCCAGCCAGTCGAGGGCGGCACCCACCCCGGAGGGGTCGGCTCCATCGACGATGAGCCCGTTGCGCGCGTCGTCGCCACCGGGAGCGCCGAAGGCGCCGTCGACGAGCAGCACGTAGCCCGACCCCGGGCCTGCGTCGGCTTCGGGAATCCGCCCTCGCGCGCCCAACTGCTCCGCGGCGTAGTGACCCGGCCCCACGACGACGGGGAACCCCCGACCCGATGGGTCGTCCTCCTGGCCGGCGACGCGAGCAAGAGGCAACCGGAGCCCGGCGGTTTCGAGCCCGATCCGCGTCGCGAGGTCGGTGACCGGGCCGGCGGGGCTGCCGCTCGCGAGCGACAGATGGACCCGGCTTTCGTCGGGCACGAGATCTCGATTCGTGTCGCGGTAGAAGCCCTCGATCGAATAGAGGTCGGTAAGGGAGAAGGTGGCGTCGGGTGGGGCTCGGTAGGCGTCGCCGTCCCGCGGGTTCCAGCTCTCGCGTGGCCGGATCGAGACCACGGAGTCCTCGTCGGCTCCATGCACCCGGAGGTCGAGCCGGTGAAGGTCCCGCACGGTGAAGACGTCAGATGCTTCGACATCGGCCGCGTCCGCCCCGGCTG
>JANQNV010000267.1 GCA_028279425.1 Longimicrobiales bacterium | reverse complement strand
TCTCGATCTCGTTCCTCGAGCCCTCGGGGGATCGGGAGATGATGACGGCCGCGACGCCGCCACCCGAGTGCGGTCGAACGCGAACGGTCACCGCGGTCTTCGTGGCCGAACACACGACTAGGGCACGCATCCGTCCGAAGGCGGCGGCCCGACCGACGAGACGGCCGTTGACGTCGAGGATCGAAACGTCGAGGTGATTGACCTCGTCCGAAGGCACCACGAGTACGTCCAAGCAACGGTTCGCCTCCGCCACCGCCGACACCAACGAATGCCGGCGAGGGTCCACGGGCAGGGCGACCTTGCGAACGTCCTGCCACGTCGATCCGATGCGTCGGCGGTGTTCAGCCACGCGTTCCGCGAGCCCCGGCCAACTGGAGAGATTGGTGGCTCGGCCGGTCGCATCGCCTCGCGCCCCGACCGCCCGGGCGACCTCTTGCGCTCGCTTCGGGTCGACCAACTGCGCCCCCACCGCCACCAAACCGAAGCCCGAGGCAATGCGCGCAGCGACGAACGCCCGCGAGGGGTGCGGAGGGCAGACCATCACGGTCGCCTTCTTGTCGGTGGTTTCGTCGGAGCCGAGCACCGTCCCATCGTCGGCGTATGCGAAGATGTCGAGGTCGTCGATCGTCTCGGACCCTCGAGCCATCAGCAGCACGCAGGACTTCTCCGGGATTTCGACCGTGCCGCCGATGCGATCTCCCGGGGCACCCGCGTCGACTCGGATCATCGCAAAGTCTTGGGCGCCCGCTTTCGTCGCCCGGGCCGGATCGGCGCCGAGCCAGCGCGTGCCGCTCGGCTTCGCGTCGGTGGCTCGGAATCGTGTCTCCGGCTCGGGCGCCTCGGTGGGCGGGGTCGTTGCCGATCCGCCGCACGCTGCGAGCAGGAGTCCCAAGGCCCACACCCACTTCATGGTCCCGCTCCTGGCAAGCGTCCGGTCCT
This sequence comes from Longimicrobiales bacterium, assembly GCA_028279425.1. Classification (GTDB taxonomy): domain Bacteria; phylum Gemmatimonadota; class Gemmatimonadetes; order Longimicrobiales; family Gaopeijiaceae; genus Gaopeijia. The sequence continues at coordinate 421 of JANQNV010000267.1, read as the reverse complement.
CCAGATCCCGAGCAGCCACCCGACTCCCGAACCGTTGGCTTCTACCTCGACGAGGCCACGCGACGCGATTCCGGTGCAGAACGCGACGGCAGCCCCGGTTCCCCCGGAGCCCCCATGGTTCTGAGAACGGTTGCGGTCGGTCGAGGCGGCCAGGGCGATGGACGCCACACGCCCGCGGGTGGCCGCCACCACCGCAACGTAACAACCTCCAGGCTCGAGCTCGAGCGGGACGGCAGTGATGCCGGTGACCCCCGACGCTTCGAAGGATGGCGCCCCCGACAGCCGACCTCTCCGGCGAGCGTGGAGTACTTCAGCGAACCGCCCGCGGGCCGTGTGGGACCAAGTCTTGGGTAGCCCCGAGGGGAGGTCGAAGCGCGCGTGCACCAGACTCGTCGGGGTCCCCGGCGTGCTCCCCAGGAAC
>JANQNV010000261.1 GCA_028279425.1 Longimicrobiales bacterium | reverse complement strand
TAGCCGTGGAAGTCGGGGTGGTTCCAGTGGTTCATGCCGGGCACGACGATGGATTGGAAGTCGCTCAGGAGCGCGTCCATCGGCTCGGGATCGCCCGGCGGCGCCCCGGGGATCGCTCCACTCACGTCTCCGGGTCGAATCGGCGGGAACACCGGCAACTCGTCGACGCCGGCCAGGTAGTCGGCAACCCAATCGACCGCTTCGTGCGCGTATCGCCGGAATTCCTCGGGGGGCATGTCCCCCAGGTCGGACGATCCCTCCGGCGCACCCTCTTCGTGGCTCACGAGCCCTCGTTCCCGGCGGAGACGCCCGCGACCAACCGCACCTCGCGGCCGATCGCCCCCAGCTGCGACATCACCTCTGCGGCGACGTCGTCCCCGGGGAGGAGCGCCGCGCCTTCGGCCTCGAAGAACTCGAAGAAGAGGGCATCGGTGTGCCCCACGCTCGCGTGCGTCACCGCTTGATCGAGCGCCCGATTGAGGCGCAGGACCTCACGCAAGGAGATCGGGACCGTCCCCCCCATCGGTGGATCTCGATACAGGGCGCGAATCACCAGCTCCCGGAGCAGGTGCACTTCCTCGATGGCCTCCCCTGCGGCCAGACCCCGCTTCGCGGCGACGGCGCCGAACAGCTCGAAGCCGCGCACCCACAAGGGGCGGATCTGATCTCGATGCGGCCCGAGCATCATCGGGAGCATCCCCACCAGCCGGCGCGCGAAGCGGTCGAGCAGATGGTCATCGATGCGCCCCTGGCCGAGTCCCCGCGCCCCGATGGCCTGCTCCCAAAGGACGCGGAGCTCCGGCACGAGGTCGGACAGCCAGGCCGTGAACTCGGCCATACCCACGCGGGGCGTACCGGAAGGGGCCGCCACCGCGAGCGTCGAAGGTTCGCCGGGTTCTGAGCGCATGACCCATAGTACGGCCGGGTGGGCGCCGACGGAACTGAGCGTACCCTTACTCCCCGCCGCGCGATGGGGCCGGCTCGTCCTCCCACACCCGGAGCGTCACCGTGACCGTCGTCCCTCGGTCGACCTCACTTTCCACCTCCACGCCCCCGCCCCACGCGCGCACGACGCGCTGCACGATGGCAAGGCCCAGGCCGGAGCCCTTCGATCGTGTGCTGAACTGGGGCTCGAAGATGCGGGGAAGCACGTCCTCCGGGATCCCCGAACCGTCGTCGGTCACTTGCAGGACGACGGACCCGGGCATGACGCCCCGGCGGGCCGATACGACGACCGAGGTTCCTTCCTCTCCGGCCAGGCGCGCGTTCTCCAGGAGGTTCACCAACACCTCCTTGAGCTCTGCCGTGCGGGCCACCACATCGGGCAGATCCGGTTCCAGCTCCTGGGTGAAGCGCACCCGTGACGTCGCGCCGCCGTACAGCACCATGACCTCGCCAACGACGTCCTCGAGGGAAACGGCGGTCAGCGGCACGTCTTGCGCTCCCGGAGCCCCGAAGCGGGCGAACGACTGGGCGATCTCGGCCAATCGGTCGATCTCGCCGAGCATGGCGTCCGCATTACGGACGAGTATGTCCTCGAAGTCCGGACGTTGGTCGTCCCACGCCCTCCGCACGTGCTGGATGCTGAGCTTGATCGGAGTCAGAGGGTTCTTGACCTCGT
>JANQNV010000256.1 GCA_028279425.1 Longimicrobiales bacterium | reverse complement strand
TTCGCCACGGTCGTGTACCGCGAGCGCGTCACCCTCTGCTCGTTGGTTCCGACCCAGGCGAGCCAACTCCTGGACGCTGGGTGGACGCCGCCCGATGCGGTGCGGGCGATCCTCTTGGGAGGAGCTGCCGCACCGCGAAGCTTGCTCGAGCGCCTCCGGCGCGAGAAGTGGCCCGTCTTGACGACCTACGGTCTGACCGAAGCCTGTTCACAAGTGGCCACGCAACCGCCGGGGGTTCCGCTCGCGGCCGACCCGGGGGTGGGCGTTCCCCTGCAAACCGTCGAGGTGAAGATCGCCGACGGTGAGATCTTCGTCCGCGGGCCGCACGTCGCCGGGGTCGCGCTTCCCGACGGCCGCATCACCGACGCCGATGGGTGGCTGGCCACTGGGGACCTCGGGTCTCTCGATGCGGAGGGATGGCTCCACGTCGCGGGGCGCAAAGACGACCGCATCGTCACGGGAGGCGAGAACGTCGATCCGTTGGAGGTGGAAGCCGCGCTGGAAGGCGTGCCCGGGCTGGAGGCGATCTGCGTCTTCGGGGTCGATGACCCCGAGTGGGGTCAGCTCGTCGCCGCAGCCGTCGTCGGCGACTACGACGCGATCGAGCTGCGAAGTCGCCTGGCGTCGCTCGCCACGTTCAAGCGACCGAGGCGGATCGCGTCCCTGCCGGCACTGGAAATCGGACGAACGGGCAAAGTCGACCGGGTCGCTACCGGGCGCGCTGCATCAGCACGGCTCGAACCGCTCGACTAACGGAAGTTCTGAATCGCCCAGACCCCGTTGTCGCCTTCGTAGAAGCCACAGGCGACCCGCGCGTACGCGCGGCCGTTGTGCTCGGGGCTGCTCATGGTGATGAAGTGACCATGGTCGAGGAAACACTGAGTTCCTCCGCCACAGGGCACTCCCGGAGGCGGCGGCCCCTCGGCCCACATCTGATCCATGCAGCGCGAGGTGGTGGCGTCGACCGAGGGCCAACGCGGACACTCGTTCTGGGCAGATT
>JANQNV010000250.1 GCA_028279425.1 Longimicrobiales bacterium | reverse complement strand
CCTCGCCCCCGCGGCGCCTCCGCACCCTCGGCGGTCACCAGACTTTGGCGACACTACACTAGTGTCCCGTTTGAAGAGTCCCGAGGGTATTCGAGGAGGAGTGCATCTTGTGTGGACGTCGTTGGAACTCCTTGCCGTAGCTCTGGCTACGCCGCTCCGCCTCGCCACCCAAGCCCTCACCCCCTCTCGGTACGCACCGGACTTCTCAAACGGGACACGAGGGCCTGTTCACGCTACGGGGATCGCCGCTGCCCGGCCCTGTCGGGTTGCGGCCGATAGGTGGGGCTCAGGGCATGCCCTCTTCGAGCTCGCGTTCGAGTTCCCGCCGAGCCTCCATCGCGGCACCCAGGAACCCCCACACGTCGGGCCGCATGTGAATGCCTCGGTCCGTGAGGGGGCGTGAGCCCTCCGCCTCGTACATGGCCTGAAGCGAACGAGCGATCCCGGCGTCCCCCCCCGTGAATTCCTGGATCAGGTCCTGCGCCCGTCGCGCGAGAGACAGCACGTCGGGGTGGTCGGGGGCGAGCTCCTCGTCGAAGAGGGATTCGAGTTCTTCGAAGATGGCCACCCATTCGTCCTGCACCTGTGCGAGGCGGTCGAGGCCGAGGTCGTCGGCCCTTTCTTCGAGCACCTCACGCTGCTCGGGGGTGAAGTGGGTCTCGATGCGAAGTGTCTCGTGAATCACCGTCAGCCAGGCCTCGAGGTCGATGGCGCCCTCGTCGAGCTGCAGGCGGATGCGCTTGAGCCGATCGCGCATCTCGGTCGCCTCGCGGATCTCGTGGTCGAGGCGCCCCAGGTGCACGTCGAGGACCTCGGGCAGAGGTGGATCTCCGCTGTCGAGGCATCGCTTGACGTCGTCGAGCGACAGCCCCAGTCGGCGCAGCGAGGCGATGTGCTGCAGCCGCCGTACTTCAGCCGGACCGTACAGCCGATACCCCGCCGGGGTGCGGGTGGTCGGACGCAACAGGCCCACCTGATCGTAGTGGTGGAGGGTGCGTACGGTGAGCCCCGTGCGCTCGGCGACCTCGCCGATGGGAAGGTGTGAACTCATGGCCTCAGAGATCGGTGACCCATGCCGTCAGGACGAGGTCGGGGTCTTCCTGCCTGCGCCGCTCCGAGGCGAGGAAGTCGTAGTAGCCGCACCGGGCGGACCCGGGGTAGTCCCGACAGGCTTCGGGGCGATGGTGGTAGATCGTGCACCGCCGTGACTCGGTCTCGAGAAAGCGACAGCTCGAGTCGAAGATGGGGTCGGCCTTGTGGCGCAGGACTCGTTCGCCCTCCTCCAGGCCCTTCTTCGTGAAGCGGCGCCGCGCGGTGTCGATCGACAGCGAAAATGCCTCGGCGAGCCGCTCCAGGTCGGCGCCGGTCACCGGGATCTGCGGGTAGGTGCAGCAATACCCCGGGCACTTCAGGCAGTTGTACTGGTTTCGCGGAGCGCTCACGGGGCGGCGGCCGGGGGGAAGATACGGTGCTCCTCGCAAGATGGGCGGCCTCGGCGGCCGCCGCCAACCCCCACGAGCTGTTCCGCTCTACGCCGACCGGGCGTCGGCCACTGCCTCGAGCGTGCGCACCACCTCGTGGGGCGTCGAGTAGATCGCGAGCCCCGCGCGCACGAGACCGCCCGGGCCGGGGTCGAGGTCCTCCACGACGGTGCTGGCGTAGAAGTCGCCGTGCGACGTGAAGATACCATGGGCTTCGGCCAGGTGGGCGGTGACACGTTCGGCGTCGACGCCCGAGACGGTGAAGGCGAGCGTGGACGTGCGGTGCGACCCGGGCGGCGGCCCGAAGAGCGTCACCCCCGGGATGGCCTCCAGCCCCCTCCACAGGTCCGCGAGAAGGGCGTCGCACCGGGCACCGAGTTCGTCGAAGGCGGCCGCGAGCCGTGCTCTGCGCCCGACGGAGGGGGCCTGGGACTCGGGTGTGGCGAGGCTCGCGAGGTAGTCGACCGCTGCGCCCGCGCCCACGATGGCCTCGTGCGAAAGCGTACCGGTCTCGAGGCGCGCGGCGCCCTCTCCGTCGGCGCAGGGGAGTCGATGCGGATCGAGCTCGTCGAGCCGGTCGGCGCGAACGAACAGCGCCCCCAGGTGGGGTCCGTAGAACTTGTAGGGGGAGCAGGCGAGCGCATCGCACCCGAGCGCGTGGGCGTTCGGCAGAGCGTGGGGAGCGGAGTGGACGGCGTCGACGAAGGTGAACGCCCCGACCGCGCGAGCCTGCGCGAGGAGCGGCTCGAGGGGGGTCACCGTACCGAGGGCGTTGGAGGCGGCCCCGAGGGCGACGATGCGGGTGCTCGGCGACAGCGCCCGCTCGTAGGCCTCGAGATCGAGACGGCCCGACGAGAGGTCGAACGGGACTTCGCGCACGCGCAGCCCGAGATCGCGTGCCAGGTCCTTCCACGGGGCGACGTTGGCTTGATGGTCGAGGCGGGTCACGACCACCTCGTCACCGGGCGACAGGGTGCGACCCAGCGCGCGAGACAGGTGGTAGGTGAGCGTCGTCATGTTCGCCCCGAGGGCGACTTCATGCGCGTCGCAGCCCATGAAGTCGGCCAGCGCGAGGCGGCTCGCCGCCAGCATCTCATCGGTCTCCGCACTGCTCGGGTAGGCCCAGTGGGTATTGGCGTTGTGGTGGAGCAGATAGTCGGCCATCGCCTCGGCGACCACCCGTGGCACCTGCGTGCCCCCCGGGCCGTCGAGGTAAGCGACCGGACCACCGGCGTGGCGTCGCTCGAGTGCGGGAAAGTGGCTTCGGATCGTCGCGGTATTCGCTACGTTCACGGGAGGCGCTGGTAGAGGGGACGGGAGCGGATGGACCGGCCGCGACCGGGCGCGGGTCGAACCTATCCCGGGGCTCGGCCGGGCGGAAGACACACGAGACCACCACACTGGATCCCACGATGGATGCCGACGCAGCCACGACCACACTTGAGCGAGCCACCTTCGGCGGGGGGTGCTTCTGGTGCCTCGAGGCCGTCTTCCAGGAGGTGGTCGGGGTGGAGTCGGTGGTGTCGGGCTATGCAGGGGGGCACGTCGACAACCCCGACTACTCGCACGTCTGCACGGGCACCACGGGCCACGCCGAGGTGGTGCGGCTCGCCTTCGATCCCTCGATCGTCGACTATGCCGACCTCCTGCGCGTCTTCTTCACGGTCCACGACCCCACGACCCCGGATCGTCAGGGCCATGATCGGGGGCCGCAGTACCGGTCGTTCGTCATGACCCACTCCGAGGCACAGGCACGCACCCTGGAAGCCGTGCTCGCCGAGATCCGCGAGCTGGGTTGGTACGATGGTCCGATCGTGACCGAGACGGTCTCCGAGGGGCCGTTCTTCGAGGCGGAGGCCGAACACCAGAACTACTTCCTCGACCATCCGTCCGCCCCGTACTGTCGGGCCGTGATACGACCGAAGGTCAGCCGGTGGCGCACATCGCTGGGCGCTCGGTTGCGGAGGCCCTCGTGAGCCGGGGGCTGGGCCTGGCCGTGGGCGTCTCCGCGCTGGCGGCCGGGGCCGCCGGTGTGGAGGCCCAGGGCCCGCTGGCGTGGGGCGAGTTCCGGGAGATCGAGCGCGTGCCCGCCGACGTTACGCTCCCCTGGGCGGAGCACGACGAGGGCCATGGAGACCTCTATCTGCCCGCCGGTGCCGGACCGCACCCGGTGGCCGTGGTCGTGCACGGCGGATGCTGGCTGTCGATCGCCGACGCCGGGTACATGAGCCACTTCGCCCGCTTTCTCGCCGACGAGGGGTGGGCGGCCTGGGTCCCGGAGTTCCGCCGTATCGACCAGGAGGGGGCGGCGTGGCCGACCATCCTGGAGGATGTAGCCGCCGCTGCCGATCACCTGCACGTGATCGGGTCCGAGTATCGACTCGATCTCGAGCGCGTGAGCGCGTTCGGGCATTCGTCGGGGGGACATCTCGCCCTCTGGCTCGCTGGTCGCGAGGGGCTGCCTCCCGACGACCGGACCAGGGCCGCACTTCGCGGACCCCGCCCCCTGCGCATCCGTGCGGTCGTCGGGCTCGCCGCCGTCGCCGATCTCGAAGACTTCGACCAACGAGAGGATCGGGGCTGCGGCTCCGACATCGTGGAGCGGCTGTTGGGGGGAGTCGGCGACGATGTGGCGGACCGCATGTGGCTGACGTCGCCGAGCGCCCGCCTCCCGATCGGGGTCCCACAGATGATGGTGACGGGGGCCCTCGACGCCACCGTGCCGGTCGCCCACGGCGACGACTGGGTGCGTCGCGCGTCCCAGGCGGGGGACCCCGCCACGATGTACGCGGTAGAGGGGGCGGGGCACTTCGAGCCCGTCGCCCCGTGGACTCCGGCTTTTCAGCGCATGTGGCCCGACATCGAGTCCTTCCTCGACACCCTTCGTCTTCGGCCAGGACAGGCACCGTCATGAATTCGTGGATCGCCCTCGCGGTCGCCATCGTGATCCCCCAGGCCGTCGGGATGACCGCAGGCGCCGCTACCGCACGCAGCATTCGAGACTGGTATCCCATGCTCGAGAAGCCGTGGTTCACCCCGCCGAACTGGCTGTTCGGTCCGGCGTGGTTCGTGCTCTACATCATGATGGGTGTGGCGTCGTGGCGCGTGTGGTCGGTCGGCGTTACCGAACCCGGGGTCGTCGTCGCCCTCGGGGTCTACGGGGTACATCTCGTGTTCAACGCCCTCTGGTCGATTCTGTTCTTCGGATCTCGACGGCCCGACTGGGCGTTGATCGAGGTGGTGGGTCTGTGGCTCTCCGTGGTGGCTTCCGCCTGGCTCTTCGGCCGGGTCGACTCGACCGCGGGTCTGCTGATGGTGCCCTACATCGGCTGGGTCACCTTCGCCGCGCTGCTCAACGCGGCCATCGTACGACTCAACCCCCGGCCCGTGCTGGCGGGGTAACGGTCCGTCCCGCGGGGATTGCGTTTGACCTGCGGGATCTGCGTGCTATTCTATCTTGCACGTAGTTACATACACTTTTAGGAGGGTGCGCCTATGCCCAAGCCCCCCGGCGCCCTCGTTGTGAAGTGGCGGGACCTCGCCAGCTCTGGGAAGTCGTACGCCGAGATCGCTCGTCGATACTCGACGTACTCGGCCGACCAGGTGCGGCACTACTGCCTGGGAACGTCCGGCAAGCATTTGCCGGGTCCGCTCCAGACTCCGGGTCGTTGGAATGGCCGGAACGTCTGGCTCCAGGGAGAGAGGTCTCCGCACGCCGAAATGACGATGGCGCAGGCCAAGGCAGTCCTGGACGACTGGGACGAGGAGAAGGACCGATGGGGAACGCCGGGTTCCGAATGGGCCCGGAAACTCAAGGTCTCGCCGAGCACGATCCACATGCTCCGCCGGGGTGAAACCTGGCGTCATCTGGAGCATCCGAATCAGGGTCGCCGGCCCAAGAAGAAGAAGTCCAGGCGTACCGGTCGCGCAGCAGCGAGTAGCTGAGGCGAGGCCAAAGGATGGGAGGCTCGCCCCCGGGTCGAGCCTCCCTCCTCTTTCGGGCATACCATGGAATCGGATTTCTTCGGCAGCGCCACCTTCGCCTTCCTGTCGGATCTCGCCGAAAACAACTCCAAGGAGTGGTTCGGTGCGAACCGGCGTCGGTACGAAGAGACGCTCAAGGAGCCGGCGCAGCGTTTCATACTCGCGATGGGTGACCGCCTGCCCGAGTTCAGCCCGTCACTTCGTGCGGACCCTCGGCCGCTTGGCGGATCGCTTTTTCGAATCCACCGGGACCTGCGGTTCTCGAAAGACAAGACTCCCTACAAGACGCACGTCGGAGTCCAGTTCCGGCACCTCGCGGGCAAGGACGCTCACGCTCCGGGTGTCTACGTCCACATCGAGGCCGACGAGTGCTTCGTCGGCCTGGGCGTGTGGCGGCCCGCCTCGGCCCCGCTCCGGGCCATCCGGGAGGCCATCGTGGACTCGCCCGACGGATGGGCGACCGCCGTCGAAGCGCTGACACGCAGCGGCTTGTCGCTCGCCGGCGAGTCGCTGAAGCGGATACCCAGGGGGTTCGATGCCGACCACCCCCTCGCCTCCGACCTGCGACGGAAGGACTTCATCGCGGTAGCACCTCTCGCTCCCCAGCAGGTTCTCGCGCCGGATCTGCCCGATGCGGTGATGCGTTCGATCCTCCCCGGCGCGTCGTTTTTCCGCTTCGTCTGTGACGCCCTGGGAGTGCAGCGATGACACACGACGGCGGTGCCGCCTCCGTGGCGCGCTCCTTCGTCGAGGCGTCGCGGACGTACCTCGCGCACGAGTACCCTCGGAAGATCTCGATCGCCGTGCGCCGGCTGTCCGACGACGACCTCTGGTGGAGGCCGAACGCCGGTTCGAATTCCGTGGGCAACCTCATCCTCCATCTCGCCGGTAACACCCGTCAGTGGATCATCCACGGCCTCGGTGGCGCACCCGACACCCGCGACCGAGCGGGAGAGTTCGAGCGGGCGGCGGGGGGTGACGTACGTGAGGTGATGGCGATACTCGAGACGACGGTGGCCGAGGCCGATGCGGTCCTGGAGCGGCTCTCCGCCGAGGCGCTCCTCGCTTCGCACACCATCCAGGGTCTCGAGGTGACCGGGGTCTCCGCCCTGTATCACGTGGTCGAGCACTTCTCCATGCACACGGGCCAGATCCTGTACATCGCCAAGATGAGATCGGGGCACGACCTGGGCTTCTACGAGGTCGACGAGTCCGGGAAGGTCACCGGCACCCGCTGGTAGGCCCGTGACGCGCGCAGCTTCGCGGCTTCGGTATGCCGAAAGTGGTGCGGGGTACCAGATGGCTCTGCACCACTGGGAGTCGGATCGAGACAACGCCACGCCGCTGGTTTTGATCCACGGCTTCATGGGTTCGCGCGACGCCTGGGGCCGCCTGCCGGAGCTGCTTTCGCGGCACCGACCCGTGCTCGTGGTCGAGCTGCCGGGTCACGGCCGCAGCGACGCGGTGCACGATCCCGATCGCTACACCGTCTCGGAGCTGGGGCGGGTGCTCGCACGGGTCGTCGGCGGGATCGTCTCGGGGCCCGTCGATTGGCTCGGGTACTCGATGGGTGGACGGATCACTCTCGCCGGTGTGGTCGAGGGGGCGATCCGACCGCGCCGGCTCGTGCTCGAGTCGACGTCGCCCGGCCTCGAACGAGTGGACGAGCGCTCGGCTCGCCAGGTGCTCGACGAGAGCCGCGCCGTCGCGGTCGAGCGAATGGGGATGCCGGCGTTCGTACGTGACTGGCTCGAGTTACCACTGTTCGAAAGCCAGAAGCGTCTGCCCGCCGACCTCCGGACCTCGGAAGCCAGGCGCCGTGCGCGCCTCGACCCTGCGGCGATGGCCGCCTGCCTGCGCGGCGCGGGCACGGGTCGCCAGTCGTCGTATTGGGGGGGGCTCGCGGGGGTCGGAGTTCCGACGACCGTCGTGACGGGCGGGCTCGACGCCAAGTTCGGTGCTCTCGGCCGGCGTATGGTGGAGCGGCTTCCCCGAGCGATGCACCGAGAAGTCGATGGGGCCGGGCACGCGGTTCACCTCGAGTCGCCGGAGCGATGGCTCGCGGTGGTAGAGCGCTCACTCGACGCCGTCGTTGAAGACACGTGAGAGTTGGGACGTACACGAACGAGACGACAGAGGATCGCCGGGGTGCGTCCCCGACGCGGGAGGTCGCATGAGAAGAATGTTGGACACGGTCAACGCCATCCTGGCGATCGGGCTCGTGGCGTACTCCCTGTGGGCGTGGCCGCGACTTCCCACAGAGGTACCCGCTCATTTCGGACTCGACGGCCAGGTGTCGCGCTGGACGGCCACGTCGCTGGGCTCGTGGTTCTTTCTTCCGGCGTTGGCGCTCCTGCTCGTGCTCCTTCTCGGAGTGCTCCGCCAGCAGATGGTGCGGCGGCCGGGCGCTCTCAACCTGCCCGGCGGAAAGAGGGTGGCCGACTTCGATCCCTCGGTGCGTCCGGCCATTTTCGAACACATGCGCATGGTGCTGGCGTTCGTCACGACCGAGCTCCTGACGATCTTCACGCTGATCCAGATCGGGGCCTTTCGAACGGCGGTCGGTGGCGCCGGGGAGTCGTTGATCCTCGCCGTGCTTGCGATCGCGCTCCTGTCGACGCCCGTCTTGCTCGTGATCTTCTTCGTCGGGTTCCAGCGTGTGACGAGCCCGGCGCGAGGCTGATCTGCTCCGACGACACTGGCGCCCGACCGGGGCCGCGGGGTAATCTTCGAATCCCGAACGTCTTCCGCCCCCGAGTCCGGACGGCCCGCCCGCGATGGATGCCCGTGCCCTCGAGATCCTCGTCGTCGACGATCAACCCGAAGTGGTCGACGTCATCCGCAAGGGTCTCGAAGCCGAGGGATACACCGTCGCCTCGGCGGGCACCGGGGAACGCGGATTGGAGATGGCCTCGTCGGCCTCGTACGACGTCATCATTCTCGATGTGATTCTTCCGGGCATCGACGGATTCGAAGTGGCGCATCGGCTCCGCGACCGAGGCATCACGACGCCGATCCTCATGTTGACCCAGCGCGACACGGAGGAAGACGTGATCCACGGTCTCGAGGAAGGGGCCGATGCCTACCTCCCCAAGCCGTTCCGAATCGGCGAACTCCAGGCCCACCTGCTGGCGCTCAAGCGTCGGGTAGGGATGGAGACGAACACGGTCCTGACCTTCCACGACCTCGAGCTGGACCGAGTGAAACGCGGAGTGCGGCGCGGGGGGCGCGAGGTGCCGCTGACCAACATCGAGCTCAAGTTGCTCGAAACCCTCATGCTGCGTCCGGGTCGCACGTTCTCCAAAGAGGAGCTCCTGCGCCTCGTGTGGGGGCTGACGTTCGATCCGGGGACGGGCGTCGTGAACGTGCATCTCGGAAATCTACGGGCCAAGCTCGAGGCCGGTGGCGAGGCGCGCGTCGTCCAGACCGTGCGGGGTCGGGGGTATCGGCTCGCCGAGAGTGACGGTTGAGCGAAGTCGACGACCTGGCTGACCGCAGCACCGCTCGCATCGGCCTGATCAGTGACACACACGGCCTCTTGCGTCCTGAGGCGCTCCCCCCGCTCCGGGGTGTGGATTTGATCCTCCACGCCGGCGACGTTGGACGCGACGAGATCCTCGATCGACTCGCCGAGATCGCTCCTGTGCGTGCGGTGCGAGGCAACGTCGACGGCGGCGCCCTCGCGACGCTCCCCATGACGGAGGCCATCCGTGTGTGTGGACACCTCCTCTACATGGTGCACATCCCCGAAGACCTCGACATCGATCCGGCGGCGGCAGGTGTGTCGGCCGTGATCCACGGGCACACGCACCGCAGTCGGCTGGATCGGGTGGGCGACGTCTGGTACGTCAATCCGGGCAGCGCGGGACCGCGCCGCTTCGATCTCCCGGTCACGCTCGGTCGTATGGAGGTCGATCGGGCGGGTCTCCGGACGGAGATCGTTGCGCTCGCTCCGATGGGTCAGAAGTCACGGTGAGGGCGGGGCGTGCCGACTGACTTCGCTCTTCGACGGCTCCAGGCCCTGCTGCACGAGCAGATCCCTCTGGCGCGCGAGATGGGGGCCGAGGTGACGGCATGGGGTCCGGGCGGGCTGGAGATGACGGCGCCGCTGGCTCCCAACGTCAACCACCACGGTACCTTCTTCGGCGGCTCGGCCTCGGCCCTCGGGATTCTCGCCGGCTGGTCGCTGGTGCACCTGCTCACGATGGCCGACGGCCTCGACGCGGAGGTCGTGATTCAGCGCGTGGCGGTGCGGTATTCGGCTCCTGCACCGGGGCCGGTCACGGCCCACGCGCACCGTCCGGATCCGTCCGTCTGGCAGCGGTTCGTGGCCACGCAGGCGCGGTTCGGACTCGCACGGCTGCGGGTGCGCGTCGATCTGCTCTGCGAGGGAGAGCGGGTGGCCACCCTCGAGGCCAGCTACGCGGCGAAGTCGTAGAGGGCGCGAGCAGACGCTAGTGTAGTGTCGCCAAAGTCTGGTGACCGCCGAGGGTGCGGAGGCGCCGCGGGGGCGAGGCGGAACGACGCGGCGTAGCGATAGCTACGGCAA
>JANQNV010000243.1 GCA_028279425.1 Longimicrobiales bacterium | reverse complement strand
AGGTCGTGGCGGAGGCCACCGGGGGACGCGGGGTCGACGTCGTGCTCGACTCGATCGGGGGCCCCTACCTGGCGGACAACCTCGCCGTCCTCGCCCGCGGCGGGCGACTGGTGCTGATCGGCCTGATGGGCGGTGTGAAGGGCGAGTTTCCGCTGGGCCTCGTATTGCGCAATCACCTGCAGGTGATCGGATCGACCCTCCGTTCACGACCGGTGGAGGAGAAGGCCGAGATCGTGCGGCAGTTCCGCACGCGCTTCGGTTCTCACCTCGAGTCGGGCACCCTGCGTCCGATCGTCGACCGGGTCCTCCCTCTCGAGGAGGCCGCGGCGGGGCACCGACTCATGAAGGCCAGTGACCACTTCGGGAAGATCGTCCTCGAGGTGCGAGCGGGCTGAGCCAGCGCATGGCCGCTTGGTCGCGAAAGAGCTACAGAACCGCCCGCGCCGCGTTGGTGCGGGTCGCATCCCCCGTTTGCCGGGGGGAAGGGGGCGACCCTGTGAAGTGGGGACACGCACCGATTCACGCGTCGAAGCAGAGCTCGACGCGCGCCGTTGCCGAGGAAAGGAAGCAGACCGTGGAGCGAACCCTGTCGATCATCAAGCCCGACGCCGTCGCGAAGGGCGCCATCGGCGACATCTTGAAGACCTTTTGCGATGCGGGCCTCACGATCATCGCGATGAAGCTGATCCACCTGGATGAAGACGGGGCGCGGGGCTTCTACGCCGTCCACAAGGAGCGGCCGTTCTTCACCGACCTGGTGGCGTTCATGACCTCGGGCCCGGTGGTGGTGAGTGTGCTCGAAGGGGAGGGCGCCATCGCCAAGAACCGAGAGCTGATGGGCGCCACCGATTCGACCCAGGCCGAGGCCGGCACGATCCGCGCACGCTTCGGCACCGACATCGAGCGCAACGCCGTCCACGGGTCGGACGGCCCCGACACGGCGCGCATCGAGATCGGGTACTTCTTCAACGCCAGCGAGATCCAGGCGCCGGTCGAGGCGCTGTAGGGGATCTCGGTGGGTTGCCAGCGACGGGGCGGGGCCGGGGCTTCCCGCCGCGGCATGGCTTCCCCTGAACGGCACAAGCCCCTTCGGTCTCGTAGCGATCTCTAGATGTAGGTCTGGGCCAACAGAATCAGAGCGCCGACGTAGCCGAGGGTGAGCCAGAGTTGGTGACTTCGAATGGCGCGGCTCATCGGGCTCCTCGGCGTGGGGGGTCCCCATCCCTTCGTCGTCGAAGGGCGATTTCTTGAGGGTTCTGGGGCGGAATCGACGGGCGCCCGGGCGTCGCGACGGGTTCGCGACGGCCGGGCGCCGGGGATCAGTCGGCTGAGCGGCGCAGGAAGGCCGGCGTTTCGCGGTCTTCCTCGTCGTCGGACTTGCGGCGCAGGGAGGTCGGGACGTCGAGCTCGTCCTCGAAGGGCGAGA
>JANQNV010000240.1 GCA_028279425.1 Longimicrobiales bacterium | reverse complement strand
CTCGCCCCCGCGGCGCCTCCGCACCCTCGGCGGTCACCAGACTTTGGCGACACTACACTAGTGTCCCGTTTGAAAAGTCCCGATGGTATTCGAGGAGGTACGCACCGGACTGCTCAAACGGGACACTAGAAGGGTTATGAAGACGGCGACCGGGTCTCGTCGGAGCCCTCCGAGGCGGGCGCTTCGACGACCAGCCAGCGGAACTCTCCTGGCGCCATCGACCCGAGCCGGGTCTCTGCACCGGCCTCTCGGCCGTGAAGGACCTCGACGACGACGGGCTGGTCGCCCTGGATGCGGCAGACCCCCCACCACCCGAACTCGTCGGGTGTGACTTCGGCTCCCACGTCGACCCGCTGCAGACCCGCCCCGGTACGCTCGTAGCCGCTCCACGTGACGCGCACGCGAAGAAGGGTCGGGTCGACCCCCGGGGCGAGCACGATGCCGCCCAACGACGCCTGCGACGACGTGGCGGGTTCCGCGCCGACCCGGCTGCAGGCCTCGCTCACGAGTCCTCGAATCCCCGGAACGCTCAACTGCACCTCGACCGCGATACCCTCTTCGATCTGCACCGGAACCGACGGCGTCGGAATCCCGAGCTCAACGAGCCGAGGATGGTCGAAACTCAGAGCGAAGGCGTCTGCAGGAAGCGACGTCATGCGGAAGCGCCCATCGGGCCCGGTCCGAACCGTCCGGTTCGTCCCGGCCACCCGCACCACGGCATCGGCGAGAGGGAGCCCGGTCGTCGAGTCCACGACGACACCGTTCACGGCGCCCCGCCCTACCTCGGACACCCGCGTGGGCTCGATGCCGACGACGTCGCTCACCTCGATCACCTGGCCACCCACCGACTGGACGTTCTGCACGATGAGCCGCGGCTGCCCGCGACGACGCTCACGGAGCGCCAGAATGGGCATGCGAATCTCCCAGCTGCGAACGATCCAGGCCCCACCGGGAAGCTCTTCGAAGACGACCTCGCCCCCGAACCGATCGTCTTCGGCGTGATCGGCATTCACGTACTCGTACTCGAGCGACTCCAGTCGAGACGAGTTGTTCGCGAACCAGATGACGCCCTCCACATCCGGGACGTCGCGGTCGGGAATCGGCCCGAACTCCAGCCCGAGCCGATCGTCGCGCTGCACGACCTCGAAGCAGTGCGTCCCCAGAAAGGCCTCCGACATGAGCACCTCGGCATCGGGCGCGAAATAGTCCCATCCCTCCGCCGGCGTCCCGTGGATGAACCCCTCCTGAATGAGGCGATCGGGCGACACCGCGCGGAATCCATGCCGTCCGACGTGCGTGCGCCGGTCGAGGCGCTCCGACTCGAGACGGCGCCCGTCGGAGTCGTACTGTCGCACCCACGATTCGAGCTCGTAGATGAAGTGGCCCCGGTCGTCGGCCCACAACGCCACCTCGAGGGCTTTCCGAGCCTCCTCCCAGAGGGCGAGTGTCGCTCGGCCTTTGTCGGGGCGCAGATCGCACCGTCGGCCACCGTCGACGTCGACACCGTCGATGACGATGGCCTGAGCCGGCGCGACCAGGTCGACCCAGGTGATGCGCCCCGCGACCACATCCACCTCGGAGGCCTCGGTGCTCTCGAAGCCGATTCGATCGGCCCGAACCAGATAGACCCCCGCGACCTCAACATCGATCAGGAAGGAACCGTCGTCGCGGGTGAGTCCACCGGCGACCCGCGCCCCGTCGGCCGTATACAGCCCGACGAACGAGCCTCCGATCGGGCGCGCGGTCCCCATCTCGACGACCGTGCCGCGAATCGCCTGTCGCTGGGCCTCGACCGGACCGGCGCCCGCGACGACGCCGAGGGCGGCCAAGGCCAGCAGTGACTTGGCGAGGCGCACCCCGGCGAGGCGCGCGCGCAGCCTACACACACACATGGGGCGGGCAGATGCGTCCATATCGAAATGTACGCGCATCCCCCCCGTGTCTTGCAACGCCCCCCACCTGCTGCCCTTCA
>JANQNV010000239.1 GCA_028279425.1 Longimicrobiales bacterium | reverse complement strand
GTCGCCCCGCTCTGTGGGATCCTGGCGCTGATCTTCGGGGCGCTGTGGATGGGGGACCGCCGACGGGGAGGCTACCGCGTGGAGCGGTTGGGGGGGGCCGCATGATGCCGCGTGCGCTGCGGCGGCGGCGCCGCCGGACCACGAGGGACTTCCGGGTCGCCGTGACGGTCGTGGTCGCCGGTGCCGCGATGACCCTGGCCCCGACCCCAGCGCCGCTTTCGGCACAGGAGCCCGACGGCGGACCGGAGCCGGCGGCACCACGACTGCACCACGTGCTGCTCAACTCCACCGATCCGGAGGCGGCCATCGAGGCCTACCTCCGGATCTGGCCGGAGGGCCGCCGAGGCGTCGTGGCCGGCTACCCCGCCTTCATCGCCGAGATGTCCCTGCTCTTCAACCGGGTGGACGCCCCGCCTGAGGGGGCGTGGGACCCCACCCTCCAGCGCTCCGAACCGCAGAGCGCCCTCTGGCACATCGGGGGTTTCGTCGACACGACCGATCGCTTCGAAGCCCTCGAAGCCGCCGGGTTCGACGTGTTGCGTCTCGAGACGGGGCCGGACCAGGGCCCGGGCGTCGTGCGGTCGGGGCTGACCCCCTACTCCGGAATCCGGACAGCCGCACAGTTGTCCGACGCCGAACCCGCCACCGCACGAGCCGGAGGCTTCGGCTATCTGGTCGGCCCCGACGGCGCCCTCGTGGAGTTGACGGGCTCGCCGCGCACGAACCCGGCCTTCTCGCACGTGCACCTCTTTCACGAGCAGCCGCGGTGTGCCGCGAACTGGTACGTCGACGTGCTCGGGTTCTCGCACAGCCCGGGGCGGGACCCGGAGACCGGGAATCCCGTGGCCCGTGAGCGGTGGGAGCCGTGCGAGGGTGAGCGCGGACCCCGGGGATGGCCGTCGCTCGAGGGCGTCGGCACGGTCCGGTCGCCCTCCGCGAGGGTGGTCTACGAGAACGGCAGCATCTCGTCGTACCCGCGGCAGTGTCGCATCGACGAGTGCGCCGAGATGCCGGCCCTCGCCCCCTCGCGCGGCCAGGTACTCGACCGCGTGGCCTTCACGGTCGACGACCTCGCGCCGTTCGAGGCCCGCATCGCCGAACACGGGGTGGTCGTGCTGGATCGATACGCCTTCGGATCGGGCCGTGCCGTGCTGATCGAAGGACCGGACCGCCTCTCCATCGCCCTGATCGAGCTCGGCCCGGAGGAGCGGTGACGGCGCCGGGAGTCGGCGCGCCCCCCTTGCGCTACGGCATGGTGGGCGGCGGCCCGGACGCCTTCATCGGGGCGGTCCACCGGGCCGCCGCGCGCCTCGACGGACTCTGGACGCTCGCGGCGGGGGCGTTTTCGTCGAATCCCGATCGCGCCCGTGCGCACGGGGTAGCCATGGGCCTCCCTTCCGATCGGGCCTACGGGTCGTGGCGCGACATGCTCGACGGCGAGGCCGCGCTCGACCCCTCCGAACGTATCCAGGCCGTCGTCGTCGTGACGCCCAACCACCTGCACTTCGAGCCCGCCCGAGCCGCGCTGCGAGCCGGCTTCCACGTGGTGTGCGACAAGCCCTTCACCACCCGACTCGACCACGCGGAGGAGTTGTGCCGGGTCGCGGCCGCGAACGACCGCCTCGTGTGCATCACCCACAACTACTCCGGCTACCCCATGGTGAAGGAGGCCCGCGAGCGGATCGCCCGCGGCGACCTGGGCACCGTGCGTAAGGTGGTCGTCGAATACAGCCAGGGATGGCTGCGCACCCTGCTCGAAGCCGAAGGTCAGAAGCAGGCGAGTTGGCGAGGCGATCCCGCCCAGGCCGGGCCCTCGTCGGCCCTGGGTGACATCGGATCGCACGCGCACCACCTCGCCGGATACATCACGGGCCAACACCCCACCTCCTTGCTGGCCGATCTCGTCACCCATGTGGAGGGTCGGGCGATGGAAGACGACGGCACCGTGCTCCTGCGCTACGACTCGGGTGCCCGGGGGCTGCTCACGGCGTCGCAGATCGCCACCGGCGAACGCAACCACCTGCGCCTGCGGGTCTACGGCAGTGAGGGAGCCCTGGACTGGCTCCAGGAACGACCGGATCGCCTACGCCTGGTGGCCCCGAGCGGCACCGAAACGATCGTATACGACGGGGTCGACGGGCTGTCGGACCGCGCGCGCGCCCACCTGCGGCTCCCAGGAGGCCATCCGGAGGGCTTCATCGAGGCGTTCGCCAACCTCTACCGCAATGTGGCCCGCACCCTCCAGGCCCGGGCCAGCGAGCGGGCAGTCGGGCCATTCGACGACGACTTCCCGACCGCCCTCGACGGGGCCCGGGGGGTGCACTTCATCGAAACCGCCGTCCACAGCCACCGGTCGGGTGCCTGGGTGGACGCGGTGTACGCCGCGCCCTGACCCGACGGTGCGCACGCGGCCGACCGTGGCCGCGCGTGTGACCGCCTTGGCCGCGCCCCCCTACTCCGTCCGAAGCCCGCGCACGTGCCCGACCGTGGCCCCACGCGCGATCGATTTCGCCGGCGCCCCCGCTACTCCGTCCGGAGCGCGCGCACGGGGTCGACCCGGGCCGCCCGCCGCGCGGGCACCCACGCCGAGATGGCGGCCACCGTCCCGAAGACGATCGGGATGACGGCGAAGGTCGCGACGTCGAGCGTCTCGATTCCGAACAGCATGCGCGAGAGCGGCACCGTGGCGACGGCCGCGATCGCGAGCCCGACGACCACGCCCACCACGACGAGGCGCATCCCGCCGCCCACGAGGAGGCCGACCACCTCGCCCGACGTGGCGCCGAGCGATACGCGGATCCCCACCTCACGCGTCCGACGCGCGACGGCGTGACTCACCACCCCCCACACGCCCACGGCCGCCAGGATCAGCGCGAGCGCTCCGAAGGCCCCCAGAAGGAGCGCCGCCATGCGGGGCGGGAAGAGCAGCAGCGCCAGATGCTCCTCCATGGTCTTGGCCTCGAAGAGCACCATGTCGGGATCGACCCGGTCGACCACCTCGAGCGCCGCGGCGAGCAGTTCGTCGGAGCTCCCGGCGCCGCGAATCACGAACTCCATCCCGCCGAGCGTCGACCGGGTGCGCATCTGGTAGACGTAGGGTCGCGGTTCCTCCCCGAGGGTGCGGACCTTCGTGTCGGCCGCGACCCCCACGATCCGAACGTCGGCGCTGCCCCCCGGTCGGATCGTGCGCCCCACCACCTCGTCGCCGGGGTAGTACCGCGCAACGAATGCCTCGCTGACGATGGCGACCGGCTCACCGTCGGCGTCGGCGTCGGTGAAGGCCCTGCCGCGCACGATGGGCACCCCCATCGCGGCGAAGTACCCGACGCCGACGCTGGCGTCGTCGATGTCGTGCAGCCCATCGGCGGCCGAGGTCGGCGCAACACCGGGCAGCTCGAAGCCGGCGGTCTGAACCGCAACGCCCAGAGGGAGTCGATCGGCGAGGGCCACGCGATCGATCCGCGGGTCGGCGAGCAGCGCGTCTCGAAGACGCAGAGTGACGGCGGCCACCTCGGCGGGCGAGTCGTAGCCCGACAGGTCGGGCATCGGCCAGACGAGGGCCGCGGGACCGACATCGAACCCGGTGTCGATCGCCTGGGCCTTCTGCAGCGACCGCACGAAGAGCCCCGCCCCGATGAGCAGCACACACGACATCGCGATCTGCGCCACCACCAGGCTACGACGTAGATCGAAGCGGCCGGCACGGCGCTGGGCGACACTTCCGAGCTTCAGCGTCGGCGCGAGGTCGGGACGAGTCGCGCGAAGGGCCGGGGCCAGACCGAAGGCGAGCCCGGCGCCGATCGACACGAGGGCCGTGAAGACAAGGACGGTGGGATCGAGGCCCACATCGACCGAGACGGGGATCGGAATCGGCGGCTGGAAGGCCATCACGAGTTGCAGCGTCCAGTTGGCGAGGAACACCCCCGCGACCCCTCCGAGGAGGGCGATGACCGTGGTCTCGACCAGAAGCTGCCGCACCAGTGCGCCCCGCCCTGCCCCGAGCGCCAGCCGCATGGCGATCTCGGTACGGCGATCCTCGGCCCGCGCGAGCAGGAAGCTCGCCAGATTCGCGCAGGCGATCAGGAGTACCAGCCCGACCACGGCCAGGAGGAGCCCGGCGACCGGGGTGAGCGCACCGTCGACCAGCGGATGCAGCGAGACCTCGTCCGAGGGAAGCGCCGACATCGGGCGGCTCGCATTCGTGTCGGGGTACCGTTCCTCGAGTCCCTCCGAGACCGAGAGCAGCCAGGCGTTCGCCTGCTCCACCGAGGCGCCCTCGCGAAGCCGGCCTTTCAGGAACATGCTCCGGCTCCCCCGTCGCGACAGCTGGTCGACGCTGCCCGCGCCCATGAGCTCGTTGGTCATCATGAGCGGGGCGTAGAACTGGCTGACGAGGACCGGGAGCGAGCCATTCCACTCCTCCGACACGACCCCGACCACCGTATAGGGCGTGCCGTTGAGTCGCACCGTCGACCCCACCACGGCCGGGTCGGCGCCGAAGTCCCGCGTCCAGGTGCGATGGCCGAGGATGGTGACGGGATGGGTGCCCGGGGTCGCGTCCTCGTCGGGGGTGAACGATCGCCCGAGCGCCATCGGCACCCCCAGCTCGGAGAAGTAGTCCCACGACACCAGCTCACCCATCACGACCTGCGGATCCCCCTCTCCATCGAGGCGTCCGATGAACGACCTCGAACCGACGACCGCTTCGAGGGGGTGGGAGCTCGAGGCGACGGCGGCGCGCAGATCGAGGTAGTCCGGATGCGACGAGGTGGAGTAGGCGAAGCCGTCGTCTTCGCTCGTATAGACCTCCACGAGCGACGCCGGATCCTCGACCGGCAGGCCGCGCAGCAAGACGGCGTTGACCAGACTGAACATCGCCGTGTTGGCCCCGATCCCGAGCCCGAGCGAAAGAACCGCCACCAGGGTGAAGACCGGACTCCGGACGAGCCGGCGAAGCGCGTAGGCGAGATCGCGACGAAACGAGTCCATATCGGTGCTCCACTGCAGAATCGATGAGACGAAGCGCCGCACGCCCCACCCGGAGCGGCGCAGGATGAGTTCGATCACCTGACGTCGGTACCACCATCGGGCGGCGGTAGACGTCGCCCCGCCCGATGCTCGCCGCTCGTAGAGTTCGGCGAGTTCGGCAGGAAACGAGGCGCGGTCCTCGGGCGGGAGCGCCCACCGCAGCAACGCCGCGAAGACCGCGGGGGGCGTCGGGTGGTCACCGTCGATCCCCATCACCCGCCGGGCTCCAGACGCGCGTCGAGCCCGTCCCAGAGTGCCACGAAGCGGCGCCGCGACTCCCGCATCAGTCGGAGTCCGGAGTCGGTGACCTGGAAGTAGCGACGAGCCCGCCCCCCGCCCTGCGGCGCGCGGAGCTCCGACATCGCGAAACCGCCCTCCTCGAGACGCCGAAGGGCGATGTAGACGGCGGCGGGCGCCACGTCGCGGCCGGTCACCCGCTCGAGCTCGAGCACGATCGTGGTGCTATACGCCTCGACATCGAGCCGGAGAGCGGCGAGCAGGACCTGGTGTTCGAACTCGCCGAGGACCTCTTTCGACATTCGAGCGCTCCATGCGAGGGAATCGTCAGCACGAGGGGATCGTCGGTGCGCCCTACGCTACACTAGCGTTGCTAGTTTCACGAGCCTTCTTTTGGCGGCGCGCCGCGGCGTGTACTGTTGCGCATCCCTTCGAGACCTGGATGAGACGACATGACGACGACACGCCTGATGCGCCCCGCTGCCCTCCTCTTCGCCCTCTCCCTCGCCGCCTGCGCGGGCGGCGACGGCGCAGGGGACGCCGCCTCCGAGGCTCCGACCGCCGAGACCGAAGAGCAGCTGGTGGAGCGTGCCCGCGGGATCCACGAGCGGGTCATCACCCTCGACACGCACGACGACATCAACGCCGCGAACTTCACCGCCGATCGGAACTACACGAGCGATCTCGGCACGCAGGTGACGCTGCCCAAGATGGAGGAGGGCGGCCTCGATGTGGCGTGGCTGATCGTCTACACGGGGCAGCGCGACGACTTCACACCCGAGGGGTACGCCGCCGCGATGGACAACGCGATGGAGAAGTTCGACGCCATCCATCGCCTCACCACCGACATCGCCCCCGACCGGATCGGGTTGGCCCTCACCTCCGACGATGTGCGACAGATCATCGCCGACGGGCGGAAGGTCGCCATGATCGGTGTCGAGAACGCCTATCCGATCGGAGACGACCTGGCCAACATCGAGCGCTTCCACGAACTCGGAGCGCGCTACATGTCACTCGCGCACAACGGCCACAGTCAGTTCGCCGATTCCAACACCGGGGAGTCCTTCGACCTCTGGATGCACGACGGGCTCAGCGAGCTCGGCCGTCAGGCCGTCGCCGAGATGAATCGCCTGGGCATCATGATCGATCTCTCCCACCCCTCGAAGCTTGCGAACATGCAGACCATGGAGCTCTCACGCGCTCCGGTGATCGCGTCGCATTCGTCGGCGCGGGCGATGGGAGAGCACAGCCGCAACATGGACGATGAGCAGCTGATGGCTCTGCGGGACAACGGAGGGGTCATCCAGACGGTTGCCTTCGCGAGCTACGTGAACCCGGACAAGAACCGCGCGCACAACGATGCGGCCGCCGCCGTACGCGCCGAGATCGCCGAAGAGCTCGGGATCGACATCGGGGCAGACCCCCGCCGCGGGGGCACGCCGATGACGGCCGAGCAGCGGGCCGAGTTCATCGCCAACCGCGCGCGGATCAACGAGGCTGCGGCACCGCGAATCCGCGAAGAAGTGTACCCCGTGGCCCCGCCGGTCGACGTGGCGGACTTCGTCGACCACATCGACTACCTCGTCGACCTGATCGGCATCGAGCACGTGGGAATCAGTTCGGACTTCGACGGCGGCGGTGGCGTCGAGGGGTGGGACGACGCGTCCGAGACCTTCAACGTGACGCTCGAGCTCGTGCGCCGCGGGTACAGCGAAGAGGAGATCGGGCTGTTGTGGAGCGGCAACCTGCTACGCGTGCTCGACGAGGTGCAGGTCGTCGCCGCCGAGATCCAGGCCGAAGCCGGGACGGCGGCCGCTATCCCGTAATCAGCCCCGTCGCGTCGAAGCCGTCGCCCGCCTCGGCGGGCGGCGGCGGCGGCGCGGGGAAGAAGCCGGTGCCGAGACGGCAGGTCACCGCGATCGACTTCAGGATCCCGACCAGCTCCTCCCGCCCTTTGCGGAGCCCGGCCCGGTAGGCGGCGCGCATCCCCCACGCCCCCAGCGCACCCACGGCGACGGCTCCGGCAGCGATGGGCGCGGCGATCACGGCTCCGGCCACCGCCGTGGCCTTGCCCACAGCGAGGCCGACCAGCCCTCCCCCTCCCGCCGACACCCCGGTGAGCACATTGCTCGCGATCCAATTGACGCGGCGGGAGTGCCCGAGCGGCACGGTGATCGACACGTGAGTCTGCGTCGCGTCGGCGCGGGGCTGTAGACGGAACCGCAGCTCCTTCAGGTCGGCCCACGCCATCTTGTAGGTGAACGACGTGTAGTTCGTCGACGTCATCTTGGGCACCTCGAACACGAGGAGCCCGCCGTCGAGTGGATCGTCGCCGATCGTGTCTCGCAGCGTGAGGCGATAGGGGTGGTTGGGGAGGATGCGCTGCATGACCGAGAGCACCTCGGCCGGCGGCGCCTCGATCAGGCGGGACTCGTCCAGACGGCGCTCGTCGGTGCCGAGCGCGCGCGTGGCATATCGGTCCTTCCACCCCGTCAGCTTCTTGGAGGGGGTGATTCCGCCGACCGATTCGGCCAACGCCATATCGATGAACTCGGGCGCGATCCCCGCTTCGAGCGCTGCAGCCCGAACCACGTCGGTGCTGATCCCCACGCCCGGCCCCTCTTCGTCATCGGAACCGTCGTCGGACGCAGCGGCCTCGGACCGCACCATGGCTTCGGCCTGGAGTTCCGCCGCACGCGACCAGATGGCTTTGGCTTCGTCTTCGTTCATCCCGGTGCCTACCCTCCACGAAGGCTACGGGGTTCCCATCCCGATGCTTGCGAAATATTCACGATGGATATATCTATCGTGGACACTTTTTCTTCACCCCGTCCTTCATCGTTGGAGCGCGCCCGGTGCCTCGTCCCTCCGATCCCCGCACGCCGCCGTTGCGGCCCGCCATCTTCCACATCCTGCTCGCCCTCGCCGAGGGCGACCTCCACGGCCTCGGCATCGCCGACGAGGTGACGCGGACCTCGGGAGGCGCGCTGGAACTCGGTCCGGGCACGTTGTACCGGTCGCTGTCCGAACTCTCGGACTACGGCCTGGTCGCCGTCCTCGCGAGCGGCCCGGCGGGCGCCGATCCGCGGCGGAAGTACTACCGGATCACCGAAAGCGGGCGCGAACTCGTCGGCGGTGAGGCGCGGCGTATGGCGAGCATCGTCGACGTCGCGCGGGAGAGGAACGTCCTGCCCCGGACCACCTGATGCGTCGACTCTTCGCGCTCCTGCTCCACGCCTTCCCGCGCTGGTTCCGCGATCAGCACGCCGAAGAGATGCTCGCCCTCGTCGAAGCCCGACTCGAACGCGCGGGTAACGCGCGCCGGCGGCGGGGCATCTGGATGCGGGCCATCTACGACGTCGCGGTGTCGGCGTGGGCCGTTCGGCGAAGAGGTGCGACACGACGGGCCCTCGACTCCAACCACCACGAGGACCGCATGGGAGCCATCACGACCGACCTGCGCAACGCCCTCCGCCACCTCGTGCGGGCGCCCATCTTCGCGCTCGGAGCCGTCGCCCTGTTGGCAGTAGGCATCGGCGCCAACGCGACGGTGTTTTCGATCGTCGACGCCCTGTTGTTCCGGCCGCCGCCGTGGTCCGACGTGGAGCGGGTCGTCCACATCTACCAGGACTCCGACGACGGTGACCCGAGCTCGACCTCGTTTCCCGCGTACCGCGACATGACCGAGCTCGACCTCTTCGAGGCCGTGGGCGCGTCGACGCAGATGAGCGTGGGGCTCGACACCGACGAGGGGTCGACCGAGATCCGAGCGGAGTACGTCACGGCGAGCTATCTCGACGTCGTGGGGCTCTCCCCCGCTCGCGGCCGCTGGTTCGAGCCTCGGCACGACCAGGCCGGCGCGGAGTTCGCCGCCGTCGTGAGCTGGCCGACCTGGACCTCGCGCTTCGGCTCGGACCCCGACCTCGTGGGGCGCACCCTCCAGCTGAACGGGCAACCCGTCACGGTGATCGGGATCGGCCCGCGCGAGCTGCCGAGCACCTCTCCCCCCTTCGTCAACGACGTGTGGCTCTCGATTTCGTCGGCGCCCGTCATGGGGGACTGGTTCGTCGGCAACCTCGAGCGGCGGGCGGACCACTGGTACCAGGTACGGGGCCCGGCTCGCACCCGGCGTGGACGTCGCCCAGGCGGGCGCAGGCATGGACGCCCTGGCGTCCCGTCTGGCCACCGATTTCCCCGAATTCAACCGGGGTCGCGGAATCACCGTCTTTCCGGCTCGGAGCGTTCGAAGCCACCCCACCGTGGACGCCGACCTCTACCGTGCCGGGAGCCTGCTGGGGGCGATCACCACGGTGATTCTCCTGCTGGCCTGCGCGAATCTCGCCAACCTCCTCCTGGTTCGCGGACTGGGTCGGTCCGGCGAGATGGCGGTGCGGCGCGCGATGGGCGCGAGCGGCGCCGGAGTGGCCCGGCTCTTCATCTTCGAGTCGTTCCTGCTCGCCCTGGCCGGTGGTGCGGTGGGCGTCGCCATCGCCGCCTGGGCCATCCGGATGGTGCCGACCCTGCCTCTGGCCGACGTACTCCCGGGCATGCTCGACCTGCGCGTGGACGCAAGGCTCCTGACCTTCTCGTTCCTGCTGGCCGCGGCGACCGCCGTCCTCTTCGGGGCCCTCCCGGCCTTTCGCGCCGCTCGCCAGGGCTTGGCCGGCGTCCTGCGTGACGATCGCCGCACCAGCTCGCTGGGTCGCGGCACCGCGCGTCTTCGCAACGCACTGGTCGCCGTACAGGTGGCCGCCTCCCTCCTGCTCGTGCTCGGGACGGCCATGCTCGTGCGTGGCCTCGCAGCGATCCAGTCGATCGATACGGGGGTCGATGTGGATCAGCTCGCCTGGATCCGGACCGATCTCTCGGCGGTCGGCGCGAACGCCGAGGAGCAGCGCGTGGTGCTCGGCGAGTTGGTGGAGCGCCTCGCCGGACAACCGGGTGTGGAGTCGGTGGCGACGACGACACGCCTCCCCGCCCTCAACGCGGGAAGCACGACGACGGTGGTCGAAGGATACGTACCGGCGGCGGGCACCGAGGCGATCGAGCTCGACTTCGCCATCGTCGACGACGCCTACTTCGCCACGGTGGGCCTCGACGTGATCGAGGGTCGCACCTTTTCGATCGACGACCAGGCCGGCGGAGGCACGACGATCGTCGTCAACGAGACCGCGGCCCGCCGCTTCTGGGGCGATGAGAGCGCCCTCGGTCGGCGCATGCGCGGGCAGGGATCCGACAACTGGCGCACGGTCATCGGTGTGGTCGCCGACGCGCCCGTGAACACACTCGCCGAAGCTCCCCAGCCCTTCTTCTACTTCACGGAGCGCCAGACCGGCGGGATCGGCGCGCCCTACATCCTCATGCGCACGCGTTCGGACCCGGCGCAGCTCCTCGCCGGGGCGCGCGCCGAGCTCACCCGCGCGCACTCCGCGCTCGAGGTCGAGGGCCAGGGCACTCTGGCCGAACACTTCGGGGAAACGCTCGCGGGCACCCGCTTCGCGACGACCCTCCTGGGCGCCTTCTCGCTTCTGGCAGCCGTCCTCGCTGGGCTGGGGATCTACGCCGTGGTCGCCTTCGGCGTGGCGCGCCGTTCGGGCGAGCTGGGCATCCGGATGGCCCTCGGTGCCGGCGCCCAACGAGTGGTGCGCATGGTGCTTCGCGACGTGGCCGGAACCGTCGTCGTGGGGCTCGTCGTGGGACTGCTCGTCGCCGTGGCCGTCATGCCCCGGCTGGCCGACATGGCCTACGGCGTGCGCGGGACCGATCCGGTGACCTATTCGGTGGCGATGGCGGCGATCCTCGCCGTCGCCGGCCTGGCCGCATGGATTCCCGCGCGCCGGGCCGCCCGAGCCGACCCCGTGCAGGCGCTGCGGCGCTCGTGAGCTGCGCTCCCACCCCCACCCCGACGAGGACCTCATGATCATGCGACGATGGGCGGGGGTGCCCCGACCCGGCCGCGAAGCCGAGTACCTGGCATTCCTCCGCGATGAGGTGATCCAGGAGATGAAAGCCCTGCCCGGGTACGAGGGGATCCGGGTCCTCCGGGCTCGAGACGGATCCGGCGGTACCGTGATCGTCGAGAGCTACTGGAGCGACATGGACGCGATTCGGGGCTTCGCGGGCGACGATCCCGAGCGAGCGGTGGTCCCGTCCGCGGCGCAGGAACTGCTCGAGAGCTTCGACACCTACGTGGGGCACTACGAGGTGATTCTCGAAGGGTGAGCCCCCGCCCCTGCCCTACCTGCCGGAGGCCGAGGCGCGTGCGTCCGCCCGCTCCCGGAGGACACGTGCGATGTCGTCGAGGGTGCGTCGCTGCACGATCTGGAGGAGCGCAGGGCGGTCCGACCCACGGGTGAGCGTGAGGACCGCGCCACCGCCCACGTCGGCACACCACTGACCGTCGAAGGTCGACCGGAGGTCGATGCCGAGCGCCTCGAGATCCGTCGCGACGTCGACGGCACGCCGTGGAAAGCGAAAGCTGGCGACCCGAGACAACACGGTCAGGAACGCGGCCGAGAAGGTCGCGTCGGCCGGTACATCGACGGCGAAAGCCGGCCACCCCTCGTCGGCGTGGTCCGGGAAGTCGACCCCAAGACGTTGGCCCTCACGAGACAGGGCCACGTGGTCGCGCCCATCCGACAGGAAGCCGAAGGACTGGCCCGAAACACGCATCGCACGACTGACGTCGTCCGCCCGCTCCAGCAGCCACGCCCGGAATTCATCCATACTCCTCTCCTCGCATTCGACGCTGGCGTCGTCGCCCCCGATGCGGACCACCGCACCGCACTCTTCCGACACGCCGGTGTATACTTGGGAGTCCGACTCGGGGTTGCACGCCCCGACCCGACCCCACTTCCCTACGATCCCCGATGATCTCTTCGTTTCGCGCGCTCCCGCTTCGACCCTCTCTCGGCCTCACGGCGGCCCTCGCAGCCGCGGCCTCGCTGGCCCTCGCCACCCCGGTGGCGACGCTCGCCCAGAACACGAGTATGACCGGCGAGTGGGTGTTTTCGGTGGAGCTCGACAACGGCTCCGGTACCCGCCAGGTGTCGATCGTCCAGGAGGGCGACAGCCTGTCCGGCACGATCACGAGTTCCCGCGCCACCGGACCGATCAGCGGCTGGATCGACGGCAACACCGTCACCATCGTGGCCGAGATCATGATGCAGAGTGGCACCCCCTTCACCGTCTACTACACGGCCACGCGCACCGGTGAGACGCTCGACGGCGACGTCGACCTCGGCGATTACGGGACGGGCACCTTCACGGGGCGCCGCGTTGAGAATGACGGGGGCGGCTCAGCCCGACCCGGCACCGTCGCGATTCCGCTCCACGAATTCGTCGATCCCCTCGGGTAGCAGCAGATCGTCGCTGATCGCGGCGATCTCTTCGGCCTCTTCCCACGCCCGCTCCAGTCGCCACAACTCGCCCTCGAGGGCGCGCCGCTCGTCTTCTTCGTGCAGCGCCATCTCGAGGGCGAGTCTCGTGGGCGTGCGCATCTTGTTGATGTAGCCCGGCACACCCTTCTTGCTCTGAAAGCGGTCGCCCTCGACCAGATACTGGAGGAATCGCTCGGGGTGCCCCTGTCGCTCGATCTGGTCGACCGCGTCTTCGACGGTGTCCTTCTTGCCGCCCTTGCGGTTCATCCCGGGCACGATCAAGCCGGCGAAACGCTCGGCCTCCTGCCCCTCGAACCACACCTCCTCGGAGGCATTGCGGGGCTTCACCCCCAAGCGAAAGCCGCCGTCCGGGCCCGGGCGCAATCGCACCTGCTTCAGGTCGTGCTGGTTCAGCTTCAGGACTCCGCCTTCGGACGGGTGCAGCTTCACCCGGGTACGCCCCTGATCGATGCCGTGCCAGATCTGCCACGCCCAATACCCGCCCATTCCCCCGCCCCAGGCGACCCAGGCACCGGCCAGATTCACGCCCACGAAGAGCCCGACGCCCGCCGCGCCCATGACGAGCGCCCGCTTGCGACGCCGGCCGAACTGATCGCCGTAGCGCCAGGCGGCGAACTCGGGCCGCATCGGTTTGCCGATCCGGACCAGCTCGAGTCCTTCCTTGTGGCGTGCCAGTCCGATGTTGTCGGTCGACACCCGCAGCCGGGTCTCGCGAAAGAGCCGCTCGCAGGCCTCGACCGCCTCCCAGCGCTCCTCGATCGGTGACAGGTTCCAGCGATCGCACCTCTTGCACACCACCCACAGGCGCCCGCGATCGGCGTCGAAGGCGAGCCGCCGACCGACCGGGAACGCCTCGATGACGTCGTTCGAGCCGAGCGATGTGTTGCAGAACATGCAGGTGCTGTACATGGCTCACCCAACCCGGATCGAGGCGATTCGTTTCCCCTGGGTACGCGCGACGGCACCAGCGCCTTCAGCCACCCTGCAACGCCTTCGGCGCTCCGGTCTCAGAGAGCCCCCAGATCGCGGGCGCGGGCCACCGCCTCCGTACGCGATCGGGCGTCGAGTCTCGCAAAGGCCTCGCGAAGGTGGGTCTTGACCGTACTGACGGAGAGGCGCAGATCGCGTGCGATCGCCTTGTTGGACTGCCCGCGCTCGACGCGCCGAAGCACCTCGAGCTGACGGGGGCTGAGGGAGTGCACCGCCAGACCGGGCTCACCGGCGCGGGGGTCGGCGGCCAGGACCCGAGCGGCCCGCACATCGCCTTCTTCGGCGAGCGCCCGCAGGGTGTCGGACCGAATCTCGTTTCCGTCGAGGTAGGCCCAACCCAACGAGCCCGCGACCCCCGATTCGAGGGCGGCGTCCCACAGTTGCCGCGATTCGTCCTTCCGCCCCTGATGCTCCGCGCACACCGCCGCCGTCGACGCCGCGCGGGCGTGGAACCATGCGCGTCGTCCCGCGCTCGCAGCCGCGACCGCACGTGCGAGGGCCTCGCCGCGGCGCCATTGAGACGTCGCCTCGAGGAGACTCATGATGGTCTCCATCTCGCCCAGCCGACCGAGAATCCATGCGTCGCCGAGCGCTTGCGGGTCCCCCGGCGCATACCCACCGGACCGGAGCCACGCCTCGACCGCCCGGACGTCTCCCTCGCCGAGAAGAACTCGAGCCCTGACCGCCGCCAGCCACTCCCGATTCCGCAGCGTCATCGGTTCGGACACCACCTCGGTCACGGCAGACAGCCATCTCTCCGCCCCCGCCGGATCCCCCTCCGCCACCGACAGCATCGCCAGCACGCGGGCGACCCCGCTCCGGATCCCCGCCGCCGGGACGCCGGCCAGATGCCACGCCGTCTCCAACCGCAGGCGAGCTTCCCCGAACCGGCCCCACTCGAACGCGACGTAGCCCGCGAACTGATGCGCCATTGCCACGCCGGCCGTCGGCTCGTCCTCTGCGGCCTCGGCCAGCGCGACGGCAGCCTGGCAGAGGTCGTAGCAACGGTGATACGTACCGGCCAGAAGATGCACGCTCGCCATCAAGGCCCGCGCCGAGACCGCCTCGGGCACGTCGCCCAGTTCATCCGCGGCGGGTCCGAGCACCTCGAGAGCGAGGTCTCGAACGTCGTGGCGGCCCGTGAACCGGAATGTGGCCTGCAGAAGCGAGCCGAGACGCAGACGTTGGTCGGTACCCTCGACGCCCCAGCGCGCAGCCGCGTTGCCCATCGGCACGACCAGCCGCACCAGCTCGTCGATCCGCCCCGCGCGCAGGGCCGCCCTCGCCGCCCGAGCTTGGGTCCCCCAGTCCGCCTCGCCCATATTCGCCCCCCCCTCCGGTCCTCTCGTCCCTTTGAACGATACCGCGCCACGGGTCCCGCCGAGAACGTCCTCTGAAGAGAAAGGCCACCCCAATGTGGAGGAACGGATGGGCCTCGGCATCGTGAGTATACTGTTCGCCCTGACGCTCGGAGCGAGCCATGGCACCCCCGGCGACGAGGAACCGTCGGCGCGCGAAATCGTAGACCGGGCGCTCGCCCTGATGGGAGGTGAGGCTCGCCTGCGGGCCGCCCACCAGGTGCGCTTCGACATGATGACGCAGTGGCAGAGGACGACGTTCCGCGACCTGCCGGGGAGTGATCGCCCTTCGTACGAGCCCCACACCGACGTACGCGACTACTCCCTTCCCGCCTGGCGAAACACGCGCCGCTTCCCCGGCCGGGACATCGTGAACGTGGTTCGGGACACCGTCGCCACGACCGACTTCGGCGCCGGACCGCAGCCCTTGAGCGTCGCCTACGTCGACGAGCGCGATGAGCTCTTCGTGTACTCACCGGACCGATTGATTCTCGAACTGGCCGACGCCCCGGATCTCCGCCGGGTTGCCGACACGCTGGTCGCCGGGGAGTCCTTCACCGTTCTCCGGGCCACTCTGGCAATGCGACTCGACGCGTCGGTCCTCTTCCACCCCGGGACGGGCCTCCCGTCGAGCCTGCACTTCGAGGCCGGACACCCCAACGACTTCGGGCTCTCCCCGTGGGGGGTGATGGCGGTCGCGGTGTGGTACTCCAACTGGCGCACATTCGGCGACATCTCGATTCCCTCGCAGTGGGACGTCTCTCGAATGGGACGGCCGTACAAACGGATGACCGTCCGAGCCGCCGACTTCGAGGCCGAGTTCATACCCGCCGACTCCTTCTCGATCTCGCTGGAGCTTCGGGAGCGCTTCGCCGTCGAATCCGCCCGAGCCATGCACGACCAACCGATCGATTCCGTGATCCGCCTCGCCACCGGGCTCGTGGGTCTGCAGGGTATCGGCGCGCCGGCCGGCGCGATCGACGTCGGCGTCGGTTGGCTTCTGTTGGGCGCCGGTCACATGCCCCTCAATCTGCAACGAGGCCGCGCAGCGCTCGCCGACGCCGGAGTCACCGACATCGTCGGAGCCCTCGCCGCGACCACGCGAGCCGGCAACGGCGGGAGCAGCGCCCTGGCCGAAGATGGGCACACCATCTGGACTGCGGCCGCTGCAACCCCTCTCCTCCGCCAGGTGCTCGCAAGCGCCGGCGCCCCGAGTCACACCCTTCGCGAGGTCGGCGAGGGAGTCTGGGTCGGCGATGGCCCTCGTCGGGTCTGGTTGGAGTCGATCGATCTTCCGGACGCACCGGGCTCCGTCGTGCTCTGGTCACCGGGACTGCGGTGGGTGTACGCGCCGGATGCCGTTCAACCCCTGGACCTGCGCATGGTCGAGGAGCGAGCCCGCGAACGAGGCTGGCCGTGGGACGTGCTCGGCTCGTCGCGAAGCCTCGCGACCCGTGGCGCCTTCGACGTCGGCGACCGACGGGTCCCCCACTAGGCCACGCCTGCCCTCCTGTCACCCTTGACCGCTTAGGGTAAGCCTCTTAGGGTAGACCCTAATCCACTTAGGGTAAGGAACGGGGATCCGTGACGATCCGGCTCAGGCGAGGAGGGGAGGACATGGGAGACGAGGCACGTGTGGATCTGCTGCCCGGCACGCTCGAGATGCTGATTCTCAAGGCGGTGCAAGGGACCCCACTGCACGGGTTCGGCGTGGCACGCTGGATCGAAGGGGTGACCGGTGATCGCCTGAGCGTCGAAGAAGGGGCGCTCTATCCGGCCCTTCATCGCATGGAGAAGAAGGGCTGGCTGACCTCGGAGTGGACCCGAACCGACCGGGGACGCCGCGCCCGCGTGTACCGGCCGACCGCCGAGGGCCTCGAAGAACTGCAGCGCCAGGTCGCGCGGTGGGAGGGCTCGGCCTGGGCCGTGCGGCGCGTGCTCGCCGAAGGGGGGCAGTGAGATGACCCTCGATCCCGACGAACTCCGGATTCAGAAGGAAGTCGATCACCACCTCGACGCCCTCCGAGAGCAACTCGAAGAGGGCGGGATGCCACCGGAGCAGGCGCGGGCCGAGGCGCTGCGACGCTTCGGTGACCCCGCTCGGATCCAGGCCGAGACGCGCTCCGTCGCGCCGAGATCCGGGCTCCGGCCTGGGCTGAGGGGCGACATCGTGCAGGCGTTGCGGGGGCTGCGCCGCGCCCCGGCGTTCGCCCTGTCGGTCGTGACGACCCTCGCGCTGGCACTCGGTGTCACGGCGACCGTCTTCGGGGTCACGTGGGAGACCCTGGTACGCCCCCTCGACGTCCGCGGCCCGGAGAGCCTGATCGTGCTCACCGAGCGAAACGTCGAGCAGGGGATCACGGGTAGCCCCACATCGGCCGGCACGCTCCAGGACTGGCGGCAGGACATGTCGACCGTGTCGGAGATCGGCGGGTGGTTCATGTCGAGTCGAACGCTCGAGGACCCGGACCGCCCCGAAGAGGTCTACTCCGTCGAGATGTCGGGCAATCTCCTCCCGATGCTGGGGATCGAGGCCGCGCTGGGGCGCACTCTCACCGAGACAGACGAGGTTGCCGGCGCCCCGGCCACGGTCGTGATGATCTCGCACGATCTCTGGACCCGTCGCTTTTCGGCCGACCCCGGGGTGCTCGGGCGCACGATCCAGGTGGATGGCACCGGGCGCGAAATCGTCGGGGTCGCCCCGGCGCGCATCGACGTGCTGGGTACGCAGGCCGACCTGCTCCTCCCCTTCGCGGTGGCGCCCCAGGACGCGACGAATCGAGGCGTGCGCAGATTCGCCGCGGTCGCCCGGCTGGCGCCCGGCGCGACGCTCGCGGCGGCGAGCGCCGAGGTGGCGGGCCTCACCGAACAGATCGCCCTCACCTACCCGACCTCGGCACGCGGATGGTCGGCCGAAGCCCTCCCTCTGCGCGACTGGGTTCTGGGCGACATCCAACCCCGCCTCCTGACCGCCCTCGCCGCCGTCGCGCTCCTGCTGCTCGTCGCGGCGGTCAACGCCACCAACCTCATGTACGTGCGGGCCGCCGATGGCCGCCGTGAGATGGCGGTTCGAGCCGCCCTGGGCGCCGGCCGGGCCCGGCTCGTTCGCCTCCGCATCACCGAAAGTGTGGTTCTCGCAGGGGTGGGCGGTCTCATCGGCCTCGCCATCGTCTGGAGCGCCCGCTCCTGGTT
>JANQNV010000232.1 GCA_028279425.1 Longimicrobiales bacterium | reverse complement strand
GCACCTCGAACGCCGCCCCACCCTCGGAGGTCATGCGCGTCGTCTCGACCCCAGGGAGGGTCCAGCCCGTCTCCGTCACGGCGGCGCGTCCGCTGCCCCGACCGCCCCCCCGGCTGCGCCCTGCCGCGCGCCGTCGACGATCACCTGGAGTGTGCCCTGCGAGCAGCGCTCCACACGCCCGTCCACCCCGTACACCTGCAACAGGCTCTCGGGGTTGAGCGCCTCGGCGGGGGGGGCCGAAGCCACGAGGTGACCACCGTCGAGGAGGGCGATGCGCTGCGACCAGCGCGCCGCGAGGGTGAGATCGTGGAGCACGATGACGACGATGCGCCCCTCGCGGGCCAGTTCGCGGATCGTGCTCATGACCACCACCTGGAAGCGCAAATCGAGGGCGCTGGTGGGCTCGTCGAGGAGGAGGAGCCGCGGCGCACGCACGAGCGTCTGGGCCAGCCCCACGAGCTGGCGCTGCCCTCCCGACAGGCGACGCAACGGCTCGAGGGCGAGGTGCAGGATGCCGATACGTTCGAGCGCGGCGAAGCATCGCTCGCGGGGCTCGAGGGGGGTGGCCGACACAGCGTCGCTCGCGGTCGACCCGGGCTCGCCGCCACTGCCACCGTCACCGCCGAGCGACCGCACCCCCGTCGCGTGGAGCGCACTCAGCACGCTCTCGAGCACGGAGATATCGAGGGGGCCGGGGGGGTCTTGCGGCATGAACGACACCCGCCGCGACACCTCCCGCACCGGCCGTCCCGCGAGTTCGACCCCGTCGAGTCGAATCGATCCGGAGGTGCGCACCAGGCCGGCGATCGAGCGCAGCAGTGTGCTCTTGCCCGTCGCGTTGGGCCCGACCAGCGCCGTCACCTCGCCCGGAACGAGGGGCCCGAGGTCGACCCCCTTGACCACGTCGGTGCGTCCGTAGCCCGCGACGACATCGCGCAGGACGAGTCCCTCGTCGCCGCCATGCCCGTCACCGCCACCTCGCCGCGCGCGGTCCATCATCTCCGCCCTCGACCGCCGAGGATGAGCGCGAGGAACGTCGGTACGCCCACGAGTGACGTCACGATGCCCACCGGCAATTCGGCCCCGGGCACGAGCACCTTGCTCAGCGTCGAGGCGAGCGACATCACGATCGCACCCGACAGCAAGCTGGCCGGCAACAGGAAGCGGTGATCGTCGCCCACCATCAAGCGGGCGATGTGGGGCCCGACGAGACCGACGAAGCCGATCGTGCCGACCGCGGCCACCGACGCCGCCGCCAGGAAGCTCACGCGCACGAGGCTGAAGAAGCGCAGCCGCCTGACCGCCACACCGAAGCTGCGCGCCCGCTCGTCGCCCATGCCGAGCGCCGTCATCTTCCAGCGCGCCGCATACGAAAACGGGAAGGTGATCACCACCGCGATGAGCAGAAGCCGCACGGTCGACCAGCTCGCCCCGCTGAGGCTGCCGAGGCTCCAGAAGACCAGCTGCTGGATGGCCTCCTGACTCGAGATGAACTGGATCACGCCCACGAGGGCGTTGAAGGCGAACACCAGCGCGATGCCGAAGAGCACCAGCGTCTCGGGTCCGGAGCCCCGCAGGCTCGCCAGCAGCTGGAGCAGGAACACCGAGCCCAGTGCGAAAACGAAGGCGTTGGCCGATACGGCCCCACTCGAACCGAAGAAGGGCAACGACGACCCGACGGCGATCGCGAGAGCCGCACCGAGGGTGGCGGCGGCGGAGACCCCGAGGGTGAACGGACTCGCCAGCGGGTTGTTGAGCACCGTCTGCATCTCGGCGCCCGCGAGCGAGAGGGCGCCCCCCACGAGTAGTGCGACGACGGCCGCCGGCATGCGCACGTCCCAGATGATGAACGCGCGCGCGGGCTCCAGCGACGCTCGATCGAGGAGGCCCTGCACGATCACCGACGGGGAGATGGCGGCGGCCCCGGTCATGACGTCGAGCGCGAAGCCGACGATCGCCACGGCGGCCAACGCCACGAGCAACACCGCGCGTCGCCGCAGGAGGCGACCGTATCCGGCCGCCACCGCCCCGCGAGCGTCACCGGTCGAGGCGTTGTCGGGGGCAGCGTTGACGACGGGAGCCTTCACGACGGGCCCGGGCAGGAAGGGAGGCGCGCCCGTCTGTGGAGGCGGGCAGCGAGCGGCCGTGGACGTTGGGTGCGGTGGGGGAGACGGTCAAGAAGCCGCGTCGTCCGGGCCCCGCCCGGGGTCGCGTCCGAGATACTTCAACGTGGCCTCGGTGCGCGAACGTACCTGCATCTTCTCGTAGATGTGGCGGATGTGCGTGCGCACCGTGTCGAGGCTGATGAACAGCCGTTCGCCGATCTCGCGGTAGCGAAAGCCCTCGGCCAGCAGGCCGAGGATCTCGTCCTCACGCGGGGTCAGGCCGTGCTCCTCGGCCGGCGAACGTCGCGGCTGGTGGAAGGTCTGGACCACGCGCCGCGCGATGGCGCTCGACATCGGTGATCCCCCGGAGTGGAGCAGTTCGATGTCGCGCAGTAGCCGGGCCGGCGGGGTCGTCTTGAGCACGTACCCGGTGGCGCCCGCGGCGAGCGACTCGAAGATGCGGTCGTCGTCCTGGTAGACGGTCAACATCATGATCTGCATCGACGGCCACCGAGCCTTGATCACCTTGGCCGCCTCGATGCCCGACATGCCGGGCAGCTGAATGTCCATCAGCATCACGTCGACGTCGTGCTCATACAACAGGTTGATGGCCTCTTCGGCCGCCTCGAAGGCGCCCACGCAGGTGCAGCCGGAGTCCGACTCGACCAACGCCGCGAGCCCCTCGCGTATGTGGACCATGTCTTCGACGACCATGACCCGAATGGGCGAGGGGGCGGCGCTCACGGCACCCACACCTCACCGAGGGGAAGTACGACCTCGACGCGCGTCCCGGCGCCGCCCGCCGGCGACGTCACCTCGAAGCGCCCCCCGGCCGCCTCGGCCCGCTCGCGCATGTTGCGCAGTCCGTCGTGACCAGCGCCCTGGCGAGCGACCCGCTCGGGATCGAGGCCGCGTCCGTCGTCGGAGACCCTCAGGCGAATCGTGCCGCTGCCCCCCGGCTCGATCGACAGCGCGACGTGCACCCGCTCGGCCTCGGCGTGACGAATCACATTGGCCAGCGCCTCCTTGAGCACGAGCCGCAGCGTGCGGCGCACGTCGGCCGTGAGCTCCGGCATCGAGGCGGTCGGCGGAAACTCGAAGGTGGCCGAGAGGTCGGCCGACTCGAGCACCTCGCTCGCGTATTCGCGCAGGTACGGGCCCACACTCGCATGGTCGCGGGTAGGGTCGATGGCCCAGATGATGCCCGAGATGGAGTCGAGCGCCTGGCGCGACTTGCCGCCGATGCGCGCCAGGCGATCGCGGCCCCGATCCCCCACCGCCCCGTCGGCCCGCGCCACCTCACTCAGGATCGCGATCTCGGTCAGGCTCGCCCCGACCTCGTCGTGCATGTCGCGCGACAGGCGCGCCCGCTCCCGGTCCAACGCCTGCTCGGCTCGGAGCTGGGCCAGCTGGGTTCGATAGCGCGCCCGGCTCACGAACACCGCCACCGCCGCGGCGGCGCCGGCCAGAAGTCCCAGAGCACCGAGCCGGAACACGAGCGTCTCCCAGAACCACGGCTCGACCACCACATCGAGGCGTGCCTCTTCGGGGCCCCACACCCCGTCTTCGTTGGATCCCTGCACCCGAAACGTGTAGCGGCCGGGAGGCACGTTGGTGTAGGTGGCGCGCGCCTCGGTACCCAATTCACGCCAGCGCTCTTCGAAGCCGTCGAGCAGCACGCGGAAGCGATTCCGGTGTGGGTTGATGTAGCTGAGCGCCGCGAACTCGAAGGCGAACGTATCGTCGCCCGGTCGAAGCACGGCGGGCAGGTCACCTCCGAGGTACTCGTGTTCGGGTCCGTCTTCGTTCAGTCGCTCCAGACCCGTGACCACGATGCGCGGGGCGTAGCCGTTGTCGGCGATGTCGCGCGGATGGAACCACGTCACCCCGCGGTCCCCGCCGAAGTACATCACACCGTTGCTCGCCTCCAGATAGGCGTTGCGGTTGAACTCGACGTTTTCGACCCCGATGGTGCGGTCGTACGCTCGGATGCGCTGGCCCTCGGGTTCGTCGAGATCGAGGAGCGCCAGCCCACGATTGGTCGACATCCAGAGCCGGCGGCGCTCGTCTTCGAGCACCCCGTAGACGGCATTGCTCGGCAGACCGTCGTCGGTCGTGAACCGTTCGACCAGCTCGCCCTCTGCATCGAACCGATAGAGCCCGCTGTTGGAGCCGACCCACATGTCGCCCGTGGAACCGAGGTGGAAGGCGAGGGCGCCGTCGAGGTCGTCGACACCCCCGAGCCGCTCCGCCGTCTCGGTCTCGGGGTCGACGAGCGAGATGCCGTTTTGCGACCCCACCCAGAGCCGTCCGTCGGGTGAGGCCCCCGAGTAGCCGGCCTGGCCGAGACCCGGCACCTGCAGGGAGGTGAACCGACTCTCGCTCCGATCGAAATACGACAAGCTGTCGCCGCACACCGAGGGGCAGTGTGCCCACAGGCGTCCACCTGAGTCGATCTGGAGGTCCTGGATCGTGTTGCGACCGGGCCGCAGCGTGGCGCGTGGATCGGCGGGGTCGGGCAGGAACGTGCGAAAGCGCCCCTCACCGCTCGGCCGGGCGAGGCCGTTGGAGGTACCGACCCAGATGATGCCCTCTTCGTCACGCTCGAGGTCCCAGATGATGTCGGACGGAATCGAGGCCGGATCATCGGGACCGTAGACGAAGCGCTCGATCCGACCCGACCGCGGGTCCCAGTGGCTGAGCCCGCCACCGATGCTTCCGATCCATATGGACCCGTCGACGTCTTCTTCGAGGGCGGAGACCAGGGCCGAGGCGAGTGAGGTGGGATCCTGGGGGATGTGCCCCAGATGCAAGAACGGCTTGCGGGCCCGCGCATGCACGAACACCCCCCACACGGTGCCGATCCAGACGTTCTGCGCACGATCGACATGCGCGACGATCGGGGCGATCGCATTGCGGTCGCCGATCACGGGGAGCGGAGACCGGCTGATCCATTTGCCCTCGATCACTCGATCGACACCGCTCTCGGAAAGGACCCACATCACCCCCGCCGAGTCCCGCACGATCGAGGCGATCGGGCCCGCGGGTGACAGGTCCACG
This sequence comes from Longimicrobiales bacterium, assembly GCA_028279425.1. Classification (GTDB taxonomy): domain Bacteria; phylum Gemmatimonadota; class Gemmatimonadetes; order Longimicrobiales; family Gaopeijiaceae; genus Gaopeijia. Next base: position 2,290 of record JANQNV010000232.1, on the reverse strand, counting down.
AGGTGCGGGCCGGTCTCGCCGGGCTGGTCGCCACCGAACTCGTCGCCACCGAAGCCCCACTCGATCCCCCGATCGACGCCCACCCACACGGAGCCGTCGAGCCCCTCGTGGAGCGGTCCGCCCCCGTCGGTCCGCTCGGCCACCACCACGCACTCGGGAGCCTCGGTCAGCCGGCAGCGCTCGAACCCCGCGACCCCCGAGATCCACAGCTCGTCCGACGAGCTCGTCATCACGTAGGGGGGCCGACGCCGGTCCGACTCGGGGTGGTCGGGGAGGGATCGAGCGAGCCAGGGTACGAAACGACCGCCGACGGGGTCGAAGGTCAACACGGAGTCCGGTGTCACGGCGATCGGGCGGCCCTCGGTGTCCAAGCCGATCGCCGCCCGCGGTAGGTCGTATCGCTCGACCTCGGTGAAGCGAGGAGCGCGGATGCGCGCGACGCCCGCCGGCAACTCCAGGTAGTCGGCGGCCGTGAGCCAGATATCGCCCGAGGCGTCCTGGGTGAGCTGCCGAACCACGTTGCCGGGTAGAGACGCCTCGTCGAAGGGGTCGTGGCGCCACGCTCGGACCACGCGCCCGTCCCAACGGGCCACCCCCTCGCGGGTCGCGAACCAGAGAAACCCGTCCGTGTCTTCGAGGATGTCGTAGACGGAGCTCTGGGGCAGCACCGCCTCGAGGGCGGTCGCGGGCTCGAACACGGGCGGGGCGTCGGGCGAGGGCTCGACTGTGGTTTGGGCGGCCCGGGCCTCATGCGAGGCTGCGGCGCTCGCCACCAGGACGCCCGCGAGCAGCGCACGCCGCCGGAGGGCGCGTAGATCGAGCGCACATACCTCGAGCGCAGACACCCGGGGCGGATTCGTTGCACACGCACGGTTCATGGCCGGCAAGGTGACGGGCCGAACCAGCGCACGCCACCTCCCCAATGCCCATTTCGCGCAAGATCACACAAACGGGCGATGCCCCCCTCGCACGGCCCCGAGTAGCCTCGGATACGTCGAAGTGTATTCATCCAGGAGTCCGGCCATGAAGCTCGTGCGATCCTCGATTCACCTCGCCATTCTCGCGCTCTTCGTGGTGCTGCCCGCCCAACCCGTCGAGGGACAGCTCGGACGCCTGCGTGACCGGGTGCGGCAGGTGGTCGAAGACGAAGTGACCAACGCCGTCGAAGACAAGGTGCGCGACGCCGTGCGCTGCGCCCTGGGCGACGAGGCGTGCGCGGAGCAGGCGCGACGCGAGGGCAAGACCCCGGTGTTCGAAGACGCCGACGGCAACATCGTGGTCGATGAAGACGGCCAGCCGATCACCGACCCCGAAGACGCTGCCCGCATGGGCGAAGAGCCGGGCAGCGAGGTATGGCGCAACTACGACTTCGTGCCGGGGAGCGAGGTGATCTACGCGCTCGACCTCACCAACGAACCCATCGGCCGGATCCCCGCACGCCAGATCGAATACGAACGCGGCAACATGCAGGTGGTCGAAAAGGACGGCCGCAAGGTGCTGGAGTTCAGTTCGGCCACCACCTTCTACATACCCCTGCCCCGCGAACTGCCCGACGACTTCACGGTGGAGTTCGAGTTCCAGGCGCCGGCGCCGAACATGGGCATGATCCTCTTCACCGGTCGCCACGATTCGGGCAACGCGGCCTCGTTCCCGCACCACTACCTGAACCTCTGGCAGAACTCCGGGATCGCCAAGGCTGGAGCCCAGGTGTCGGGTCAGGACGGCTTGTGGCACATCGCCACCGAGATGATCCCCTTCAAGTTTCAGGTCGACGGCGACGCCGACGTGCCGGACTACGCGATCCTCTATGCCGGGACCGACCGGGTGGCGCAGGTACCGAACGCCGACTTCGCCCGCTCCGACGTGCTCGAGATCCGGGTCCCCGCCAACAACGACCGGCGCGCCTACCTCTCCAACCTGGTCGTCGCGATCCACGGCGACCCGCTCTACGACGCCCTCACCGAAACCGGCTCGTTCACCACCCGCGGCATCCTGTTCGACTTCAACAGCGACCGGCTGCGCCCGGAGTCGACGCCCACCCTGGAGTCGATCCGCGGCACCCTCGCGCAGCACGAGGATCTGCGGCTGACGATCGAGGGACACACCGATTCCGCGGGTGAGGAGGACTACAATCAGGAGCTGTCGGAACGCCGCGCGCAGGCCGTCGTGGCGTACCTGGTCGACCAGGGCATCGACGAAGGCCGGCTGAACGCCGTCGGCAAGGGGGAGGCCGAACCCGTCGCCGACAACGGGTCGGAGGCCGGACGTCAGCAGAACCGCCGGGTGGTGC
>JANQNV010000223.1 GCA_028279425.1 Longimicrobiales bacterium | reverse complement strand
CTCCAGGTCGTGCCCTCGAGGACCCAGGTGTCGTTCAGGCCGTTGCCCCCGCTCGACTCGCCTCCGAATAGGACGACCTCGCCCGAGTCCGGATTGTAGGCCATCGCGTGGCCGGCGCGCGCCGAGGGGCGGGGCGCGGAGGTGGCCACCGGGCTCCAGGTGGAGCCGTCAAACTGCCAAAGGTCACCGAGGACGCCGGATTCGGTTTCTCCACCGTGCATGAGGATCCGCCGCTGGGCCTCGTCGTAGACCATCGCCGGCAACCGTCGGCCCGGGGGGCGGTCGGCGGGGTTGGCCAGGATCCAGGTGGTGCCCGTCCAGACCCAAGTATCGTCGACGACGGATGGCGTACCGCTGAAGCAGCCCGTGGTCGAGCCCCCGAAAACGACCATCCGACCGCGCTCCACGTCGAACGCAGCGCCGGGATCGCCGACCGCCGGGGGCCGGGGGTTCGCTTGTCGCTGGCTCCAGGACCGTCCGTCCCACTCCCACGTTTCGTCGGTGGGTAGATTGCCACCGGTGCATCCTCCGAAGACGACGGAGCGCCCGCGCACGGGGTCGTAGACCATCGCGAGTCCGTATCGGGTCTGGGGCCCCGTGGTGTCCGATAACACCGGCAACCAGCCCAAGCGGCTCTGTTCGGTGACGCTATCGAACAGCTGGAAGCCGACTCCCGTATCCCATCGGCCGCCGAAGACGACGACGCGATCCCGGGCCGAGTCGTAGGCCATCCCGAAGCGCGCGCGGCCCGTGGGGATCGTGCCCGTGCGGCGCCAAGCCGCGGCCGACCGTACCTCGACCTGCGCGTCATCGAGCGCCGCCACCGCGTTGAGCTGGGCCTGGGTGGGGGCGCTCCCGCGAGGACCCGGGTTTTGGTCGAGGCTGTCGGCAGCGGCGCGAATGATGCCCAACCGATGGGGGTTGGCGAGCGTGCCGTTCTCCTCGGCGTTGCCGAAGGTCGCGGTCCACTCGACGTTCCGGACGGTGACCGGGGGGCTGAGATTGCCCGCAAGGTCGGTCGTCTGCACCCGGATCGCGGGGGCGTCGGTCATCGGCAGCAACGCTCCGTCCGGGCCGCCGAAGCCGCCGTCGGCGTCGACGGGGATCTCGGTGGCCCGGCCCAAGTCTGGGCGCGAGA
>JANQNV010000210.1 GCA_028279425.1 Longimicrobiales bacterium | reverse complement strand
GTCCCGCGGCGTTCGTGCCCCCGATGGCGAGAACGAGCGCCATCGACCCCAGCAGTGTCCACAACAGCATCGGCACCCGATCTCCGACGATCTCGGCACGGAGCGGGGTCACCCGGACCCCGCGACCGGCGTTCGCCTCCGGGTAGTCACGCGCCAGCGCACCGGCCACCCGGTCCACCTCGGCTGCGGCCTCCGCCACGGTGGATCCCGGCGAGAGGCGCCCGAGCACCCAGTATGCGTCGGAGTGCCGTCGGCTCCGCCCGTCGGTGGGCCGGGGATCGAGGAGCTCGAAGACCTGCGTGTCCTTGCGGGGAATGGCCATGCCGGAGGGTACGACGCCCACGACGCGCGTCTCGCCCCCGGCGATGGTGATCGTCGAGCCGATCACGGCCGGGTCGTTGCCGTAGCGCTCGGCCCACAATCCGGTGGTGATCACGGCGATCCGCGGATCCTCGTCGCGATCGGCGGAGCGGAACACCCGACCTGCGATGGCGCGAATCCCGAGAAGCTCGAAGAAGTTGGCCGTGACGAGCCCGATCTGGAGCCGCTGGGGGTCGCCCCCGTCGCCGACGGTGGCGTTGGTGAACTCCGGTCGGAAGATCAGCGCGACGTCGTCGAGGGAATGCGCCCGGTCGACCCAATCCCGGGCATTCTCCCACGACGACCCGTCGGTCAGTTCCTGCGCGGTGTTGACGCTCCAGATGGAGACCAGTCGCTCCGGATCATCGAAGGGCAGCGGGCGAATGAGGACCGCGTTCAAAACGGTGAACACGGAGGCGGTGCCGCCGATTCCGAGGGTCAAGATCACCAACGAGGCCCCCGTCCACCCGGGCGCGCGCCGCAGACTCCGGAAGGCGAAGCGCAGGTCGTCGATCCAGAGGCGCCCGCGGCTCTGCGGCGAGATACCCGCGGAGGCGTTCCGGGCCGCGGGCGCGTGGCCTCGGAGGGCCCATGCCTCCCCAACGAGGTCGAGATATGCGCGGAGGGCGTAGCCGAGCGCTCCGAGGCGGCCGCGCTCGGTGCGCACCGAGGCCAGTCCGGTGGCGAGGTCGGCCACCATGTCGTCTTCGAAGCGGTCTCGGAACCACCGTGGAAGAAGCCGCAGGCCCCATCGAAAGAGGGTCACGAAGGGAGATCGCTCGCCACTCATCGAGCGCCCCCCTGATCGAGGGCGGCCACGAGCGCGGCATCTGCCGCGAGTCGATGCCCCTCGGCGCGGAGCACGGCCAGACCGGTTGGGGTCAGCGTCCAGTATCGTTGCCGGCGTCCCGCCGGCCGATGGTCGATCGCATCGGTGGCCTCCTCGACGAGGCCGCGCTCCACCAGGCGGTGCAGGTTCGTGTATTGCGTGGCAGGACTGAGGCGGACCGACCCCTGCGAGTTCGCCTCGGCGATCCGAGCCACCTGATAGCCGTTTTGTGGTTCCCCAGCCAGAGCCAGGAGGATGTGGAACTCACGGGGCGAGAGGGGAAGAAAGGCGTCGACGTCCACGATCGGCTCCGGGAGGGGCACACAGGAATACATCACGATCGCTCACAGTATGATATATCCATTGTTGAGTGGTCAAGGGGTCTGAAACCTGGGGCCCCATACATCCGTAAGCGATGTATATCGTTCGCGGATGTATCGCCCGACCGCTCCGCTGCCGCCCGTCGCTCTCGCCGAAGCCTCGACCGACATGCCGGATCAACGCCTCGACCACGTGCTCCCCCTTTCACCGATTGCCTTCCACGTCCTCGTCGCCCTGGCGAACGGACCCCGCCACGGGTACGGCATCGCACAGGAGGTGGAGGAGCTCACCGACGGGCGGATCGTCATGGGGCCCGGCACGCTCTACGGGTCGCTTCAGCGCCTGGCGCTCGCCGAACTCATCGGCGAGGCGGACAATCCGGGCGAGAAGGGGCTCCATGCGAAGCGGCGGCGCTACTACCGGCTGACTCCTCTCGGCAAGGCAGCGCTCGACGCCGAGTCGGCGAGGCTGCTGCGCGCGGCCCGGGTGGCGCGTGAGCGCCTCGGATGAGAGGCCGCCACTCCGACGGAGTCCGATCGATCTATCGGGCTCTGCTCCGGCTGTACCCGGCCGCGTTTCGGGCGAGATACGAGGACGAACTCCTCGACGCCTTCGATGATCGCCGAGCCGAAGCCCGGTTCCGCGGTGGGGTGGGGGGGCTTCGCCTCGTGGTGTTTCTACTCCGTGACTTCGCGCGATCACTCCCGATGGCGCACCAACCCCGAACGACGATCCTGGAGGGGATGATGGGGGACCTGCTTCGAGACCTGAAGTACAGCGTGCGCATGCTCGTCAAGAACCCCGTCTTCACCGTGGCGGCGGTGACGACGTTGGCGCTGGGCATCGGGCTCAATGCGGCGACCTACTCCGCCGTGAGTGGTATCCTCCTCCGGCCGGTTTCGGGCGCAGAAGACCCCGACGAGCTCGTTCAGCTCTATCGCGAGTGGCCGGGCATCGAATTCGGATCGAACTCGGTGCCGCACTACCAGGATCTACGAGACCGCTCGTCGGACGTGTTCGACGACCTGGCCCTGTGGAATTTCGCGCCCATGTCGTTGTCGGCCGACGAACGCAGCGAGCGCCTCGTCGGGATGGTGGTGAGCGCGAACTTCTTCCAGACGTTCGGGAGTCGCCCGTCGTTGGGTAGAGCCTTCATCCCGGGAGTCGAAGACCGGGGCCCGGGCGGCCACCCCGTGGCGATTCTGGGTCACGGCTTCTGGGAGGCGCGTTTCGGTGCGGACCCGTCCGTGGTCGGGAGCACCATCACGGTCAACGGGGCGCCGTTCGAGGTGGTCGGTGTCTCGGATCCCGACTTCAGGGGGCCGGTCAACTACGCTTCCGTGCCCATCTACGTCCCGTTGATGATGCAAGCGACGATCGTACCCGGGAGTGAATTGCTCGAGCAGCGCGGATGGAACTCCATGGACGTCGTCGGGAGACTCCGCGACGGGGTGGGCCTCGAACGGGCCCAGCAGCAGCTCGACGCGATCCTGACCCAGCTTCGGGAAGAGTACCCCGACGCGTACGAGGGGCAGTTGGGGACTCGCATGGTGCGGAGTCGGGACGCCGGAGTGCATCCCAGCTTCGGCACCGCGCAGCGCGGGATGTCGGCGGTGATGATGGTCGTCGTCGGGCTTCTCCTCCTCATCGCCTGCGTCAACGTGGCCAACCTGTTCCTGGCGCGCGCTCGGGACCGGCGCGGCGAAATGGGCGTGCGACTGAGCCTCGGCGCCGGGCGCGGCCGTATCGTGCGGCAACTCCTCACGGAGAGTCTGGTGTTCAGCATGATCGCGGGAGTCGCCGGACTCGGCCTCGCGCGCCTCGCCACCCGTCTTCTGGAAAACGTGCGGCCGCCGATCGACGGTCCGTGGGCGATGGACGTGTCGATCGACGGGTCCGTGCTCTGGTTCACCCTGGCGGTATCCGTCCTGGCCGGAGTCGTGTTCGGTCTGGCTCCCGCCCTCCAATCGGCACAGGCCAGCACCGTGTCGGCGATCAAGGGTGCGGCTTCGGACCGGGCCGGACGCTCGCGCGTGAGCGGGATGCTCGTCGTCGCGCAGATGGCGCTGTCGCTCCTGCTCCTGATCAGTTCGGGCTTGTTCCTCCGGAGCTTGCAGGGTGCCATGCGCATCGACCCCGGCTTCGAGGCGCCCGAGAGCCTGGTGATGGCGTCGCTCGATCCGGCGCTCCAGGGATACGACGAGCCCGCGACCGCCGCCTTCTTCGATCGTCTTCTGGAGAACGTCGCGAGCGCCCCCGAGGTGTCCCGGGCCGCGTTGGTCTACCGTGCGCCGCTCAGCATCGGGTCGAGCGATCGGGGTGTCGCGATCCCGGGCTACGAGTTCGCCGAGGGCGAGCGGAACAGCCTGTTCTACACCTATGTCTCGGAGGGGTATTTCGAGACCATGGGGATCGAGCTTCTCGAGGGGCGCACCCTCGAGCGCGCCGACGACGGAGACGGCCCCCCGGTGATCGTGGTGAACCAACGATTCGCCGATCGCTTCTGGCCGGGGCAGTCGGCTCTGGGGAAGATCGTCGAGACGGCCGGCGCCGAACGCGAGGTCGTGGGCGTGGTCGAGACCGGCAAATACAACAGCCTCGGGGAGGCTCCGGCCGAGTTCATGTACATCTCGCATCATGAACGGTTCAACGCCGACATGACGGTCGTGGCGCGGGCGCCCGTCGACCCCCGAGGCGCCCTGCAGGTCATTCAGCGAGCGGTGCGGCAGATCGACCCCGACATGCCGTTGTACGACGTGCGCACCATGGACGACCACATGGGGGTCGCCCTTCTTCCGGCTCGGCTCGGAGGGTCGGTGCTCGGTCTCTTCGGCGTCCTCGGCCTGACCCTGGCTGCCGTCGGCATCTACGGAGTGATGGCCTATTCCGTGTCGCAGAGGCGACGGGAGCTGGGAATCCGGATCGCCCTGGGTGCCGACCGGGAACAGGTCATGCGCCTCGTCCTGAACGAGGGGATGCGTCTCGCGCTCGTCGGGACGGCGATTGGACTGGTGGGCGCGCTCGCCACCGCCCGCCTGCTGCGGGGGTTGCTCTACGATGTCGCGCCCGTGGACCCGATCGCCTTCACGACGGTACCGCTGATCCTCATCGGGGTCTCGGCGCTGGCCGTCTACCTTCCGGCCCGTCGCGCGGCCCGTTCGGACCCCATGCGTGCATTGAAGGCCGAATGAACCTCCGGCCGAACGCGTGCCCCCGCCGGGTCTACGCGCCGATCCTGCGAGAGGGTGAGCCGCGGGCGGTGCGAGTCAGGGCCGCGGCGAGTCGCCGGGGTCGGAGATCACCGCCGAAAGGGCCTCCACCATCTCACGCCCGGTCGCTCGACGCGTGAGGTGCTCGGTGTCTTCCACGGCCCGCACGCGGCGGAGGTCGCCCGACCGCCAGCGGTCGAGGAGTCCGGCCACCTTCGTGACGTTGTCCGACGACGGCTCGAGGTCGATCCGGATGCACCGTTCGTAGGGACGCATCATCTCCCAGACCGCGCTGGCCTCGGGCGAGACCACCACCACGGGGTTTCCGGTCGCGAGATAGTCGAACACCTTCGAGGGGATCTGGTCGCGCTCCGGCGCGGCCTGCACGACCACGAGCACACCGGGTGCTTGAGCGCGCTCGAGTGCTTCGGCCCTGGAGACTTCACCGACCTGGCGCACGACGACCTCGGGGGCGTCGGTGAGGTCGGCGGCGAGAAGCTCGTGCGGGGCCTCGTCGCCGATCTGTTCGACCACCAGACCTGCGCCCGCCCGGCCCTCCTTCGCTCCCTGGTCGAGCGCATGTACGAGCGCGCGCAGATGGCGACCGGCGTACAGCACCCCGATGTGAGAGAACCGCAGCGGCGTCTCGGGCGAAATCGTCTCGTCGGACTCGCAACGCGGCGCTTCGCTCCCGTTCAGGATCATCCGCATTCGGGGTGCCAATTTCGGGAAACGCTCGGCCGTGTAGCTTGCCATCCCGGGGCTGTTGAAGAGAATCAGCTTCGCCTGGTCCATGGCCCCGCGCTCGAGTGCGAGGCTCCGGGACTCCCAGTGAGGGTGGTAGTAGCGTTGGACGGACCCGGTGCCCGGTCCCCACGGATCGCGGAAGTCGACGACCAACGGGGCCTGGAAACGCGTCGCCAGCGAGGTTGCCACCTCGAAACCCGAAAACGGAGGTCCCGTCACGAATACGAGGTCGGGTGGATGGCCCTGAAGCCAAGCGGCTCCCTCCCGCCGCGCCGCCCGCGCCCATCCGACGAACTCGTCGGGAAACACGAGCCCCTCCGACAACAGTCGACGGAAGCCGGAATCGACCTCGCGCTCCGTGTGCCCGTCGGGGGGCGAGGGAGTGGTGGCCGCCGTCGCGGAGGTCGCTGCATCTTCCACCTCGGGCTCGGTCGCCGCGCGCGACGGAACGAGTCGGCGAAGCGCCAGATACACGTCGTTGAGCGACCGGTCCGACGCGACCCGCAGCACCCGTTCGCCGTCGGGAAAGACATCGAGCAGTGCTGGGTTGCGACGGTCGATTTCGTCGATTCGGCGCGTCAGGACACGCACATCGAAGCCGTGAGCCTCGAGGTTCCGCGCCAGATAGAGGGAGCGGTACGTGCCCGCCGCGTTTTCCGGGGCGAACAGCGGGGCCACGAGGAGAATCGTCCTCGGTCTACCGGGGTCACTCGACATGGGGGGGAGGTCTCGTGAGGAAGGTGTGTGGACGTTCGACTAGACCGCTCGGTCTCCCTGAAGCCATTCGGCGAACACATCGGCGATCCGGCCCGCCGTGCGACCGTCCCAACCGTCCGGGAGAGTCGCCCCTTCGCCTGCGTTCCTCTGCGACGCGAAGGCGTCGAGGATCGCGGCCGTACTGCGGTCCGGAACCAGGACGTTCGTGCCCTGCGTGATCGTGATCGGCCGTTCCGTGGTGGATCGTAGGGTGAGGCACGGGACGCCCAATGCGGTCGACTCCTCCTGAAGGCCGCCGGAGTCGGTGAGGACCACTGCAGCGCCCTCGAGCAGGGCCACCATCTCGAGGTAGGTGAAGGGGTCGAGCAGGCGCACGTGCTGAAGCGGGCGCCCGAGGGCCTCGAGTCGGGCCTTCGTTCGGGGATGCGCCGGAAAAAGGAGCGGCAGGTCCTCGGCGATCCGTTCGAGAGCGTCGAGGATCCCGGAGAGCGTCCCGGCGTGGTCGACGTTGGAGGGGCGGTGCAGGGTGACCAGGCCGTACTCCCCACGCGAGACCCCGTACCGGGCCAGGGTACCGGCCTTGTCGGCTCGATGCACGGAGTAGTGAAGCGAGTCGATCATGATGTTGCCCACGAACCGGATTCGGTCCTCTCCGATCCCCTCCCGCAGGAGGTTTTCGTCGCCGTCTCTGCTCGGAGTGAGGCAGAGTGCCGAGAGCTGATCCGTGAGGATCCGGTTGATCTCTTCGGGCATCCGTCGGTCGCCCGAGCGCAGGCCCGCCTCGACGTGTGCGACCGGAATGTGGAGCTTCACGGCAGCCAGCGCGGCGGCGATCGTCGAATTGACATCACCCACGACGATCAGGAGGTCGGGGCGAACGTCTTCGAGGACGCGCTCCATACCGGTCAGTACCGCCGCCGTCTGGGTCGCGTGCGTGCCCGATCCCACCCCGAGGTTCACGTCGGGAGCCCGGATGTCGAGGTCGTGGAAGAACGAGGCGCTCATGTCCTCGTCGTAGTGTTGGCCGGTGTGGACGAGCGTATTGTCCCACCCCCGACCGTCCATCTCACGAAGGAGAGGCGCGATCTTCATGAAGTTCGGACGGGCACCGACGACGTGGAGGAAACGAGGCATGTCAGGGGATGTCGGGATCGGGGGAGGAGGGGGCTGCTCGACTTCGCGACCAACGGCAAGTATAGCAGGGCGGCCCCGGAGAGCCGAGGCGGAGGAGGGGCTCAGCCCAGCGCCACGACCCGCCCGTCGCCGACGACCCACACCCGGTCGGTCCGCTCGGGGCGAACCACGACACCGCCGGTGAAGGTCGAGAACGCGGGGAGCACGAGGCATCGTGCACCCATCGCACCTGATCGCTCGATGAAGGCGGGTAGCTTCATGCGGTCGGCGGCGTCTCCGCGAAGCCGCACGGCCGGGTGGAGGTGACCGGCCAACGCGTAGGCGGCCGTCGGTTGGGGGGGCTCGGATCGGGGGAGGGGTGGCTCGTGATGGAGGTGGAAGGGGCCGAGCACCGTCCCGTTGTCGACCATCTCGAAGTCGAGTTCCCGCGGAGGGTCACCCGCGGAGCGATCGTGATTCCCCCGCACCAGGACGACTCCCAGCCTACCCAGGGCCCGTCGCCAGCGCCCGAGGAGGCGCAGGATCGCGTCGGATCGCGAAGAGCGGGCGTGCAGGAAGTCGCCCAGGATCACCAGACGCCGGGCCCCCGTACGCCGGGCAACGCGAGTCAGGCGGTCGAGATCGGCCTCGGTCGAACCCGGAGGGAGGCCGATTCCCCCCGCTCGCAGGGCCTCGTCTTTCCCGACGTGGACATCGGCGACGAACAACGTCGCCGCGTCACCCCACCACACCGCGCGCTCCGGGAGTAGCTCGAGTCGTGCGCCAGGAACGTCGACGATACTCACGCGGCCTCCCCTCCGCGCTCGCCCGTCGCAACCCTTTCGAGTCGCTCGGCCATTCTCCGGACGCGATCGAGCCAGCTCTCCGACGATACCGACGCCTGGATCCTCTCGGCCCAGATCGGAAAGGCCAGGGGAGTGAGTCGAGGGGGAGAGACCTCCACCTTCTGCCGCCGCACGAGAGCGTCGAGCCCGCGGCGAAGCATGTGCACGTCGACATCCCGCTCGAGCACCTCGCGATTGGCCTGGTCGACCAGGCGGTTCTCCGGGTCGTATCGCACCAGCACGTCCCAGATCAGACCGCTCGACGCCTGAAGCTGCCGCGTGGACTTGGTGCGACCCGGGAAGCCCTCGTGGACGAGACCCGACACGCGTGCGACTTCCCGAAAACGCCGCTTGCCCAGTTCGGCCTCGTTGAAGGCGTTCATGAGATCCGGAATCAGATCTTGCTGCGACAGGAGCCTTCCCCACCCCACCTCTTCTACCGGTAACTCCTGCGCGCACAACAGTTCGATGCCATGGTCGGTGGCCGACAGCTGGATGGTCGCCGGCCGGTGACGCGCGAGGCGGTGGGCGAGGAGCGCGGCGAGGCCATCGTGCACACGGCGGCCGAGGAACCCGTGAAGGAAGAGGTGGTGACCTTCACGAGTGCGCGTGCGTTCGACCAGCAATTCGTCGGCCGCAGGGAGGTGCGCCCAGGCCCGTTGGAGTTCGATGAGCGGCGCCAGCGCGGAGGCCTCGGGATCGGCTCCGGGGTCTTCCAGCACCTCCATCACGGCGGCGCCGAGTTCGGACGAGATCGGCATGCGCCCTCCCGCCCAACGCGGAACGACCGAGCCGGCCGAGCGCCTCGCGGCTCGCACCCACGCGACCATGTCACGTACACGCACCAGCTCGAGTCGGCGCCCCGCGAAGGTGAAGACGTCGCCGGGGGCCAGCCGGGCCAGGAAGGACTCCTCCACCGATCCCAGCCGTCCGCCCTTGAGCCACCGCACGTCGATGTGGCCGGCGCTGGTGATCGTCCCGATCGAGAGCCGGTGGGTGCGCTGGATCGTCCGGTCGTTCGAAGCGACGAAGTGATCCCCGTTTCTCTGCACCCGAGCATATCGCGGGTAGGCGCGGAGAGCGGGTCCCCCATTGGTCACGAAGTCCAGACACCACCTCCACGCCTCATTCGTGAGGTCGCGGTATGCGTGGGCCGTACGGACCTCGCGGAGGAGCGCCGGGGCGTCGAAGCCGCCGCCGAGGGCGAGGGTGACGAGGTGCTGTGCGAGGACGTCGAGCGGGGCCTCGAGCCGTTGCCGGGCCTCCACGGTTCCTCTCCGGATCGCGCGGCGTGCCGCGGCGAATTCGGCGATGTCGATGGCCTGGGTAGGCACGCAGAGGATGCGACTGGCCCCATCGGGCGTGTGCCCACTCCGACCGGCCCGCTGTAGGAGCCGACCTACGCCCTTGGGGCTGCCCACCTGGATCACGCGGTCGACGGGTCCGAAGTCGATCCCCAGGTCGAGGGTCG
>JANQNV010000194.1 GCA_028279425.1 Longimicrobiales bacterium | reverse complement strand
CCTCGCCCCCGCGGCGCCTCCGCACCCTCGGCGGTCACCAGACTTTGGCGACACTACACTAGTGTCCCGTTTGAAGAGTCCCGAGGGTATTCGAGGAGGTACGCATCGGACTTCTCAAACGGGACACTAGCCGGTGGGGAGCTGCTCCAGACGCTCCTGAGCTTCGACGTAGTCCGGAAAATCGTCGGCGACCCGTTGCAGGAGTTCCCGCGCCTGAGCCGTGCGCCCGAGGTCTTCGAGGACCAGAGCCCGGGAGTAGAGCGAAACCGCCTCGGCCGGCACCTCCCTGTCGCGTCGCTCCTCGGCCACCTGGGGATCGAGTTCGGGGAGCTCGAGGCCCTCGGTGATCGCCTGAGACAACTCCAGGAGGATGGAGTAGATCTCTTCGCGTCGGTCCTGGACGCCTCTCGCGCGCAACAGTTCGCCCGTCTCGACGTCTACGATCCGCGCGTCCATGCGTACCTGCTCGAAGATGTCGACGAAGCTGCCCAGCACCATGTAGCGCGCACCGACCAGTCGCCCGATGCTCGCGGCCTGTGAAGCGTCGACCCGCCCTTCCGTGGCGAGCTCCTGCTCGCGCAACAGCGCTTCCACATCGGCACGCTCCACGATCCGCAGAGCGGAATTCTGGCTCAGCTCGGTGTTCAGCATCACCTGGAGCCCGACCTCGAGAGCCTCGAAGTTCTCGCTCTCGGCATTGCCACCGTGGGACCCGGCATTCTCGAACCGCATGACGGCCACCCCCGGACGCGTGTCGGTTTCGGCCTGAGCGAGGCCCTGTCCGGGGACGAGCACGAGGCATCCCAGCACGAGGGCCGACATGAAACGGCGAACCATGGATCCTCCAGAATTGAGAGCAGCCCGACCGGTGGTTCTACACGAAACATAGTCCGGGGTCCCTCGAAACCGACAGGCTGAGCGCCACTTATGGAAACGCCTTTGCATTGCCGGACCGTCGTGTAACGACCTATCTTGCAGCCCCCATCCACCCCACAATCACGGCAGGACCATGCCACTTCCCCGCTCTGCGCGCGCGCTCGCGCTCGCCGCCGCCTGCCTGACCGGTGGGTGTGGACTACCTCAGGTGGGGGTCCCGGTGCCCGCCCCGGAGACCGCCCCACAACTCCGTGTGGCGCTCGCGGCCGACCCGAACAACGCCGACCTGTCGTGGCGACTCGCCTCGTCTCTGCGCGCCGGACGCGAGACCGCCGAAGCGCGGGGCGTAGTGGATGCCGCCCTCGCACGATCCCCGGACCACGCCCCGAACGTACACCTCCTGGGCGTGATGCTCGAAGAGGAGGGCGACTACGCGGCGGCCCTCGCGAGCTACGAGAGGTTCCTCACGCTCGACGGGGTCGAGCCACTGGTCGACGACGTGCGCGACCGGGTCACCGTGCTGCGGCGCCGGATGCTGGAAGAGAGTGTCCAGGCGGCCCTCGACGGCGAAGACGAGTTGACCGGCGATCGGGTCTCGGGGTCGGTCGCCATCTTTCCCTTCGTCTATACGGGCTCGGCATCGGGGAACCAGCCACTGGGTCGGGCCCTCACCCACATGGTCGTGACCGACATGGCCGCGACCGAGCGTCTGAGCGTACTCGAGCGCCTCGAGGCGCAGCTGATCGCCGATGAAATCACACTGTCGGCGCAAGGGCTGATCGACCCGGAGACGGCCGTCCGCGCAGGCCGACTCCTGCGAGCCGAGCGGGTGGTGCAGGGACAGGTCGGAGGAGATGCAGCGAGCATCGACATCGAAGCCCTGATTTCACAGTTCGGCTCCGATGACCTCCCTCGCGTCGAGGAGGCCGATCAACTCGATCGCTTCTTCGAGGTCGAGGGGCGCCTGGTCATCGGTCTCTTCGGCGCCATGGGCATCGAGTTGACCGCCGCGGAGCGTGAGCGCGTCGGTCGCAACCGTACCGCCAATCTGCAGGCGCTGCTGGCCTTCGGCCTCGGCCTGGAGGCACAGGACGCCGGCCGCTTCTCGGAGGCCCGGGAGCAGTTCGAAACCGCGATCACCCTGGATCCACAGTTCACGGATGCCGAGGTCGCGCTCCGCGAGGCGACCGCGCTGGAGGAGGCCGAGGATGACGACCCCGACGAGTTCGCGGGGCTGGGCGGCGAGCTGATCCGCCCGGATCCCTGGGAGGCCTGGCTCGATCGCCGAGGCACCTATCTCCCGATCGAGGGAATCATTCCCGACGTCGGTGGACGCGATCCGTACACGGAGGTCGTCGACGACGAGCGGATCTCGCCGACGACCGGTACCGTGATCATCGTGATTCCGCGGCCCGGAGGCGGACAGTGAGGCGCGTGGCGAAGGCGGCGCCCCTGATCGCGGCGCTCGCGTCGGCGGTGCCGTTGGCGGCCCAGACCACTCAGGTCGGCGGCGGTATCCTCTACCAGAACTACTCCTTCGACGAGGTCGATGCGGCATCGGTCGAGAGCATCTCGCTCACGGCCTTCCCGTTTTCGGGTCTCGTCCAGTTCAACCCGCGGATCTCGTTGTCGGTGGCCGGCACGTATGCCCAGGGGCAACTCGTCGACCCGGAGCGCGGCGAATTCGACATCAGCGGGCTCACCGACACCCAGATCGCCCTCAACGTGGCCGGTCGCGGCGGAGCGACGAGCGTCTCGGCCATCGTGCTCCTTCCCACTGGCCTCGACAATCAGACCCTCGATGAATCACGCGTGGCGGGGGCGGTGGCGTCGGAGCTGCTCCCCTTCGCGATCTCGAATTGGGGCACGGGCGGCGGAGCCGGCGTATCGATGTCCACGGCGCATGCCGTGGGCGGACTCGGGGTGGGTGTGTCGGCGTCGTACCTCGTACGGCGTGAATTCACACCGGTCCAGGACCTCACCTTCGCCTACCGCCCGGGCAACGTGCTTCGAGTGGCCGCGGCGATCGACGGTACGCTCGGAGCTGCCACGAAGGGCGCGCTGAGAGCCACCTACTATCGCCACGAAGACGACGCCGCCGACGACGCCAACCTGTTCCGGGCCGGGAACCGTCTGGAATTCCTCGGTAGTCTCGGCTTCCCCGTGGGCGCGCGTTCGACGGGGCTCATCTACGGCATCTGGCACAGTCGCGAGCAGGGCCAGTTCCTCTCGTCCGAGGGGACGCTGGCACCGCAGGACCTGTTGCTGGGCGGGGGTGGCATTCGGAGCCGGGTCGGTTCGTGGATCCTTCAGCCGCGACTCGAGGGACGGCTGTTCCGCCGCGAAGACGGTATCGAACAAGGGTACGACGTCGGTGTGGGCATCGACGCCGAGATTCCCGCCGGGGCGACGACGTGGGTTCCGTCGATTCGCGCCCACATCGGGAATATGGAGGTGCGGGAAGGGGTCGAGACGGGCTTCTCCGGTCTCGAGCTTGGTTTGGCGCTGCGTTTTGGAGGCAGTTCATGATCGAGGTTCGCCGAATGCACAAGATGTGGACGGCCGCCGCCCTGGCGGTCGGCCTTTCGGCCTGTTCCGACGGGTTCTTTCACGAGCCGGCGTCGGCGGGCTCGGTCCGAATCGCGATCACGGCGCAGCAGGCCGACGGGGCCACCGCGGCCTTCGACAAGGCCGACAACATCATGGTCCGCATCGAGGACCGCGGGTCGGGACGATCCCTGTTCTCGGAATCGATCCCGGTCGCGGCACAGGGCGGCCAGATCCGGACGCCCATCGAGGTCGATCTCGACCAGGGTTCGGTCAACGGGAGGGTCGAGATCGAGCTGCGTCAGGGCGATGCCGAGCTGTTCATGGGTTCGTCCGACGCGTCCCTCGTACCTGGCCGGTCGACCGATGTCACCATCGGTATGACCGCGGTTCCAACGTCTTTGGACGTTCCCGAGATTCCGCTCTTCACCGTGTTCGGTGAGACCTTCCCCCTCGAAGGGGCCGTGCTGTTCGCCACCGGCGACCCCATCCCGGGCGCCGAGCTCGAGTGGGAGTCACGCAGCCCGACGATCCTGACGGTCGAGCCGGTGCCGGGTGGCGGCTACCAGGCACGGGCGATCGCCGATGGTGAGGGCTCGCTCCGGGCGATCTACGAGGGGCAGGAGGTCGACGTCGACGCCGACGTCCGTGCGGTCGTCGTTTCAGCCGAGGTGGACCCGTCGTCGGCCACGTTGTCGCCCGGGCAGTCCGTCGACGTCGAGGTGATGTTGTTCGATGCGGGGGGGAGCCCGGTCACGGATCGAACCGTGGAGTGGGCCTCGTCGGACGCGGCCGTCGCAACGGTCGACGACGCCGGCACGGTCACGGCCATCAGGGTCGGTAACGCCGAGGTGACCGCCACGCACGAGGGTGTGTCGGCGACGACGATCATCACGGTGCGTGATCCCACACCCGGCGTCTCAGAGCCGCGCACCGAGGGGATCACCGTCGACGGGGCGACCGTCACCGCGAACGTCGATCCGCGGGGCCTGACCACCACCGTGTGGTTCGAGTACGGCACCGATCCCACGCTGTCGGGCGCGACCGAGACGATCGCGATCACCCTGAGCGGAGGGGCCGGCCCGACCGATATCAGCGAGCTGCTGGCGGGCCTCCTCGACAACACGACCTATTACGTGCGCGTCGTGGCCGAAAACGCCCAGGGCCGCACCGAGGGCGAGATCATCTCGTTCACAACCCTCGACGCCCCGGAGGCCCCGAGCGGCCTGGCGGCCGATCCTGCCCCGAGCGGCGTCGGCCTCACCTGGACCGACAACAGCACCTCGGAGACCCGCTTCGAGATCGAGCGGCGCGAAGCCGGCACGACCACCTGGACGATGATCGCCTCCCCCGGCGCCAATGCGCAGTCCTACAGCGACACCTCGGCCCCCGATGTGGCGCTCGAGTACCGGGTGCGCGCCTGCAACGCGAACGGATGCTCGGCGTGGTCGAGCCCGGCCCTCTTCAATCCGGTCTTCATCGGACCGGGCGTGACCACGCTGGCCCCCAGCCCCGTTGGACTCACGACCGCGACCCTTCGGGCGAACATCGAATCTCGAGGCTACAACACGACGGTTCGCTTCGAGTACGGGACCGACATGTCACTGGCCGGCGCGACCCAGACCTCCGCCCTCTTCGTACCGTCGTCGTCGTCGAGTGCCTCGGTGTCGCGCCCTTTGACGGGGCTCGTCGCCAACACGACCTACTACGTGCGCGCGACCGGCATCAACGAAGCCGGAACCACCGAGGGCAACGTCGTCGCCTTCATGACGGGCACCGTGCCCGCCGCCCCGACCGGCTTCTCGGCGACGCTGGGACTCAACGGGGGCGTCCGCCTCACCTGGATCGACCAGAGCGGAGACGAGACCGGCTTCGAGGTCGAGCGTGAAGAGGTGCCGGGAGGGCAGACCGAAACCCTCACGGCCGCGGCCGGGGCCGAGCTGCTCGTCGACAACGCGGCACCCTCCGGCACCCTTCGGTACCGCATCCGGTCGTGCAACGCGGTGGGATGCTCCCCGTGGTCGTCGCCGGTCACGATCGTGGTGCCGAGCACGGGCCCCACTCTGACCACGCTGCCCCCGATCGACGTCCTCGCGTCGTCGGCGACCCTGCAGGCCTTCATCGACCCGCAGGGCCTCGCCGCCGACGTCTGGTTCCTGGTCGCCACCACTTCGAACATGAGCGGCGCCACCGCCACTCCGACCACGACCCTCCCGGCCGGCAGTGCTCCGTCGACGGTGTCGGAGGCCATCACGGGGTTGGTCGAGAGTACCACGTATTACGTGCGGGCTGTCGCCACCAACGCGGAAGGAACCACCGACGGTGCCGTGGTTTCGTTCACGACCCCCGCCCCACCGCCGATTCCGACGGCACCGACGGACCTGACGGTGAGCAACTCGCCCGGTGGTGGGATTCAGCTCGACTGGACCGACAACAGCAGCAACGAGACCGGCTTCGAGATCGAGATCCAGGTCGACGGTGGGGCTCCCACGACGGTGACGCCCGGAGCGGGAGCCACCCAGTTCATCGACGACGCGCCCGCCACTGGACTCCTGCAATACCGGATTCGAGCGTGCAACACCGAAGGGTGCTCTCCCTTCACGGCGCCCGTACAGTGGTACTACGGCCTTCCGCCACAGGTGATCATCGATCCGGTCACGGCGATCGCGAGCGACGGGGGTACACTCAACGCCCGGGTCAATCCGTTCAACGACCCGACGATTGTGGAATTCCTCGTCTCGCCGGCGCCCAACCTGGAGTCGTTCACGGTCTTTCCATCGACCCCGATCGATGCCGGGTTCGGGGCCGTGCTCACCCCAATCGCCACCGACGCGACCGGCTTGGCTGGTGGTACGATGTGGTGGGTCAAGGTCCGGGCAACGAACCGTTGGGGCACGACCACGGCCAGTTGGGCTACCTTCACTACATCGGGAGGGTGACGGGCTCCAGGATGAAGAGAGGGTTCGATGGACCGAAGACAGCTGCGCGCCGCGCTCCGAGTGCTCCCCCTCGCGGCGGTTCTGGCGGGGTGTGATCGCGGGGCGGTAGACCACGCGAACGGCCCGAGCGCGGCGGTGACCGTGCTCCTTCGGCAACAGGGAGGAGGCGCCGCGGCCGCCTTCGACGCCGTCGACAACCTTCAGGTGGAGGTGGTCGGCGACGGGGAGACGCTGTTTTCTTCGACGGTGCCCGTCAGCCCCACCTCCACGGGCATCCGCACCTCGATCGAGCTGGGCCTACCCGACGGAGCGCGCGCGGCCCGCGTCTCGGTGACGCTGCGCAGGGGCTCCGACGGGCTTTTCACCGGAAGCGACGACATCGAGGCGACGCCGGGCGCCGACACCCAGGCCACGATCGATCTGTCTCCGATCGTCGCCGCGCTCGACTTGACGCCCCCGCCACTCTTCACGGTCTTCGGGCAGGTCGAACCCCTCGACGGGTTCGCCGTCTTCGCCACCGGCGACCCGATTCCCGACGGCGATGTCGTATGGTCGTCGCTCGACCCCGCCATCGTCGAAGTGGTGAACTCCCCCGGCAGCGGGTACTTCGCTCGAGCGGTCACCGACGGCTCGGCCCTCCTTCGCGCCACCTTCGACGGTACGGCCGCGACCGTCGACGCCCGGGTCGAAGCCGTCGTCACCAGCGTCGAGGTCGCACCGTCTTCGGCCGCCCTCGCTCCCGGCGAGTCCGTCGACTTCGTCGCGACGCTCCGCGACGCGGGCGGGAGCATCATCACGAGCCGAGCCCCCATCTGGTCCTCGTCCGACGAGGGGGTGGCGACCGTGTCCGCGACCGGTTCGGTGACGGCCATCGCGCCGGGCTCGGCCGACATCACGGCGTCGCAGGACGCCGCCTCCGGGTCGGCGACCGTCCTGGTGCGCCCCCCCGGCCCCGATGTCGTCACCCTGCCGGCGCAGGCGCCGACATCGACCGGGGCGACGCTGCGGGCGCTGGTCGACCCCCGGGGGAGCACCACATCTGTCGTCTTCGAGTACGGCTCGGCCCCGGACCTTTCCGATGCGGTCGCCACCGCGCCGAGTACCGTCGCAGGCAGCGCGGGCCCGACGGAAGTCACCCGTACCGTGTCGGGACTCCCCGTCGGGACGACCGTCTACTTCCGGGCGGTGGCCACCAACGCCACGGGCTCGGCGTCGGGCGACACCGAGTCGTTCGAGACCCTCGATCCGCCCTCGGTGCCGTCGGGCCTGTCGGCTGAGTTCATCGGTGCCCAGACCCCCCTCGTCGAGCTGACCTGGCTGGACAACAGTTCGAACGAAACGCGCTTCGAGATCGAGCGCGAACAGGTGTCCGGACCGGGTTCACCGGGCAGCGCGCCAGCGACGTCCGAAGGCTCGGGGCCGGCGGCGGTGTTCGTGCCGGCAGGTATCGTGGGACCCAACGTCACCGTGTTCCGCGACGCGCCCCCCACCGGAAATCTCGCCTACCGGGTGCGGGCCTGTAACGACGACGGATGCTCGGAGTGGACCCGGGCCCTCGACTGGACCTTCGGCGAGCGCCCTCTGGTCGTCACCCTCGAAGCCACGAGCGTGTCGGGGTCGGGAGCAACGCTCCCCGCCATCATCAACCCGCGCAATGCGCCGACCACGGTGGTGTGGGAGGTCGCCCTCGACCCGTCGTTCACCACGCCGCCACCCGCCGTCTACCCCACGAACCCGCTCGACGCCGGATCGGGTCGAATCGACGTCGCCCGATCGACGGCGGTCACGGGGCTTTCCGCAGGCGCTACGTACTACGTACGCGCGGTCGTCACCAACTACTGGGGAACGACGGTCGGAAACGTGATCTCCTTCTCGACGCCCGGCTGACGCGCCGCGCCTAAACCGGGAACCCCGCAGAAGATAAACCTTGTCGTGGGTGACCCGGGAACCATATGTTTGCGGCGTTGAATTTCACACCCCTTCGGGAGATCAGAATGAAGCGACTCATGGGCACCCTGCTGCTCGCCGCCGCCCTCGCCTTCGGTGCCTCGTCGGAGGCGCAGGCCCAGTTCACCTTTGGACCCAAGGCAGCCTTCCACGATGATGCCGATCTCGGCGTCGGGGTGTTCTTCATGACCCCTGCGGAGAGCATCAACGAAAACGTGTCCATCTGGGGCAACTTTCTGTACTTCTTCCCGGGAGAGGGGACTTCCGCCGGGGCCTTCAGTGCAGACCTGACCTACTTCGAGATCAACGGTGGCCTGATGTACGACTTCGTCACGGAGGGGTCGATCACGCCTTTCGTGTCGGCCGGTCTGAACGTGGCCCGTGCGTCGGTTGACGTCGACGGACCCGGGACCGATCTCATCGATGTCGACTCTTCCAACACCGACATCGGCCTGAACGTCGGTGGGGGCATCAAGACGATGCTCGGTGACTCCCTGACGGGCCTCGCCCAGGCGCGGCTCGAGCTGGGTGGCGGCGAAGGGTTCGTGATCGAGGCCGGCCTCGGCTTCCCGATGGGCTGACCCGGGTCGACGACCGTCGGGCCGCTCGGGCCCGACCGTTTCCACCGCGGGCCCCGGGGCGATTCGCCTCGGGGCCCGTGTGTGTTTCCGCGCCAACCGACCCGCCACCCTCGGCGTTCCTTGGCATTCCGCCACGATCCTTGCAGAACAAGCGATGGGATCGTGCCGGAGGAGGCGGTCCCGGGGTGGTTGAGGCGGGCGCTCCGTGCCGACGACGATGGCATACCGGTTGCACGATAGCGGGGGCTCTTCACCCTCTGCCCCCTTCGCCGTGGCCCATCGACTCCCCCTGTCCGACGTCGTCGCATCGCTGTCGTACGCGCTCGACCTCACGGAAGGTCAGCCCCAGGGGCACTCGGTCCGGTCCTGCCTGATCGGGATGCACATCGGGCGCGCGATCGGGCTGTCGTCGGAGTCGCTGTCGAGCCTCTACTACGCCCTGCTGTTGAAGGACGCGGGGTGCTCGGCGAATGCGGCACCGGTCGCAACGACGTTCGGCGCCGACGATCACGCCGTGAAGCGTGCGTTGAAGACCACCAACTGGTCGAACTTCATCGAGGCCAGCGTCTACGTCGCCCGGCACGCCGCTCGGGGCGGGACCCCGTGGACGCGGCTTCGCCACATCATCGGACTCGCCCGTGGGGGGAGCGAGCAGACTCGCGACCTGATGCGCATCCGATGCGAACGCGGCGCGGCGATCGTTCAGCGGCTCGGCTTCCCGCCAGCCACCGCGGCGGCGGTCCGGACGCTCGACGAACACTGGGACGGCAAGGGGCAGCCGGCGGGACTGCGGGGCGAAGAAATCCCCCTTCTCGGACGCGTCTGCGGCCTCGCCCAGACGACCGAAGTGTTCTTGCAGTCGCGAGGACTCAACGCGACGGTCGAGATGCTGCTGGACCGACGGGGATCGTGGTTCGACCCACTCCTGACCGACGTCCTTCTCGAAGAGACCACCAACCCCCTGTTCTGGCGACAGGTGCAGGCAGCCCGGCGGCCGTCGTCCCTGTGCGGGCAGGAACCCGCCGAGCGGGTCCGGTGGGTAGGGTCACGCGAACTCGATCGAATCGCCGAGGCGTTCGCCGACATCATCGACGCGAAATCCCCCTTCACCTATCGCCATTCCAAGGGCGTCGCCGAGATCGCGAGGCATCTCGGGCGCGTTCTCGGCTGTAGCCGCACCGATGTGGCCGGGCTCTATCGTGCCGGCCTCCTGCACGACATCGGGAAGCTGGGGATCTCGAATCGGATCCTCGACAAACCCGCCCCTCTGACGGAGGCCGAGCTTGCCGAGGTCCGCCTCCATCCGCGCTATTCGATGGAGATCCTGTCACATGTGACGGCCTTCGCCGAAGCCGCACCGGCAGCGGCCCAACACCACGAGCGCCTCGACGGGAGCGGCTACCCATGGGGGCTGAGGGGCGACCAACTGGACCTGGCGTCGCGCATCATCGCCGTGGCCGACGTGTTCGAAGCGCTCACGGCCGACCGGCCCTACCGGGCGGGTCTCGCCGCCGCCGAGGCCGTCGCCATCCTGCATCGCGAGGCGGGCACGGCCTACGACGGCGACGTGGTTCAAGCCCTCGAGGGTTGGGCCAGGGAGATGGCCCCCGCCCAGTGGCCGGAGGCTACCGGGGCATCCCCTTTCGACGACGGAACTCCTCCGTCGAGAGCGTCATCGACCCTTCGTCCCACTCCGGCTCCAGCTCCACACCCAGCCCGTCAGCGAGTCGGTTGACGTAGTTGTAGTAGGCGACGACCTGGCAGATGTCGAGGATCGCCGCGTCGGAGAACCCGCCGGATCGGAGTCGCTCGACGTCGTCGCCACTGACCGACGCGGGCGCGCGCGTGAGCTTGATCGCGTAGTCGAGCATGGCCCGATCCGCGGCCTCCAGGGGCGCCCCCAATGGATCGCGTGCGAGCGCCCGGGCGAGGTCGCCACTGCCCATCAACCGCCGGAGACCCGCCCCGTGATGGTTGATTCAGTAGAAACAATCGTTCAGGGTCGAAACCGTGACCGCGATCATCTCGCGTTGAATCCGACTGAGGGGAGACGGGCCCCGCATCAGATGGGAGTAGAGGTCGACATGATCCCGCATCGACCTCGGATTGAGCGAATGGATACGGATGATGTTGTCGAGCCGACCGTCGCCTCGATCGTAGGCCGCGTACAACTCCCCGAGTAGTCCCGACGCCCCTTCGTAGGGTGCGTAGCGAATGTAGGCCATTCGGATCCCCGACCGACGAGGAGGGGGTGCCCCACGCAGGCGCCCCGTGAACCCGGTCCGAGGTCGCCCCGGCCCGGTCGTTTCCAAAAGAGCTGACCGGCGCCGCGAACGCCATAACTCGGGGCGGAGCGATCCTGTCGCGCGACTTAGCATTGGACCACCAGCGAGCATCTATGTGTAAGCGTCCGTCTTCGAGCGCACCGGAATCGTCCGAAGCGAACCCGCTTCAACGCTTCGAAAGGGTTACCGGTCCTCTAGAGGGCTGTTGAAGAATCGGGGAGGGCATGACGGCGGGGCTCCGCCTTGCCAGGAGCCCGAAGACCCCGTCGTCATGTCCTCCCTGACTCTTCGGCAGCCTTCCATGGTCGTGACTGAACCGTTCGGCGCGGCGAACCTCGCCGCACATCGCATACTCAGGGGTCGTACATGATGAAGTCTACGCGCAGCCTCGGTTGGGCCTTCCTCACCGCCGCCGCTTCGTATGGGGCGTTGGGGGCCCCCCTCGTCGCGCAGGATCCCGTGCTCGGAGAGGTCGAGCCCTACGTCGTCGGCGAGGCGCTCCCTCCGGTCGAAGACGGTGCGACCCTGACCCCCATGTCGCTGCAGGACGCGATCGATCGCGCGCTCGAGGTGAACCTGAACCTCCAGAGTGCGCGACTCAATCCCGATATCCAGGAGTTCAACCTCGCGTCGGCGGAAGCCGTATTCACGCCCACGTTGAGCACGACGTTCGGCCTCAACAACCAGACGCAGCTGACCACGAGTCAGCTGGACGGTGGTGCCTCGATCACCAACGAGCGGACCACGTTCAACACGTCGCTCGCGAAGGTGATGTCGTGGTCGGGGGGGAGACTCGCGGCCAACTTCAACAACAGCCGCGTCGAGACCAACAACTCCTTCATCACGCGAAACCCGAGCTACAACTCGTCGGTCAACTTCAGCTTCACCCAGCCGCTCCTGGCCGGCTTCCGTCTCGACAACCAGCGCGCGGCCTTGCAGACCCAGCAGATCCAGAGCGACATCGTCGACCTCCAGTTGCGAGCCCAGGCCGAAAACCTCATCAACGACGTGAGTGTGGCGTATTGGGCACTGCGGGCATCCATCGAGCAGATCGAGATTCAGCGGCTCAGCCTCGCACAGGCTCAGCAGCTCCTCGCCGAGAACCAGGTCCGTGAGCAGCTGGGACGCGCCACCGAGTTCGAGGTCATCCAGGCCGAGGCGCAGGTGGCCAACGCCGAGCAGGCCGCACTCAACGCCGAGATCCAGTGGCGCAACCGGGAGCTCGCTCTGAAGCAGCTGCTCCTCGACGGGGCCGGCGATCCCCTGCTCGGGGCCACCATCAACCCCATCGATCTCCCGACGCTCACCGATCCGCAGGTCGACATCGACTCGGCCATCGAGACCGCGCTCGCCGATCGCACCGATCTCCTGCAGCAGCGCGAGCAGCTGCGTATCTCGGACGTCAACCTCGACGTCTCGAAGAGCAACAAGCTGCCGACCCTCGACCTGACCGCCTCGTATTCGCTCCAGGGGATCGGCGGCGACCAGTTCCGTCGCGACGACCTCGGAGGCGCGCCGATTCTCATCGCACCGGGGGGGTACGGCGACGGTCTCCAGGCGATCATCGACCGCGACGCACCCACGTGGAATCTGTCGCTCAACGCATCCTACCCCATCGGGACGAACGCCCAAGCGGCCGCGCTGGAGCGAGCGCAACTCCAGTTTCGGCAGCAGGAGCTCGCGCTGCGCAGCCAGGAACTGGGTGTGGTGACCCAGGTGACGTCAGCGGGGCTCGCCGTTCAGAACACCTTCCTGCAGGTGCAGGCCGCGCAGCGGTCGCGCGAGGCCTCCGAGCAGAATGTGGCGGCGGAGTTGGCCCGCTTCGACGTCGGAGTCGCCACCAACTTCGAACTCGTGACGGCCCAGAACTCGTTGACCACGGCCCGGCTCTCCGAGCTCCAGGCGCTGATCAATCATCTCAATGCGATCGCCGAGTTCGAGCGCGTTCAGCGGGTGGGCGGGTGAGCCGATCGCTGGCGGGTGAGCCGGTCTCTCAGCGTGAGCGCCGCAGCTCGAACATGACCCCGTCCCAGGGAGCGAGGGCTCGGCGTTCATCGAGCACGAGGACCACGGTGCCCGCGGCGTCCCAACCGGCGCCGGAGCACCGAACGTCGACGACGAGCAGCGTGTCGATGCCCTCGGCGGGCGGGACCGACTCGATCGGCACCCCGTACTCGCCCGAAAAGACGGCATCGCTCATGGCGGTCCGCTCGCGATAGGCCGGCTCGAGACACTCGCCATTCGGCGACCGCGCCGTCGACGGTCCGAACTCGAGCGCCCGACCCGTCCACGACCCCGCCCTCGCCGACGACATCGCAGCGACCCCGGGCGAGAGGTGGCCGATGATGCGCCACTCCCCCCAAAGGGCCGATCGCGTCGGGCCCGGATCGCCCGAGAGGGTGGCGGGTGCGGACGCGTCCTCGTCGAGCACTGTGGATGCGTCCCTCGACGATT
Source organism: Longimicrobiales bacterium (assembly GCA_028279425.1). Taxonomy (GTDB): domain Bacteria; phylum Gemmatimonadota; class Gemmatimonadetes; order Longimicrobiales; family Gaopeijiaceae; genus Gaopeijia. Next base: position 5,922 of record JANQNV010000194.1, on the reverse strand, counting down.
CCCGGATGCGGAGCACCTCGACCAACTCGCCCTCGAGACCGACCGAGAGAAGGTCCGGCCGCAGACGGACGTCGGCCTCCACGCCGAGACCGGCGAGCTGGAAGCTCTCGGGCACGGCCATCGGGATCCAGCTCCGGCCATCGCCATCGACGATGATCCAAGGCTGCGCGCCCTGGGCGGCGGTGAGGCGACCCTGCACTCGCACGGCCACCGCCACGTGTTCGACCCACCCGTCGAGCTCCGTCCACCCCGATGGGCGATCGAAACCAGAGGGTCGGCAGGCCGCGACAGCGCTCACGACCAGGGCCAGTGCGAGCCTATTCCGCACGGTGGATCTCCAGGCCAGGGTATGTCGATCGTCTATCCCTCAAAGATGCCGACGGCCCGTGCCCGAATGCAAAGAGGGCCGCCCCGACGAATCGGGACGGCCCCCTCCTACCTCGTGTCGTTCAGATCAGACGACCGAGACGTTCTCCGCGGCCGGGCCCTTCTGACCCTGCACGACGTCGAACTCCACCGTGGCACCCTCGTCGAGGCTCTTGAAGCCGGTTCCGAGGATGGCACTGTGATGGACGAAGCAATCCTTGCTCCCGTCCTCCGGCGTGATGAAGCCGAAGCCTTTCTGATCGTTGAACCACTTCACGGTTCCCTTGGTACGCATGATCGCGCTCCTTCGGTTGTGCTAGTCGGAGCTACGATAACGTACTGCCGACCGCTCTGTTGCGCGGAAGCCCCCGCGCGGTGCGTGGCCAACCTGGCCACAAAAAAAGGATGAAAGAACCGGCAAGGAAGAAGCCGTGGCCTTTCATCCGAACCCAGGCCCGCCGCCTGTTCTGCGACGCGCTCTGTCGAATAGTCTTACCTTTAGCCCTGCCCGTCAATGGCCCGTGCGGACGCGCGGCGCAGCTACTCCTGTTCTGCGCTCGAGAGCAATCGCTCCACTTCGTGCTCGGCCTCCAGCTCCCGCACGAGCTCTTCCACCGCCACCACCACACCCTCGAGCGCGGCAGTGTCGCGCAAGACCACCGTTCGATGGAGCTGCGCCAGCTGTCCGAGAACGTCGGCGACGCGCGCGTCGAGAAGATCCTGCAGGTCGGAGACCGAACGACTCACATCGTAGCGCTCGTCCGCAAGCTGGGCCTTGGCCAGGTAGCTCGTCCGGCGCAGATCGTCGAGTAGCCGCCGTAGCCGACCGAGCATCGCCGAGGTGGCGACGCGCACCCGCGCATCCGACGACGGGTGCCGTACGATCCGGTCGGCCATCGACTCGGCCACCTCGAGGCGGGGATCCGACGACACGCCCGACGACGCCAGCGCGCGATCGACCCGGAGCGCATCCCACCGCCGCAACACGTCTTTGGCCAATCGGGGTTCGCGGGTGACGGGCACCAGCGCGATGAGCAGAACCCCGGCAAGCACCACCATCAGCCAGGACAGAGGGACGGGCACTCCCCAGGCGGTTACGGCGATCCATGCGAGGACCGACGCGGCGGCCGTGCCTCCCACCTGTACGTGATACGAAGCGAGAACCTCGTGGGCCTCTTCGACCACACGAGGAAGATCACGACTCGACTCGGGCTCCAGTCCACCCGATCTCGATGCTTCATCCCGTCTCATAGGCCCTCCCGACCTCCTCACGAACCCCACCTACACGCCTTCCCCACCCAAGGCGAATGCACGGTCTCGATCAGGGCCTTGACCCTCACGCTGCGTGAGGCTCGACGCTGAAGTCTGCGGGCCGCCGTCCCGGGCGACCCACCGACCCCTGCCCACCGATGCCATGACGACCGACGCCAGGCCGCACCCGCTGCCCCCCGTGACGATTCCCGACACCCGCGCCCACGCACTCCGATCGACGCACGTCGACGACGAATACGAGATCTGGATCGCCGCCCCGCGGCCCGCCTTCGTACCGGGTCCACCCGCGCCCCGCCGAGTTCTCTACGTCCTGGACGCGAATTTGTTCTTCGGCACGGCGACCGAAACCACCCGGCTCATGCACATGCTGTATCGCGAACTCCCACCGCTGCACGTCGTGGGAATCGCCTATCCGAATGCCGACCCCGTGGTGCAGTCCTTGTTGCGGACGCGGGACTTCACCCCTTCGCACGATCCAGGGATCGAGCGGATGATGGCATCGATGCCGGGGCCACGGCCGCCCAGCCCCCTCGCCCGACCAATGGGCGGAGCGCCTGCGTTTCTGCGCTGCCTCGTGGACGAGGTGCAGCCCCTCGTCGCCGATGCGATCGGCGGCGAGCCCGACGAGGCGATCCTCTTCGGGTCGTCTCTGGGCGGGCTCTTCGCCGTTCACACCTACCGGCAACGGCCCCGTGCGTTCGACGCCGTCCTCGCCGTGAGCCCGGCGCTGTGGTGGAACGACGGAGAGGCCTTTCGAAGCGCCTTCCCGTCGGCCCACGGCGAGAGCCCCAACCTCTACCTCGCCGTCGGCCAGTTGGAGGAGTCGCCCGGGGTGCCGGCTCTCGCCCCGTATCGCATGGTGTCGAACACCCACCGCCTGGCGCACCAGTTGGCGGAAGCCGGTGCTCGGGTCCATGTGGAAGAGCTCGCGGGCGAAACCCACACCTCCGTCGTGCCGGTCGCGCTGCTCCACGGCCTGCGACGTCTCCTGAGGGGGGATCCGGGGAGCAACACGACCCCGGAAAGCGCATGACTGGACAGCGCTCCCGACGCGACCCAGGATGCTCCAGCGTCGACCGTTCCCGTCACCCCGCCGGCCTGGATGAATCACACCGTAGTCGTAACCGGGGCCAACTCGGGCGTAGGCTTCGAAGCGACCCGGATTCTCGCGTCACAGGGACACGACGTGATCCTCCTGTGCCGGAGTCCAGAGCGGGGTGCGAGGGCGGTGGCCCGCATTCGGGAGGAGTCGCCCGACGCGGCGCTGACCGTGGTGGAGTGCGATCTGGGTTCCTTCGAATCGGTGCGCTCGGCCGCGACCGAGGTCCGGGAGCGGGTCCCCTCGCCCCGAGCCCTCATCAACAATGCGGGTGTCTATCGGGCGACACTCGAACGCACGACCGATGGGTTCGAGCGCACGATGGGGGTCAACCACCTCGGGCACTTTCTGTTGACGCGTTGCCTCGAACCCACGCTGCGAGGAGCGCGCACCCGGATCATCAACGTGGCCTCGAAAGCCCACGAAAACGGTCGACTCCATCGCCGACCGCTACCCGAAATCCTGACCGGCCCCGACGACTACCGCGGGTTCGGGGCCTATTCCGATTCCAAGCTCGCCAACGTGCTGTTCACCCGTGAACTCGCACGGCGGTGGGAGACGACGGTCGTAGCCGTCCACCCCGGACTGTTGGCTACGGCCATATGGGACCGGAATCGCACTTGGGCGATGCGCCTGGTCCGCCTGGTCAAACCCCTGATGGGTCGCCCGGCGACCGGCGGCCAGGCCGTTGCCCGACTCGTCACGGCACCGGACGAAGACCTGCCCTCGGGGGGTTACTTCGACCGCGCCGCTCGCAGCGAACCGACACTGCCCAACCGAGGAGACGAGCTGGCGGGCGAACTCTGGGACCTCAGCGCGGAGGTCACGGGCACGGACACCTGAGCCCCACCCGAGTGGGCGATCGGGCGAGACCCGACCATGTGGCCGATCGCGAGTCGCCGCCGCGGTGGTCAGCGGGTGGCGACGCCGGCGACGTGCGGAGAGAACGGCATCCACCCGTGGGAGAGCTGGAACCGCTCTTCCTCCACGGAGTCGAAGCCGGCGGCGCGGATGATCGCACCGGTGTTGCGGCGCAGTTCGCAGCCGTCGAACGACCACGCCCACGGCCGGCGTAGCCATCCCTGGACGCGGTGGAGACGGCTTCCGGGATCCGCCGACACGTGCTCGATGAAGATGAAGCGTCCTCCGGGTCGGAGCACCCTCCGTACCTCGGCGAGCACTGCGCGTGGGTCGCGCACGCTGCACAACACCAGCGTCGATACGACGACGTCGACACTCGCGTCGTCGAGGCTCAGCGCTTCGGCGCCGGTCGAGTGCACGTCGATGTCGATCCCGTGGCGACGCGCGGTACGACGGAGTCCCGCGTGCACGTGAGGCGACGGCTCGATCGCGATGAGGTGTGTGCCCGGTCGGTAGTACCGGAGGTTGGCTCCCTGTCCGGGACCGATCTCGACGACCGTGTCGGGAAGATCCGCGAACAGATCCGCCTTGCGGTCGCCGTACACACGATCCATGGCACCGCCGATGAGCCTCAAACCCGTCGCATTCAGCCAACCCCGCACCGCAGACGGCCTCGGGCGCTCGGCGATCGGCGCGTCCAACTCACCGACGGAACGCTCGTCCCACGAGGTCTCGGGTTCGGGATCGGACCAGGAGAGGGTCATGCGACGGCCTACCTCACTCTCGACCGCGGAGCTCCGCCAGGCGGTCACGGGCGTTGGTATTGCTCGGATTCAATTCGAGGGACTTCTCATAATAGCGGATCGAGTCGTCGATGCGGTCCGCCTCAGCTAGAGCTTCGGCCCAGGAGTCCCAAACGTTGAAGGAATTCGGGTAGGATCCGGCGTTGAGTTCGAACAGCACGAGGGCACCTTCGACGTCGCCGGCGCCGAGCCAACCGTACCCCAGGGCGTTCACCTCGATCTCGGTGAAGACTCCGGCCGTCGCGGGATCGGCCTTCCACTCCTCGTAGAACGATCGCATCGCGTCGAGTCCGTCGGATGCCCGGACTCGGGCGAGGCGCTCCCAGAAGCCCGCGAGCGTGAGCTGCCGAATCGTACTCTTCGGCACCGGGGGCGCCTCGAGCGTCGGCGGATGCCGGTTGATGAAATCGTTGACGTAGAGCCGGTCCTGCGCGGGGCCCGCAGCGATCCCGTTCGGAAAGGTGAACTGGGCTTCGAGAGCGGGCCCGTCGCGCTCACCCGGCGTACCCGAACCGGCGACCGGAGCGACATCGCCATCGAGCCCCACCCGGTAGACGCGGTGCCCCTGGAAGCTCGTGGCGTACAGCTGGCCGCGCGCCATTGCGATGTGGCCGTTGCCGCCACCCGGCAGCACGGCGAGCTCCGACACCTCGCCGTCGAGCCCCACCTCCAGCACCCGACCGTCGCTGAAGTTCACCACGAAGAGGCGGCCGTCCGGCGCCCGGGTAATGCCGTTGGGGCAGTTGAAGAGGTCACTCGAGGCGAAGACCCCCACCTCGCCGTTCTCCGAAACCCGGGCGATCGTGTTCGACGAGCAGTTGCACACGTACACCTCCCCGTCGTCTCCGACCGCGACCCCTACCGGCCCCTGCAGCCCGTCCGCGAAGCGGGTGACCGTGCCGTCCCGTTCGATGCGCGCCAGGCGGTTGCCGGTGAACTCGCTCTGCAGGAGCCTGCCCTCGGCGTCGAGGGCGTTGCCGGAAGTGCCGTAGAGCCCCTCCGCGAACCGCTCCCAACGCCCGTCGGGGTGCACCTTGTAGACGACTTCTCCGAAGTCGGCCACGTAGATGATGCCGAGCCGATCGACCGCCACCCCACCGACCGACCCGATGAGCGTATCGGTCACCGTACGCACCCGATCCCCCTGCGCCCCCTGAGCCCCCTGCGCGAAGGCGCCATCCGCCCCCGCACCGAGGTGGCAGATGGCGGCCACCGCCACGAGGATCGTGACACGATGAGAAACGTTGGACCATCGGCGCATCGGCGGCCTCCGCAGCAGGAAGAGTTGCACAGAGTACGCCGATACTATAATCGACTTACATACAGTGGGGCCACCAGCCCCCTCCGCCAGCCCGGCATAGGAAACCGTTGCCGCGGAGCGGCGAGGGCACGGGGGGGGCCGGCAGCGACGATCGCCGGCAACGCCGGCGTCGGCGACGCGCCTGCAAGCCCCTAAGCCCAAAGCCCCCTCCGCCAGCCCCACATAGGGAACCGTTGCCGCGGAGCGGCGAGGGCACGGGG
>JANQNV010000145.1 GCA_028279425.1 Longimicrobiales bacterium | reverse complement strand
GGGTGGATCCGTTCCGCGCTGGCGTCCTGGTGGGGCGCGCGTCGCCCGCCGGCCCTCCTCGCTCCGGGCCGAGTCTCCGCAGGAGGCTGGCGCGGGTGCGTGCAGCCGGCGTCGCCCGGGTCGAGCGTCTCTTCGCGCGCGAGGGCGACCTCGTCGCGGCGCTGTTGTTCGCGCGACGGAGCGGCCTTGCCACCGAGGTACGGGACCGCTTCGCAGACACCGGTACGGCGCACCTGCTCGCCATATCCGGCTTCCACGTCGGCGTCTTCGCCGGGGGAGTGATCTGGGTCGCCCGAGGCCTCGCGGCGCCGCGGTGGGCCTTCGCGCTCGGCACCGTGGCGGCCTGGGCATACGTGGCTGTGCTCGGCTTTCCCGACGCCGCCACCCGGGCGGTCGTGCTCCTCACGCTCCTCGCGCTGGGCCGGATCGTGCGGCGCCCCGTCTCAGGGGTCGGGGCCCTGGGCACGGCCCTGCTGGTCCTCGTACTGGTCGACCCTGGCGTCGCCACGCGTGTCGGTGCGCAGCTGTCGTTCGCCGGTGCTCTGGGGATCGCGCTCTGGGCCCGTCCCTGGGCGGACAGAGTGGGGCGGCGCTGGGCCGATCGAACGGGCCAGCCACCTTCTCACCGGATACGCGGGCTCCTCGACGCCGTGTCGGCCACCCTCGCCGCGACGGTCGCGACGCTGCCCCTCGTCGCCTGGCACTTCGAGCGGATCTCGCTCGTGGCCCTTCCGGCGTCGCTCGGCGCGACCCCGGCCGTCGCCTTGGCTCTTCCCACGATTCTGGTTGCGCTCGCGCTCGACGCGGTACACCTCGGGGCGCTGGCCGGGATCGTCGCGACCGGGGCCGAGGGCCTGCTCTCGGCCACCGGGTTGTGGGTCCAGCTGTGGTCGTGGCCATCGTGGGCGAGCATCGTGGTCTCGCGCCCCGATGTCGCGGTGATGCTGGTGGGCGGCGGGGCGGGTTGGGTGATGGGTCTACGAAGCGCGGGGGTGGGCGCGGTCGCGCGCCTCACCCTCGCCCTCGCCGGAGTCGCGGTGGCCCTCTGGCTCTGGCCCGTTTTGCAGCAGGTGGTCCGAAACGGGTCGCTCGAAGTGCACATGATCGATGTGGGTCAGGGCGACGCGCTGGCGCTTCGAACGCCGCGGGGGCGCTGGGTACTCGTCGACGCCGGCCCTCCGTCGGGCGAGCGTCTGTTGAGTGCGCTCCGCCGCCGAGGGGTGCGCAGCATCGATCTCCACGTCGTGTCGCATCCGGATGCCGATCACGTCGGGGGATCCGCGCACCTGCTCCGGGGCCTGAGGGTGCGTGGCGTCGTGGGGCCCGGTGCCGTCCGCGGCGACGGTCCGTGGCGTGAAGCCCTCCATGTGGCCGATTCGGTGGGGACGCCGTGGCGGGTCGTGCGCGCGGGCGAGGGCGTCACGATCGACGGCGTTCGCCTCGGCGTACTCCATCCGAGCGGGTCACCGCCGGACACCCCGTTCCCCGACCCCAATTCGGCTTCGGTGGTCCTCGATGTCGACTGGCGAGGCCACCGGCTGCTGTTCATGGGCGACGCGCCGGCCTGGGTGGAACGCGCTCTCGCGCTCGATCTCGTGCCGGTGGACGTGCTCAAGGTGGGGCACCACGGGAGCCTGACATCGACATCGGTCGAGTTCCTGGATCGAGTTCGACCCGAGGTCGCCCTCGTGTCGGCGGGGCGGGGCAACCGGTACGGCCACCCGGAGCCGGAGGTGCTCGATCGACTCCACGGTGCTGGAGCCGAGATCTGGCGGACCGATACTCAGGGAAACGTCCGGCTGCGGCTGCTGCGCTCCGGCGCGATCGAGGTGTCGAGTCGGCGTTGACCGCACTCGGTCCGGCGCGTCTATTTGCAGGCCTCGGCCGTGTCGCTTCGGACCTCGATCCCTTCGCCTCGACGACCATGCCCGACACCCACATCGTCACCCTGTCTCGCCACGTCGTCGAGCAGGAGCGCCTGTATCCGCAGGCGACGGGTCAGTTCACCAACATCCTCTTCGACCTGGCGCTCGCCGCGAAGGTGATCGCGCGTGAGGTGAACAAGGCGGGCATCGTCGACATTCTGGGGCGGACGGATACCGTGAACGTCCACGGAGAGTCGGTCCAGAAGCTCGACGAGTACGCCGACCTCGTGATCCTCAACGCGATGGATCACACCGGCAACCTCTGCTGCCTGGGCTCGGAGGAGCACGAAGAGGTGATCCCGATCCCGGCGCGTTTTCCGACCGGTGAGTACGCCCTGCTGTACGACCCCCTCGACGGCTCGTCGAACATCGACGTCAACGTGTCGATCGGGACCATCTTCTCGATCCATCGCAAGGTGTCGAGCGGCCCGCGAGGGGGCCTCGAGGACTGCCTGCAGCCCGGGCGCAAGCAGGTCGCGGCGGGCTATGTGGTCTACGGCTCGTCGACGATGCTGGTGTACACGAGCGGCGCCGGAGTGCACGGGTTCACCCTCGACCCATCGATCGGCGAGTTCGTCCTGAGCCACGAGTCGATCACGCTGCCGGATCCGCCGAAGCCGATCTATTCGGTCAACGAGGGATACGCCCCGTACTGGTCGGAAGGGCAGAAGGCGCTCGTAGCGGAGCTCAAGGGCGACCACACGGGCCGATACATCGGCTCGCTGGTGGCCGATTTCCACCGGACGCTGCTCCGCGGCGGTCTGTTCATGTATCCCGCCGACCAGCGGCAGCCCGAGGGCAAGCTGCGGCTGCTCTATGAAGCTGCCCCGCTCGCGTTCATCGCCGAACAGGCCGGTGGCCGCGCGAGTACGGGGCAGATCGACATCATGGACGTGCAGCCGACGTCGCTCCATCAGCGCACGCCGCTCTACATGGGCTCCTCCCGTCTGGTGGACGTGGCGGAGCGACATCTCGCGGGCGATTCCGGGGCCTGACCGGCGGGCTGGTCAGGGTTTCGCGCGAGACGACAGATTTTCAACCATCCGAGGGTCGAGCCACAGATTTTCGACTCCCGGGAGGGTCCGTAAGTCGTTGCCGGGTAGGCCATTTCCCCGGCAGGAATGATGGCACGCGTCTTGCCGTCACGGGGGAACGGTCTTGCGCCCGAGCGGCGCCGTCCGGTTTCCGGGCGCAACTTTCCAACCACACCATGGACACAGCAAACATGAGAAAGCTCAACAAGCTCCTCATGGCGGCGCTGGTTCTAGTGCCCCTCGCGGCTTGTGACGAGGACGACGGTACGCCGTCTCCAGTCGAGCCGCCGACTCCGGTCGGAACCGTCAGCGGTTCCGTCCAGGTCGAGGGCGCTGGTTTGGCGGGTGTCACGGTCCAGCTTGCCGGTGCGACGTCGCAGTCGACGACCACCGGTTCCGACGGATCGTACTCCTTCGCCAACGTGGTCGAGGGCAACTACTCCATCACCCTGAGCGGTATCCCGGGTGACGTGGTGTTCTCGAACACGACCCAGAGCGTCTCCATCGCCACCGACGGCCAGGTGGCCACGGCTGACTTCAACGGTCAGTTCGTGCGCACGGCCTCGGTCCTCGTCACGGTGACCCGCGCCGACGGCTCGGGCGTCGTGACCAACGTTCGCCTGCAGGGTGAGGGCGTCGACCAGACGCTCGGCACGAGTGCCCAGGGCAACGTGACCTTCTCCGGCCTCAAGGGCGGCGACTACACCGCCTCTCTCGTGAACCCGCCGGAGGGCTTCGAGGCCGCCACGGATCAGAACGTCTCGGTCAACACCGGCCAGGCCGTTCAGATCAACTTCGTTGGCGCCACGGAGATCGTTCCGCCGGAGGTTTCCATCGAGCGCATCACCGCCTCGGGCGCCGGGACCACGGTTCCGGTCGATCCCGACTCGATCGCAGGACGGGTCGAGGTGACGGTGAACGTCCGCCCGAACGGCAACGACCTCCAGACTGTGGAACTGTGGGTGCTCGAGAAGGCGACGGGCACGATCTGGAAGATCGCCGAGCAGCGTTTCGCTTCGGTCGCGCCTGAGGCGCAGATCGGTCAGGACGACGACACCGACGTGACGTTCTCGTGGAATTCCGACGCGTTCCGCGCGAAGGACGGCTCGCATCCGTCGATCAAGGTGCTCAACACCTCGACGGGCGACTTCGACGACATCGGGGCCGACGCCATGCGTCCGTTCCACCCGGTCTTCGTGAACGGGCAGTTCGAGGTGCATGGCCGTGCGACGGTCGCCGAGTTCACCGAGGGCTTCAACGCCATCGTTGACGTGGTGCTCGAGAACCAGGACGCGCTGAACCTCGGCGTGGTGTCCGACAACACCGACTGGAATGATCCGGTCACCGGAAACCCGTTCCCGAACTTCATCATCCAGAACTCCACCGGTCTGCGGTGGCTCTCGGGTGACGTGATCGTGACGGCGTTCCCGATCATCTACTCGCAGGTCTTCGACCCGAACAACCCGCTCCTCGCCCGCGCGAACTTCTCGTTCGACGCGTTCGTGACCGGAACGGATGTCGGGATCGGTGGTGCAGAGCTGACCACGCCGAACGCCGATGGTTCGTTCACCTTCACGTTCTGTGAGGCGGGCGGTACCACCAGCACGGCGGGCAACGCCTGCTACGCGTCGATCAACGACGTGAACACCAGCCTCATCGGTGCGCGCAACATCGTCGTGCAGACCAAGACGGCCTTCGGGCAGTTCGGTCCTGGGTTCAACGCCGCTGCCGGCGTCAACAACATCAAGAACATCGAGTTCTTCAACGACGATCTCCAGTCGGGTACCGGCGTCCTCAACGACGTGCTGCGTATCGACAACGAGAGCCCGAGCGCCGGTGGTATGGATCCGTTCCTGGATCACCCGGCCAACGCCATTCCCGGCGTCCAGGGCTTCAGCCGTACCGGTATCGGTGGCGGCACGAACCTGGGTTGGGTGAACTGGACCGACAACGTGACCGATCAGGTCATCGCGTCGCCGGATGACGTTCCGTTCGTCTTCCCGGCCGTCGACAAGAACCTGAACCCGCCGGCGGGTGGCGTCTGGGTCGGCTACGACCTCAACGCGGCCTTCGCTCCGGCTGCTCTCATGAACGGTATCGGTAACCCCGCGGGTTCGCCGAACCTGAGCTACATCGCCGGTCCCGACGTGGGCGGTGGCGCCACCGTAAGCGGTGTGATCGCCTCGGCTTCGTTGGTGAGCGACGTCATCACGGGTGCGGATCTCCCGCCCGAGACCGACTCGCCCGGTCTGACCGAAGCCGGTTCGGCTGCTGGCACGCCGTTCACGGACACCGAGCTGGACTTCGCGATGGCCGCGCGCCATTGGGACCTGTTCGGTAACTGGATCAACACTGCGAACCTCATCTACTTCGGTGTCGACGGACGTGAGCCGATCTTCTCGGACGCGCTCGGAACCACCGATCCGGATGCCAGCCTCGACTTGGCGGATCCGGTCGACGACGCGACCACGACCATGTGGAACACGTTCGACGATGAGTTCTACGACCTCGACCTGACCGCTGCTGCCACCTTCGGTAACGCGGTTTGGAACACGGCTGATGCTGCCGATCCGGACTACTCCGCTGTTGCGGCGTTCCAGGTCGGTAAGCCGTCCGGTACCTACACCGGATTCACGACGGACCGCGGCAACGGGTTCTCCGGTGTTGCCGGTGTCGTCGTCGAGGACTTCGAGCAGGGCTGCGCCGCCGGCGAGCTCGCCTGCTTCAGCACGGTGAGCACGCGCTACGGCTACAAGCTGCAGGCGGTTGCGGCTGGTGGTGCTTCCATCGTCTTCCCGTTCACCTTCGACGGGTCGTTCGAGATCATCGCGCCTGGCGTGGATGACTTCTGTGACGATGGTACGGATTCGATCCACACCGGCAACGCCGAGGGTAATGGCGCTCCGGCTTGTATCCCCACCCCGGGCGATGACTTCTTCGCCTACGTGGCGACGAAGGACACGCCGCTGCCGGGTGACGGCTACCGTGACCACAACCTCTGGACGTGGGACCGGGCCGGTAACTACCGGATCGACATGCAGCCGACCGAGCACAACGACGATCAGGATGCTCCGAACGTCGGTAACGTGCAGATGCCCACGGCCGTCACGTACGACTTCGTGACGCCGCTCACCTTCAACGGTGAGAACCTGGACAACGCGGACCTCAAGAAGACGGACTTCACGTTCGACTTCAACGCGATTCGTTCGCTGCAGGTCTACGCGGATCAGGCCGCCAATGGCGTCGGTCCGATTCCTCCGACGGACGTCACGGGTGACGTCTACGAGGAGACCTCGCTCCAGCTGCCGCTCAAGAATGTCCCGCACACGTCCTTCGGGTCGGCGGACATCTACCTGGGTGGCAACCTGACCATCAACACGACCTTCCTGGGCTGCCTGGTGCGCGCCGACGAGCTGGGTCTCGCGACCCTGCCTTCCGTCAGCGCCATCGGTGGCGACGTTGCACTCGTCAACGCCGAGCCCACGGTACACATCCCGCGCGGTCCGCGCTGGCGTACCTGGGACCACTCGTCCTCGTACGGTCTGGTCAACACGCAGTTCAACACGTTCGTCCCGACGTCGATCCCGACGTGTCAGACCACCGGTGCCATCGCGACTGGCTTCGTGCCGGCGCTCGGCCAGGTGGGTGCTGATCCTGACGGTGCCGACGATGTTCTCGGCACGCAGGACGACGAGTTCGGTTGGACGTTCAACATCGCGGCCAATGGTGCGCCGCGTGTGACGTTCAAGGGTCCGACGGCCACCTTCGTGCCGAATGTTGGGCCCAGCGACATCATCGTGTACTACCTCGACACGGCTGGCCGGGCGATCCTGGTCGACAACCCCGTGTGGGGTGAGATCGTGAGCGACCTCGGTACGGGCGCCTTCGGTCGGTGGTACGAGTACACGCTCATCGGTGGGGACTTCCTCGACGTGGATGGCAATGGCCTTCCCGACGACCTCATCGACGTGACGAACGTCAACTACCCGGCGAATGGTACGACCGATGGTTGGTTCATCGTCGTGACGGGTAACCAGGCGAACACGCTGGCTGGACACGGCGTGATCTGGGACACGACGGCCAACTAAGGCGTCGGCGGGTCTGACCCGCACCCAGTAGACGGAACACGGCCCCCGTCCAGCTTCGGCTGGGCGGGGGTTCGTGCGTCCGGAGGGGATCGCCCTCCGGGCGAGATGGAGCCTCCGAGCGCCACGGGGCGGGCCGTTGTGGCGATCCCCGCGAAGCGGCATCGTGGGGGATGCCCGACTCCGTTTCACCTCCCCGGACGATCATCGTCACCGGCGGTGCCGGCTTCATCGGCTCCGCTCTGGTTCGACACCTCGTCGCCCACACGGCGCACGAGGTGGTGACGCTCGACAAGCTCACCTACGCCGGAGACGAGCGGGCGCTCGCCGAGGTCGCTGCCCACCCGCGCCACCACTTCGAACGGGTCGACATCTGCGACGGAGAGGCGCTGAGAGCGGCGTTCGTTCGCCGCGAACCGGACGCAGTCTTCCACCTCGCGGCCGAATCGCACGTCGATCGCTCGATCGAGGCGCCTGCCGAGTTCGTTCAGACCAACATCGCCGGGACGGCGACGCTTCTGGATGTGATCCGGGAGTGGATCGACGGCCCCTATGCGGCGGCGCGGTCGGACTTCCGCCTCGTCCACGTCTCGACCGACGAGGTGTACGGGAGTCTGCCGCTCGAATCCGAGACGCGGTTCGATGAGGGCACCGCCTACGATCCCCACTCGCCGTATGCGGCGAGCAAGGCCGCGTCGGATCATCTCGTCCGGGCGTGGGCGCACACCTACGGGCTCCCCGCGATTCTCACCCACAGCACCAACAACTACGGGCCGTGGCAGTATCCCGAGAAGCTGATCCCGGTGGTGGTGCTGCGTGCGTTGGCCGGCGAATCGATCCCGGTCTACGGCGAGGGCGCCAACGTGCGGGACTGGATGCACGTCGACGATCACGTGCGTGCGTTGGTGGCGGTACTCGAGCGAGGGCGGCTCGGCCGTACCTACGACATCGGGGCTCGTGGGGAGCTGACCAATCTCTCGGTCGTGCGCGACATCTGTTGGCTGCTCAACGAGTTGGTGCCCGCGGGCTCAGGTGGATCCTACGAACGGCTAATCACCTTTGTCGACGATCGGCCGGGGCACGACCTGCGATACGCCACCGATCCGGGGCGGGCGGAGCGCGAACTCGGATGGCGGGCGGAGATCCCGTGGGATGAGGGACTGCGCGCGACGGTACAGTGGTTCGTCGACCACCGGGCCTGGTCGGTCGAGCGACTCAGGCGAAGGTGAGGCCGCGACGCTCCGCCCAATCTTCGAGCACTGCGAGGGTCCAGAGGGGGAGGGCGAGGTCGCCGCGGCCTCCCTCGAAGGTCGACTGAAGGCGTCCCACAGCATCGAGGTCGTAGAGGTCTCGTGGGCCCATCGACGCCGGACTCAGGCGGTCGTTCATCCACTCCCGCAGGTCTTCTCGCAGCCAGCGCTCGACCGGGACGGTGAAGCCCATCTTCGGGCGCGTCATCAGCTCGGTGGGGAGGTAGCGCTCGACGAGCTGACGCAGCGGCCACTTGGTGCCGTCTTCATGGACCTTGAGCGCGTCTGGAAGCGTCCAGCTGAAGGCGACGACCTTGTGGTCGAGGAGGGGGACGCGGGCTTCGAGCGACGCCCACATCGATGCGCGGTCCACCTTGGCCAGCAGGTCGTCGGGCAGGTACTCGAGCTGATCGAGGAGCGCCATCCGTGAGAAGAGGCTCCCGTCGTGGCGGTCGAAGGCCGTCGAGTCGACGCGCTCGCTCGGTCCACCGCCGACGATCGGAGGGGTGGGGTGTCCGACCGCCATCAATTCCAGGTAGGCCGAACGGGCGTCCGGCGCCCCCATGATGCCCGCGGCACGCTGGAGACGGGCGGCGAACGAGTGTTGGTCACCGAGATTCCCCGGCTGGAGTCGGCGGCCCAGGGCCTCGATGCCCGCGCTTCCGACACCCGCGCGCAACAGCCGAGCAGCCAGGGGGCGGAGCGCCTTGGGCATACCGTCGGCCTTGCCGATGAGTCGGGGACCCTGGATGTAGCGGTTGTAGCCACCGAAGAGCTCGTCGCCGCCGTCCCCGGACAGCGCGACGGTCACGTCCTCCCGGGCGACCTGGCACACCAGTAGCGTCGGGAGAAGGGAAGGGTTGGCCATCGGCTCGTCGAGGATGCGTCCCAGATCGGGGATCAGGTCGCGTACGCGCGAGGTGGGCATCGCCACCTCGGTGTGGCGTGCGCCGAGCCGTTCCGCGACCTCGGCGGCGATGGGACCTTCGTCGAACCGAGGGTCGTCGAACCGGATGGTGAAGGTGCGCACGGGTTGAGCCGTCTGTTCGGCCATGAGCGCGACGACGAGCGACGAGTCGACCCCGCCCGAGAGAAGGGCACCGACGGGCACGTCGGCCACCAGCCGCAGGCGGACGGCCTCCGAGAGCAGACGTTCCAGCTCGTCGACCGCCTCGGCCGGCGTACGGTCGACCACCGGCCCGGAGGCCACCTCTTCGAGATTCCAGAAGCGCTGCTCGTGTCGGTCTTCGACCCCGTTCGGCCCGACCGCGAAACGCACGATGGTGCCGGGCCGCACCTTCTCGACCCCCTCGATCATCGAGAGCGGGGCCGGCACGTACAGGGCGCGCAGGTAGTGCCATGCGGCCTCTCGGCTGCCTCTCGCGGGGATCCGGGGGTGCACGGTCATCGCCCGCAGCTCCGAACCGAAGGCGAGTGCCGGGCCTTCCCTCCACAGGTAGAGGGGCTTGATGCCCATGCGGTCGCGGGCCAGCCAGAAGACCTGCTCGCGGGAGTCCCAGGCGGCCAACGCGAACATACCGCGGAACCGGGGGATCGACGCCTCCGGACCCCACGCCTCGAACGCCGCGAGGATCACCTCGGTGTCGGAGTGGCCCCGGAAGGTGAATCCGAGCTCGAGCAGCTCGGTGCGCAACTCCTCGAAGTTGTAGACCTCGCCGTTGAAGACCATCGTGAAGCGACCATGCGCCGAGGTCATCGGCTGGTGGCCGGCCTCGCTGAGGTCCTGGATCGCCAGCCGTCGGAAGCCGAGAAACACGCCGCGTTCCGGGTCGGTCCACACCCCTTCCTGATCGGGGCCCCGGTGGGCGAGGGTGTCGGCCATGGCCCGGAGGGTGTCTTCGGGCGAGGCAGAGCCCGGAAGGGCGGGGTCGATGAAGCCGGCGAAGCCGCACATGCGTGATGTCTGGGGGCGAGGGCTGCAGTGCGTGACGGGGCGCGGGTATCGGGACCGGCCCGTCCGTAAACATATGACGATAGACCCGGATCGCACGGGCGTCGAGGGCGACGGGACCACGTTGACGCTGCTTTGACGCCCGTGCCCGACTATGGCAGCGTGGGCCGGTCTGATGTTCGGTGTGCCGTCGGGGGGCGGAACCCGTCATTGGGCTCGGCCCTCTCTTTTTGTACGGACGCTTCGGTCAGGTGCGTGCTCGCACCCAGAACTGGAGCATGCCCAGGAAGGTGTCCGGGAACTCCTCTTCGAATGCGTCCCACGCGGAGAGGTCGGCCAGGCGATCGGGTTCGGGAAACCGCTCCAGGAATCGCTCTCGCGCCGCGGGCGCGAGGGGGGCGAAGCCGATGAAGTCGAGTTCGAGCCGCTCGAGCAGCTCGGCGATCTGGGCCGGGGTGAAGCGATGCTCCTGAGGGTGGAGCGCCAGGTCCCGGAACTCGTGCAGGCTGTAGTAATCGCGCCAGCGCAGGACCTGTTCGCCCCGGGGGTGGGTGCGAAGGAACTCCGTGGCGCGGTGGCGGGCATCGCGCAGATCGTTGTCGGACTCGTGGATGGTGCCTTGCGCGAGATGATCCCGCAGTTCGACGAGCACCCGTCGTGCCCGCTCCGAATACAGTCCGATGCGCATGAAGCCTCGCGGCTTGAGACGCCGCAGGAGGGACCTCCACCCCGCTTCCGGATCCGCCATGTGGTGCAGCACGCCCAGCGCCTCGATGAGGTCGAACGAAGCGTCCAGGTCGACCAGGTCGAGGATGTCACCGTGAATGAATCCGATGTCCTCGAGACCCATCTCGATCACCTTCCGGGTCGCGAACGCCAAGCTGGCTCGACTCAGATCAAGTCCGATCACGGTACTGTCTTTCAGGAGCATGCGGGTGGCGATCGGGTGGCTCCCCGTACCGCAGCCGGCGACCAGAACCTCCACCGGATCCGTCGAGACCGTGCCGAAGTCCCCGTCGGGGAACAGCTCTTCGAGGAGCGCCCGAAGGGATCTCGGGTCGTGCCAGGCGGGGCGGTTCCATCGGGGGTACGGATGGTCTTCGTACATGGCCCGCACCGTACGCGACGTGGGGTCGGTGACGTCTGAGAGCGACGGGATCGCGGGCCGGAGCTTCGCTTCGAGCGACGGCGCGAAGACCTGCTCGTCGACGACCGCGCGCAGGGGGGAATCCGCAGGGCCGTCGCTCACCCAGCGCGCGACCTCTTCCACCCGATCCCACTCGAGAAGGGGCACGTAGGCCGCGAGCAGAGCGACGCGGGATGCGTCCTGCGGGTCGGTCCCCATCGGCCGCTCGGCCATGGCAGCCGCAAGACCCTCGACGGCCGCCACCTCCTGCTCGTCGTACGCGTGCACGTAGCCCGTGTAGTGGCACTGCCGCGCGACAGCGCTCACCAGGCGGAGGTCGGCGAGCGCAGGGTGGCTCCACCTCTCCTCGACGGCCGCGACGACCATGGTGCGCCGCACGTTGGCGACCAGCGCTTCGAACTCGAGGTCGGGCACCACGCACAGCTCGAGGGTCTGTCGCGCCGTGGGCCCGCTCAACGCGTCGTAGAGGTCGGGATCGTCGAGGGTCTTGGCATCGCCTTTGGCTGCGCCGTCGTTCGGCGCGTCGTCGCCGGCGTGCTCGCCGATCCGAGGGGCCAGAACGGGATGGCGCTTCAGGTGGACGGCGAGCGCCGGCCCGAGCAATCGCGGGCTCACGGCTTCCTGAGCGAGACACAACGCGAACATCGTGTCTAGCGCTTCGAACGACATGGACTCGAGATCACCTGCCCGCACAACCACCGAGGCGAACTCCGACCAGACCGCGGGATCGGTGCTTCCCGACCGCACCGCCTCCAGCAAGATGTCGAGGGCGGCGCCCAGATCGTCGTCGGCGAGGGCGCGGTTCGCCCGGATCAGGGCAGGGGAGGTGGCGTCGTGCATGCGGCGACGGTAACCCCGACGGGGGAGGGACGACAGGCGGGGTGTGCGCTCGGGCGGACAGCCCCGGTCATCCGCCTCCGCCGGCGCTCGGTCGTGTGTCCTGTGCGGGGACGAGGCTGGTCAATCGCTCTTCCCGCCAGAGCGTGAGGTCCCGCATGAGGAGTTCGTTGCCAACGGAGTGGCCCTCTACGACCGCGTGCCACCGCACAGTGGAGTCGTTTCTCAGCCGAAGGGGGTGGACGCCGACCACGGAATCGTTCACGGTTGCCGAAACAACCCCGTCGGCTCGGATCTGAATGGCCATGCGCTGCCACCGTTCGGTGCGGAGCAGGCTGTCGCTGGTGATCGCTCCGACCGGGCTGTTTCCGGCCGAGAGTTGGATCGCATCGGGACGGAAGTCGACGCCGTGGCCGGTCGGCCACACGACGCACGCACCCTGTCGCTCGGTCCAGTCGATCAAGTTGGACGGATCGTCGCCGGGTTCTCCGTCGCGCAGGCAGAGACCGATCCGATTCCGATCGCGTCGGTGGAAGGGGTTGGTCATCCGGAAGGTCGCTTCCAGCGTGCCGCCCGTACGCAGGTCGAAGGCCTCGACCGAAGCGATGCCGTCGTGGAAGCGCCCGTCTCCATTCAGGTAGAGCGATGGGCGACCCTCGTCGTCAACCACCGGCCGTGGCTGCGGATCGCCAAGGAGGTGCCACCGAGACGGGTCGAGGCGCGGGAAGGAGTCCGAGAGTACCAGCGCCTCTGCGACGGCATCATTCGTGACAACGATCCCTACGGAGTCGGTGAGCCAACCATCCACTCTCGCCACCACGGTCGTCTCCCCGGCGCGATTCGCGGTGACCCGGCCGAGGGCATCGACCGAGGCGATTCCGGGAGCGGACGACGCCCAAGTCACGTTGCGGTCCATGGGGGAGCCGTCGGCGGCGTAGGCGGCGGCCTCGAACTGGACGCGCTGACCTCTCGCCAGAGTCTGGGGGGGAGTGACAAGCTGGACTCCGTCGGGCCCGCTCCCCGGACTGCCCCAGCGTAGACTACTCGCGCCTCCAAAAGGGAGCACGGTTCGGTCGAGGATGGTTCCCGTCCAGTCCTCCAGGATCAGCTGTGCTCCCATGGGGGCGTCATGGAGGTACACGAGTACCGATCCGTCCGGCGAGCACGCCGGCTGTTGGAGGGGTTCCAGTGAGGTCTCCAGGGTGGACATGGCGTCCACCAGGAAGTCCCACCGCCAATAGCGCGTGAGCTCACCCTCCGGCACCGCCCCCACGATCACTGCATCGGATCCGCAGAACTCGAGCAGTGCTCCTTGGTCCTCGGGGAAGGCCGTTGCGGCAACTCGTCGCCCGGCTGGGTCGGCGATGATGATCGAGTCCTGGGCCGCATTGGCTATGGCCGCGATGTAGCGCCCGTCTGCGGACCAGTCTGTGGAGATGTAGCCGATCGGTCCCTCCAGAAGCACCCGCTGCGCATAAGGCGGAGCAAGGTCGATGCGCACGACGGTCTGTCGGTAGTCGAAGGTGTCCGGGTGCTGCAGATTGGCTAACGCCGCCCGACCCGTGGGGCTCAGGTCGCGCACGGCGTCGTCGCCAACGGTGGCTGCAACCGTATCGACGCGATCGCCTCGGATCAGGACCGCTTCGGGGGCGCTTGCAAGGTCGCCTGCGGTGTACCCCCCAACCACCGGTGGCTCGCCCGGCGCTCCGAGATCGTCGCGTACGACCTGCACAACTACCCCCGCGATGTCGTCCACGGGGTCTCCGTATACCCACGGATCGTCTCCGCCCACGTACCGAGCGGGCACGAACCCCGATTCGGCCCGAATCCAGATCGTGCCTCCACCGAACGGGGCGGCCTCCGGCTCTGCGGGCGGCATCAACGCGATGATGAGTACGACGAGCGCCACTGCGGGGAGGGCCCAGATGACCGTCGGCCGCTTGCGCTTGGAGACCGGAGGCGGCTCGACGACCTCCGGCGACCCGGCGTGCTCGCGGCGCTGGAGTTCGAGAAGCGCCTTGGCAAGCGTGCCGTGCGAGAAGTCGAGGCGGTCGTCGCGCGTCCAGCGCACGACTCCCCGCTCGAGCAGCTCGGTCAGGGCCGGGCCCACCTCGGTGGGTTCGGCGAATCGGTACGACTGCAGGAAGTCGGGCGAACGCGCACCCCCCTCCTCGGCCAGCGCCGCGGCGACGCGTCGCGCGTCGGGGGAGAGTTCGTCGAGACGACGGTTCAGGACCGACAGCAGCGACGGCGAATGGTCGAGAACCGTCTCTGCCGCGTCCTCCGCCAGCGTCCAGCGTGCCTTGGAGTCGAGCCCCAGGAGGCCCTGGTCGCGCAGCCCTCGGAGGGTCTCGATGATGTGGAGCGGGGAGCCTCCGGAGGCGAGGTGGATGCGGCCCACCAGCGTTTCGAGCTGCGCCGGGTCGTTGCCCGCGAGGAGCAGTGTGATCATCTCCCGCACCTCACCCTCTGCGAGGGGGGCGAGCCCCAGCACGGTGACGAGGTCCTGCTCGCGGGCGGCCTCGATCGCCTCCAGGGCAGGTGAGGCTCCGTCGTCGTCGGCGCTTCGGCACGTCCACACCATCATGACGTCGGCATGATCCAGCTGTCGGATGGCGCGAAGCAGGACCAGGGCCGAGCTCCGATCCATCCAGTGCGCGTCGTCGACGACGAGAAGCAGGGGGGATTCGTGCGAGACCGCGCCGAGCAAATCGGCGAGGGCGTCGGCGAGCGCAGTCGGTCGCACCGCCTGCCGCCCCCCGTCGCTCTTCGACGGCACGAGGCTCTTCAAGACGTTCGAGGATCCGGGACTCGTGCCGGCGGCGCCGGGCCGCCGCAGGAGGTCGCTCACCAGGGTCGCGACCACGCCGAAGTCGAGTTCCTGTTCGGCGAGCACCGCCTGGGCCTCGACGAGGGTGCCCCCGTCGAGTCCGACGTGGCGAATCACCTCGGCGGCGAGGGCACTCTTTCCGATCCCCGCCGGGCCCACCAGCGCCCAGAAACCGGTTCGGCCGCCGAGTGTGCGCCGCCACCCGGTCATCAGAGCAGAAAACTCCCTCGACCTGCCGACGAAGTCCGGAGCCAGCCGTTCGCTCGGATCGCCGTAGGCCGACCGTCGCAGGAGCCGCACGCGCTCCTCGGCGTCTTCGACGAAGGCGCGATCGTCGGAGTCGGCCGCCGTGCGCAGCCGCGCCAGCGCCTCCTCGGCCTTGTCTCCTTCGCGAAGATCGACCCAGGCCTGGACGAGCTCGACCCAGACCGGCACGCGGTGAGGGCGCACCTCGACCGCGGCCTCGAGCCACTCCGGTCGCGCGGCGGGCTCCGCCACGGCGGCGCGTTCCTCCAGGGCGGTCCCGAAGCTCGCCTCCCAGCGGCTCCGGACGTCGTCGGCCCAGGTGATCCACGGCGGGGCGTCGGGTACGCTCAGGCCGCGCAGGGGGCCGCCGTCCCATCGGGCAAGGGCGTCTTTCAGCCGGCCTGCGCGCAGGTCGGCGTCGAAGTCGTCGAGGTCGACGTGGATCTGCTCGCGGTTGAGCTGGAGCTCACGGTCTTCGTCGATCAAGACGTCGGGGCGCGTCTGCTTGCGGAGGAGCCAGATGGCCTGGCGCACCGACGCCTTCGCTCGTGCGGGGGTCGACGACGGCCAGAGCACGCGGGCCACGTCGGACCGCCGCACCGATGGCTCGAGGGCGAGATAACACAGCACCGCGAGGGGTTTGCCCAGGGCAAGGTCCACCGCGCCTTCGGGGCCTTCTACGCGAGGCGATCCGAGCAGATGAAGGTGGAACGGGGGGGCACCTTGTGGCATCGATCTATGACTCGGGGGGGATCCGTCGGGTCAGGGGCGATGCGCAGAATGCGCGCAGTATGGAAATAGTGGGCTACCCGCACCGGGAGGCAAGGGAGGGCTGTCAGAACAGGGTCAGCGGTACCGCTCTTCACTCCAGAGGGTGATGTCACGCAGGAGCAGCTCCGTATCGACCGCGGCGTGATAGATCGAAACGTAGAAGCGGTCGCCGGGACGGTTGAGCAGCTTCCGCGGATGCTCGGCCACGATGGAGTCGTTGACCACTGCGAAGACTCGCCCGTCGGCACGCAGTTGGATGGCCAGGGTGGTCCACTCACCGGGCCGTGCCAGGCCAGCGAGCGGTACGGCGATGGGCCGGGTTCTCAACTGGTGAAACTCGGCGGCGTCGGCCATGAAGTCGTCGCCCTCGCGGGCGGGCCACATGAGGCATTGCCGCTCCTGGAGGGAGGCAGCGATCCCTCGCCCTTCACCCCGCATGAGACAAATCCGGAACTTCTGGCGGTCCCGGCGCCCGAGTTGGTCGAAGCGAATGCGGGCCTCGAGCGTTGCCCCGGCACTCAGGTCGAAGTCGTCGCGGGTCTGCAGTCGATCGGTGTACATCCCGTCGCCGGTCAGGCGCAGCGCCGGGTGTCCGTCGTCGGTCTGGATGGAATACGGAGGCTGGGTGGAGTCCCCCTCGATCAGCCATCGCGAGAGGTCGAGCGTCGGGAACGAATCCGTGAAGAGCAGGGGAGAGGTCTCGTCGGGCTCGGTGACCACGACCGTGAGGGAGTCGGTCAGCCAACCGTCGATCGACGCCTGGACCACGGTTCGCCCACGTCGGTTGGCCACCACGATCCCGAACTCGTCGACCGAAGCGATGTGGGGGTCGCGAGCATTCCACTCCACCTTTCGGGCGACGGCGTCGCCGTCGATCGTCAGAGCCGCGACGCCGAGTGAATCGCGCTCCCCACGCTTCAGGGCGATCGTGTCGTGCGGAAGGCGCAGGGCGACTGGTGCGGGTCCCGCCGGGGCATTCCACGTCAACCAGAGGACCCCTCGATCGGTGATGTCGGTCCTCACGAGCACGCCGCGGTCGAGCGCTTCGACCAGGAGGATCGGCCGATCGCTGACGTGGCTGAGGTAGGCCACAGTTCCGCCGTCGGGCGAGCAGGCCATCGGGCCGGATACGGCCTCGGAGGGGACCCAGGCCTCGACCTCGGGGTCACCGGGGGTCCAGAACCAGTGTCGGGGTTCCAGGTCGCCGATCGAACTCGCGAGCAACCGCTCGGGCCCACAGACCTGGAGCTGGGCGATCGTGGGGTCGGGCGGCGTCAGGGTGTGGAGCCGCCGTCCACCGGGGTCGACCACGACGAGCGTATCGACGGCAGCCTGGGCCACGAGCACGATGCCCCGCCCGTCGTGCGTCCAGCCCACGGGGTGATAGCTCGCGTCACCAGCCAAGAGGATGGTCGTATCGGGTCGTGCGTTCAGGTCCGCCCGTGCCACCATCATGCGAAATCGCTGCGTGTCGGGGTGCTGGACGGTGATCAACGCGGCATCCCCCTGGGGGCGAAGCCACTTCACCGCGTCTTCGAGCGTCGACGAGAAGACGGTATCGAGGCGCTCCCCCGCGTAGAGCACGGCGTCGGGAGGGTCGGTCGGGTGCGAGTGCGTAAACCCACCCCACACGTGGCTGCCATCCTTCAGTAGCGCGAGGGGCGCGATCCCGAGTCCCGCGGGCACCGTCACCGAGTCCACCCGCGTCATCCGGTCGTCGGCGGTGAAGTGGTAGGCCTCGGCGAAGCCTATGCCCCTGAGCCAGAGGGTTCCCCCACCGTGCGGCGCCTCGGCCGGGCGGAGGGAGCGCGCCGACTGTGCCGCCCAACCGATACCGAGTGCCATTGCCACCAGGACGGCGGCGGTCGCCACGGTGCGGCTCGACCCCCGCCGGTCGGGAGGACGGCCCTCGCCCTCCCCGGGGGGGAGGAATGCCTCCACCAGGCTTTCGTGGGTGAGGTGGAGGCGATCGTCCCGGGTCCACCGCACGAGGTCGCGCGACAGCAGTTCCGAGAGTCCCGCCGCAGCATGCGTCTCCGTGAGGCTACTCCCCTTGCGGATCTGCGGGAGCAGACGGGGTCCATCGGCCAGGGCGAAGCGGCGTCCCAGGGCCCGGGCGTGATCCGACAGCTCGGAGACCCGGTCGCGCAGGGCGGTCTCGAGGCTGTCGGGGAGGTCCAGATCCGCGGTGAGGGCGTCGTCGGCCATGATCCAGCGTCCGTCGGGCCCCCGCCCGAGAACGCCCCGATCGCGCAGACGCTGCAGGAGGCCTACGGCGTGCAGTGGCAGCCCGGCCGATGCCTCGTGGATCCTCCAGCCCAGCTCGTCGACATCGGGGTGGTCGCCCCCCGCGAGGAGCATGGTGACCATCTCGGTGGCCTCGGCCCTCGAGAGGGGGCCGAGCGAGAGAAGGTCGGCGTCTCCTGCGACTGCGGCGTCTCGCAGACTGGACAACCCTCCTGCCGGAGCCTCGCTGTCGCGGCAGGTCCAGAGCATCAGGACCGGGGCCGATCTCAGCCGCCGCAGCGCGCGTAGGAGCACCGGTGTGGACGGCGCGTCGATCCATTGCACGTCTTCGACGAGGAGGGCCAGCGGCGCCTCGTCGGACACGGCCCCGAGAAGGTCGGCGAGGGCTTCGGCCACGGCCGTGGGCGCGACGGGAGTCGTGAGCCCGGGTCCCTCGGAGGGCACGAAGCGTCGGAGAACGTCGGCCGATGCCGCGCCGATCCCTGCGGCGCCTGGGCGCCGGAGAAGTTCGCTCGTGAGGGTCGCGACCAAGCCGTACTCGATGCTGGTCTCGGTGCGCACCGCTCTCGCCTCGAGCACCTGACCGCCGTCCACGTCGGCGTGCCGGAGGACCTCGGCCGCCAGGGCGCTCTTCCCGATGCCGCGCGGGCCCGTCAGCCCCACGAGCCGGGGATGCGATCTCCGCGCGCTCCGCCACGCCTCCATGAGCTTCGAGAATTCGCGCGCGCGCCCAACGAACTCCGGAACGAGCCGTTCTTCAGGGTCGGAGTAGGTCGAGCGCCGGAGCAGTCGCACCCGGGCCTCCGCCTCGCGCACGGCCTCCTGGTCCTCGGCTTCGGCGACAGCTCCGAGCTGGCTCAACGCCCGCTCCGCCCGCTCCGAGTCCCTCGACTCGACGAGGGTGGCGATCAGGTCGAGGTGGGTCGACACCCGAAACGGGCGCACTTCGAGGGCGCGCTGGAGCCAGCGTGCCCGATTGCCTCCGGATGCCGAGGTGGCGCGGTCTTCGAGGGCGCGGCCGAGTTGGGCCTCCCACCGGGCTCGGGTTTCGTCGGCCCACTTCAACCACGGTTGCGCATCGGGGATCGCGAATCCGCGAAGTGGCCCCCCTCGCCAGCGGGCGAGTGCCTCGTCGAGCCGGCCGGACACGAGATCGGCTTCGAAGGCGGCCACGTCGGTGCTGAGGACCGCAGAATCGACCCTCAGCTCACCACCGGCATCGACGATCACGGCGGGGTCGGTGTGCTTTCGGATCAGCCACAGCGCCTGCCGGATCGAGGCGCGCGCACGCGAGTCGGGTGACGATGGCCAGAGGATTCGGGCGAGGTCGGAACGGCGCACCGCCGTGGCCTCGAGCGCCAGGAAGCACAAGGCGGCCAGCGGCTTCCCGAGAGGCAGGTCGACCGGTGTGCCGTCGTCGTGAAGCACCTGCGGAGGCCCCAGGAGTCGCAGCTCGAATCCGGGCATGCACCTCTCCGTCTCGACGCGTGAGTCGCCGGGGGGTAATGGTAGGGGCGGGTAGGCTCCTTCCGCGGCGTCGCTGCGATCATTGTGGGAACGGAGCGCGTCCCTGCAAGGGGATTCGCCCCAAATCGTCAGGATTGACGCGGGATTGACGGTTGCGGCTGGCGGTGGCCGTCTCCCTTCTCGATTTGCCTCGATGCCCGCGCGGACGCACCATCCGGGGAATCATCGCCTCGACAGTCTTCGTTGCCCGGGTCCCCATCGACCCCAGCCCCCCCGCTCACCATCCCGAAGAGAACCTCGCCGACATGGCCCGAGCCCTCGTCATCGGAGGCACCAGCCTCATCGGTCGTCCCGTCGTGGAGGCCCTCCTGCAGGCCGGCCACGACGTCACGATCATCCACCGTAGCCCGGGCACGCCCTTCGGCGACCGCGTCGGCGAAGCCCACGCCGACCGCAACGACCCCGCGTCTGTACGACGCGCCGTCGCCGGACAGGCCTTCGACTGGGTGTTCGACAACGTGTACGACTGGGCGCGCGGCACGACCGGCGATCAGGTTCGGGGCACGCTCGAAGCCGTGGCCTCCGGGCTCGAGCGCTACGTCTACATGTCCAGCGTGGCGGTCTATCCGGAGGGTGGGCCCTGGAGCGAAGACGCCGAGATCGTGCCCGGTACCGACCCCAACGTGTATGCGGCCCAGAAGGCGGACGGGGAGCGGGCGGTGTTCGCCTTCGCAGCGGAGCACGGTCTGGCCGTATCCACCTTTCGCCCGGCGTTCGTGTACGGACCCCACAACCCGTTCGATCGCGAGGCGTTCTTCTGGGATCGGCTCGTTGCGGGACGCCCCATCCTCCTGCCCGACGATGGGTCTCGAACCATGCAGTGGGTGCATGCCGACGACATCGCGAGGGCCAGTCTCGCTGCGGCCTCGATGGAGCCGGCGGCGGGTGAGGCCTTCAACCTCGCGGGACCGCCGGTGAGCCAGCGCGACTTCGTGCGCACGCTGGCCGAGGTCGCCGGTGTGGAGGCCGAGCTCGTCCCGGTACCGCGCGAGACTCTCGTGGCCGCCGGAGGGCAATTGATGGAGCCGCCACTCTACTTCGGTGCATATCTCGACGTCCCCCCGCTCACGGTGACCAGAGGGAAGGTGTCGGAGCGGCTGGGCGTCGACCTTCGCTCGCTCCACTCCGGGATGGCCGACACCTTCGCCTGGTATCGCGAGCAACAGCGGCCTGCGCCGGATACCACCTGGGAGGACGGCGTGCTGGACCAGGTGGGGGCTGGATGATCGGGCCCGTGCGCCGCACCCGGATGCGCCGGCTCGCAGCCTCGAAGGCTGTGGTCATGGCGCTCCCGCTGTGTGCCGGCGCGGCGCTGCACGGCGCTCCCCTCTCGGCGCAGGCCGCACCCCCCGCCTCGATCGACGTCGTGGAGATGACTGCGGCGCAACTCCGCGAGGGGTACGCCTCCGGTGCGTTCACCGCAGAGCAGGTCACCCGCGCCTTCCTCGACCGGATCGCGCAGTACGAGGGCCGCTACAACGCCTTCATCTCGATGAATCCCGAGGCGCTCGCCGACGCCCAGGCACTCGATGTGGAGTACGCGGGTGCGGGGCCGCGGGGCCCGCTCCACGGCGTGCCGGTCGTCGTGAAGGACAACATCGACATGGCAGGCCTGGTCACCACGGCCGGGTGGGAGGGATTCAGCTCCGCCCATGGCGGTGTGGACATGATCCCGCAAACCGACGCGCCGATCGTCGAGCGCCTGCGCGCGGCCGGCGCCGTGATCCTCGGCAAGACCAATATGCCCGACTTCGCGGGCCACGGAACGCGGACCAACAGCTCCGTTGCCGGCGAGACGCTCAACCCCTACAACCTCGCCAAGGCGCCGGGAGGCAGCAGCGGCGGCACGGCCACCGCGGTCAACGCCTCGTTCGCCGTCCTGGGGTTGGGCACGGAAACGGGCGGCTCGATCCAGAATCCGGCGGCGGCCCAGGCGCTCGTGGGGGTCAAGCCGACCTACGGGCTCGTGCCGCTCGCCGGCGTCGTGCCGCTGTCGGGCAGTTACGTCGATGTGGCCGGGCCTCTGGCTCGGACGGTCATGGACGCGGCCGTCGCCCTCGACGTGCTCGCGGGGCCCACCGACGACGACCTCTCCACCTGGGCGGCGGCCGGCAACATGCCGGAGGCGGGGTACGCCGCCGGGCTCGAGCGGGGCGCGCTCGCAGGACGCCGGTTCGGCCTGGTCGGCTCCGGCTGGCGAGAACGGTTTCTTCCCCTCGCTCCCGAGACCGAGGTGCGCTATCGAGAGGCCATCGAAGCGCTCGAGGGGCTCGGCGCCGAAACCGTCGAGGATCCCTTCCTCGATTCGGGATTCCGCGAACTCTACGGCGAGCAGAGCAGGGCCCCGACCCAGAGCGCCTACGACTTGCACGTCTACCTGCGCCGCCTCGGCGAGGCGGCCCCCTTCGACTCGGTCGAAGAGTGGGAGGCGTTGTCCGGCCGCTCGCTCCCTCGCGCCCGCAACCGCGAAGGCGAGTTGAATCCTCCCGCTCGCCCGAGTGCGACCGAAGGGGGCGACGCGTTTCAGGCATGGCGGCACGAGATCCTCACTCTCTTTCGGACCGTTCTCGCCGAACACGAACTCGATGGGCTGTTCTTCCCTCAGGCTGGAGCTCCGGCGCCGGACCTCGTGGAAGATCCGGAGCGCCCGGACTTCAATCCGAACAACTGGCCCGAGCTTCCGAGCAACATCATCAACGACATCGGCCTGCCTGTCGTGACGGTCCCGTTCGGGTACTACGACGACGGCACCCCCTTCGTGCTGGCCTTCATCGGGGATCGATGGAGCGAGGCCGACCTGCTCCGTTGGGCGTTCGACCTGGAGCAGGCCACGGGCGCACGGCGAGCTCCCACGCTGGAGCCGGGCAGCCGGTGACCCCGGGTGGGCCCTCGCCGACTACGCCGATCGGCGAGGCCCGTCGCGACGTCGACGTCGTCGTCGTGGGGGGAGGGCAGGCCGGCCTCGCGGTGGGCTACTATCTGCGCCGCACCGACCTCTCCTTCTGCATCCTGGATGATCAGCCCGGCCCGGGTGGGGCATGGCGCCACGGATGGGACTCGCTGCGGCTCTTCTCACCGGCGCGCTGGAGTTCGCTGCCGGGTCGCTTGCTCTCGCAGCGGACGGAGACCGAATACCCCCACCGCGACGAGGTGCTCGAGTATCTCGCGTGGTACGAAGCCCACTACGCGTTGCCGGTCGAGCGGCCGGTTCGGGTCGGGGCGGTGCGTCGCGAGGGGGTGCCTCGCCAGGCGGTGCACGACGAGGCGGTGCACAACGAGGTGGTGCGCGGCGAGGCGGGTGGATGGATCCTTGAGACCACTCGCGGCATCTTCACGGCGCGGGCCGTGGTCAGCGCCACGGGCACCTGGGCCCGTCCCCTCGTGCCCGAAGTCGAGGGACGCGACCTCTTCGAGGGTGAGCAGATCCACTCGTCGCGATACCGAGCGCCGGCTCCCTACACGGGTCTCCGTGTGCTCGTGGTCGGGGGAGGGAACTCCGGTGCCCAGATCATGGCCGAGGTGGCCCCGGTGGCCGAGGCGACCTGGGTCACCCTGGAGCGGCCGCGGTTCCTGCCCGACCACGTCGACGGTCGGGTGCTCTTCGACCAGGCCACCCAGCGATACCGCGCCCGGAAGGAAGGTCGTGACCCCGGCCCGGCCTATACCCTCGACGACATCGTCGTGGTGCCCCCGGTGTTCGAGGCGCGCGCCCGCGGCGACCTCGAGGCGGTGCGGCCGTTTGCGCGCTTCACCCCTTCGGGAGTGGTGTGGGCCGACGGGCGTGAGGAAGAGATCGACGCCGTGATCTGGTGCACGGGCTTCGCCCCGGCGCTCGACCACCTGCGCCCGCTCGACGTGGTCGGGTCGGATGGCCGAGTGGCGACCGAAGGGACGAGAGCCGCGGCGGTGGCGGGACTCTGGCTCGTGGGCTACGGTGGCTGGACCGGCTTCGCCTCGGCGACTCTGATCGGGGTGGGGCGTACGGCGCGCGCCACGGTCGACGAGATCGTGGCGGAGTTGAATCGAGCCCCCGGTCCGGAACGCACGAACTCCCCCACGTAGGCGCACGATATGATTCGGCCTGGCTTCGAGACGACCGACCCGAGAACCGGCACACGTTCGATCGTGCTCGAGGGGACTGCGGAGAGGGAGGCCCGCGGGTGGGTGATCGAGGTTCACTGTCCGGAGGGAGCCGCGCCCGCGATTCTCGAGCACGTGCACCTCAGCTGGACCGAGACCTTCGAGATCGTCCAGGGCACGGCGGCGTACACGATCGCGGGGCGCACGGACACGATCGGTGAGGGGGAGACCGTCGTCATGGACGCGGGGCTGCCCCACGTGCACCCCTGGAACGCCGGGACGGGCACGATGGTGTATCGACAGACCAACGAGTTCGCGGCCGCGTCGCCCTCTGCCGTCGACGAGGTACTCGGCGTCTTCGCCACCCTCAATGGGCTCGGTCGCGAGGGCAAGCTCAACGCCAAGGGCCTTCCGAAACACCCACTGCAGTTCGCCGCCACCCTCCGGACGCTCGTGAGGCACGAGGGCTTCGACGCGGCGGTCCCGATTCCGTTGCAGCGCCTCGCGAGTGCGACGCTGGGACGGCTGGCCGAGGCGGTCGGATATCGTGGGGTGTACCCGCGCTATCTGGACGCGTCTTCGTCGACCGACGAGGGACCGGTTCCGTCCTGAAACCGAGCCACCTCGGCGGCCGAGGTCGTCAGGGCGCCACGACCTCGAAGTTCGACATCATCCCCGCGTCCTCGTGCTCGAGGTTGTGACAGTGGAGCAGGAAGACACCGGTATGGCGGAATTCCACCGCCATCCGGATCCGCTCGCCCGGCAGGAGCAGGGCGGTGTCCTTGCGCCCTCGCTCCCACGGGAGCAGGCGTGCGCGGCCCCCCTCCCGGGAGAGGATCCGATGTTGGCCGCCGTGTACATGCACGGGGTGAGCGAAGCCGCCGTCGTTGACGAATTCCCACACCTCCCGCCGACCCGCGGGAATACGTTCGTCGATCCGGTCCATCTCGAACGACCGCCCGTTGATCGTGTGCTGCATCATGCGGCTGTCGAAGCGGAAGGTACGATCGACCGTGCCGGGATCCGCTGGCGCGTCGAGCGAGCCGTCGAGCCGCGCGGGGAGCTCGATCTTCGGCCCCTCCTCGGCGGAGACCACGAACTCCACGAGGTCCATGGCGCCGCCCTGCGGGATTCCGTTCATGCGGTGCATGCCGCCCATCCCGCCGCCGCGACCCTGCGGGCCCCGCCCGCGCCCTCCTCCTTGCATACCCATCATCATCATGCCCGGAATCTCGAACTCGGCGGAGCGGAGCATGATCGACTCACCCGCTCGTAGGGTGCTGAAGTCGACCAGGAGGTCGGCCCGTTCCCCCGTCGCGAGGGTGAGGCGACGTAGCTCCACGGGTTCACGCAGCAGGCCGCCGTCCGAACCCAGAAGTGTGAAGGGGAGATCGTTGCCGAGGGTGAGGTCGAAGATTCGGGCGTTGGCGCCGTTCACGATCCGCAGCCGGTAGGCGCCCCGTCGGACCTCGACCTGGGCATCGGCAACCCCGTTGGCCGTCCCGATGTCGCCGAGATATCCGAACATGCGGTCGGGCCCCATCTCGGGAGAGTACCGAAGTGCGCCTCCCGCAGCGAGACGTTTGTCCTGCAGGACGAGGCCGAGTTCGAATTCACCGGAGGGAAGGCCGAGCGCCGCCTCCTCCTCGCCGTCCACGACGAGGAGACCCGCCATTCCCATGTAGGTCTGGGGGGCCGTCCGCCCGTGGGTGTGCGGGTGGTACCAGTACAGGCCCGGCGCGTCCGCCACGCGAAACCGGTAGTCGTACGCCTCGCCCGGTCCGATCGCGAAGCGCGGGTGACCGTCGGCCTGCTCCGGCACGTCGAGGCCGTGCCAGTGCACGATCGTGTCCTCGTCGAGCTCGTTCACCAGCCGGATGCGCGCATCGTCGCCTCGGCGGAGGCGGATCAGCGGAGCGGGGAACTGTCCGTTGTACGACCAGACCTCGGTCGCGCCGCCTCGCACACGAGCCGTCATCCGGCCCGCCGTCAGTGTGAGGTCGGCGCCCGAGACTTCAGGGAGGCGGGGAAGGGGACTGCCGGCGAGGCCCGGGTCACGCGCGATCGAGCCGACCCGCGCCGATCGGGGCGCACCACCGAAGCCGGCGAAACGGTTCGTTCCCCCGACGCCGACCAGGCCGGCGCCCATCACTCCGAAGAATGTCTTCCGATCCACTTCGGTGCCTCCCTTTCGATGGCCGTGCTGCTGCGTCGAAAGCTACAACTCCACCACCTCGCCGCGCTCGGGGCGGCGTACGTCCGGGTAGCCCACGGCGCCCAGGGCGTCGGTCAGCGCCACCTGGCGCTCTTCGTCGCCGTGCACGAGGAAGACCGTGCGTAGCCGGTCGGCGTCGAGATGGCCGATGAAGCGCACCAGTTCGGGCTCGTCGGCGTGGGCCGAGTAGGCATTCATCACCTCGACCTCGGCGCGGAGCGCGTAGGGTCGACCGAAGATCTTCACCTCGTCGCGGCGCTCGATGAGCCGCCGTCCCAGGGTGTGGGGTGCGCAGTAGCCCACCATCATGATGGTGTTCTTCTCGTCTTCGACGTTGTTGCGAAGGTGATGCAGAACCCGTCCGGCCTCCGCCATCCCCGAGGCCGAGATGATCACCATCGGAAGCCGAGACCCGTTCAGCCGCTTCGAGTCTTCCACGTCGCGGATGTAGCTGAGCCTGGCGAAGCCGAAGGGGTCGGGATCGCTCTGCATGTACTCGAGCAACTCGGCGTCGTAGCACTCCGGATGCCGACGAAACACGTCGGTCACGTTGACGGCCAGTGGGGAGTCGACGAAGACGGGGATCGGTGGCAGGCGCCCCTCGTTCGTGAGCTGGTCGAGCCGGTGCACCAGCTCCTGGGTGCGACCCACCGCGAAGGCGGGGATGATCACCTTGCCCCCTCGGTGGGCGGTCGCCCCGACGACTTCGGCGAGCCGGGCCTTGGCCTGCTCGGGCGGGGCATGCACCTTCCCGCCGTAGGTCGACTCGCTGATGAGGTAGTCGCAGTCGTCCATCGGCTGCGGGTCGCGCAGGATGGGCCGGTCGCCGCGCCCCACATCGCCCGTGAAGCCCAGCTTCACCGTCCGACCCGACTCCGCGATTTCGAGCGTCATCGTGGCGGAGCCCAATATGTGTCCCGCGTCGCGGTAGGTGACCTCCAACCCCGGGAGGGCACGGAAGGGGGTGCCATAGTCGACGGATTCGAAGAGCTCGAGCACCCCATTCGCATCGTCGGCGGTGTAGAGCGGAACCACGCGTCGGTCCCCGCGGCGGCGCTCCCGCCGGTTGACCCACTCGGCGTCCTTCTTCTGGATGTGCGCGCTGTCGGGCAGCATCGAGGCGCACAGATCCCGCGTGGCATCGGTCGTGAAGACGGGGCCGCGGAAGCCCTGGCGATACAATCTCGGAAGCAGCCCCGAGTGGTCGATGTGCGCGTGCGACAAGAGCACGGCATCGACGCTCTTCGGATCCGCCGGAAACTCCCGGTTCCACCGCCGCGCCTCGCTCCGCCGTCCTTGAAACAGGCCGCAGTCGAGGAAGACGCGTCGGCCGGCGAACTCGAGCATGTGCAGCGACCCGGTGACCGTCTGCGCCGCCCCCCAAAACGTAAGTCTCACGTGGTCTGTCTCATTCGGAGTGAGTAGGCTCGGCGGGAGAGGGGCATCCCCGGGTGCCGGAGCCGCGCTTCGCTTCCGCGCCTGCGGCGCAGACCGTCTCCAGCACCCGGGGATGACCCTCTCCCGCCGGGTCGACTGGGGGCCCAGACCGCGTGGCCCTGCCGACCTGCGCGCAAGGCGACGACGCCGCCAGGCGTCGAGCGAGCGCGAATACCCGTATCGCCCCAGCGGAGCGATTGAAGTCCGCAGGCGGGGATAGGCCCCCGGGGGTGCGGGAGACGGTCTGCGCCGCAGGCGCGGAAGCGAAGCGCGGCTCCC
>JANQNV010000130.1 GCA_028279425.1 Longimicrobiales bacterium | reverse complement strand
GTCGCGACGTCGGCGGCGACCATGGGCTGGACGTCGACATCGACCGGAACGTTCTGGGCGTCACGCGCCAGGAGGTTCATCGCGTAGTCGCCGCCGTAGCCGATCGAGCTGTAGACCGCGAAGAGCGCCGCGATCCGGAGAGCCATCTTCATCACCACCACCTCCTGGATACCGTTCATCACCGTTGGTATACCTTCGACTCCACGAGTCCCGATATGGTTGGAGCCGGTCCATATGTGTCAGTGCCGCGCACGGACACGTCCAACCCATGACAACCACTCGCACCCACCACGTGCCCACCGTGTCTCACCGAACTGCCCACCTGCTCATCGCGATCGCCGCGGTACTCGCCACCGTTCCCGCTGCGCTGGACGCGCAGGTCCGCCGCGGACGCCAAGCCGAAGAGGCCCCGAGATGGGCCCCGATCGCGATCGGCGGCAAGGTCGGTTGGGACTCCCGAGCCAACGGGGAGACGCTCGGAGGCCACGTCCGAATCCCCGTGGTGCGGAGCGGCGTCTTCGAGCTCTACCCGAGCGCCGAGGCCGTCTTCCTCCCCGGGACCAAGGAATACCAGTACAACGTCGACGCCGCCTACGTGCCGGGAGGTGTCCGCGGGGGGGTCTTCGCCGGGGGCGGGCTGGCCTGGCGGGACTCGGTCATCGGGACTGGCGTCGGTGATCCCCGGGAGACCTTCTTCGGCTTCAACGCCTTCGGGGGCGGCAAGACGAATCTGGGTCGTGTTCAGGTCGAGTTCGTGCTGCGATGGACGTTCCTGAACGACACCTCGTACCAGCCGAACTCGGCGGCGATCGGGATCAACCTTCCGCTCTGGCGGGTGCCGCCCCAGGGGTAGCCGCCGGTCTCGGCTCACCAGCGACCGTCCGGCTCCGGCTGGGCCACGGCGTCCCGCGGTCCGGGTGGGCGTCAACTCCCCTCTGGGTCCATGGGCTTTCGGGTGAGCACGACGTAGTCCGCCAGCGGCGCGTGCTCCTCGGCGGACCAGGCGTCGATATCGTCGACCTTGGTCATCACGACCGTCGTGACCCGGGTCCCCGGTCGATAGTCGGCGATGCGCTCGGGAATCCCGGTGCCCTTCTCCACGTGGAACGACCCCGCCATGTGGACGACGAACCCGCCGATGTGGCGAACGAGCGCCTCCGTGATGGCATGCCCCATCGCGGCATCCCACAACGCCTGCGAGTAGATCGCGTTCGGATTCAGCTCGGGCCGCTCTTCGGGGGCGGACTCGGCCTCGGTCGCCGCGTGCTCGCCCTCGGGAGGCGCGTCGGCGGAGTCGGGGGGCGACATCCCGAGCATCGCCTCGGTCATGAGCGCGTCCCACTGTGCCCGGTACCGATCGGACGGGCCCGGGTACGGCAGGGGCGGTAGGTAGCTCCGTGCCTTCGCCGAGAGCTCACCGAGCGAGGCTGGCCCCTCGTTCGTGACCCGATTCACGTACCTCCGCGGCGCGTTGGCGGCGACCACAGGGAGCCCGAAGGCGCGGGCGTGCTCGACCAGCGGGCGATACCGGCCCTCGTAGTCGTCCCAGGGGCGCGAGGAGCGCAGGAAGTGCGCCTCGGTGATGAGCCCGGCCAGGTACTCGTCGACGACGTATTGCACGTCCCGCTCGAACATCTCGAGCGAGAGCACGACCGGACGGCCCCCGCCCTCGCCCGCCCCGATCCGGCGCACGACCTCGTTGAGCAA
>JANQNV010000122.1 GCA_028279425.1 Longimicrobiales bacterium | reverse complement strand
AGCTCTGGGGGAAGACCATGAGGGGGGTGGTGGGGAAGTCGCGGAGGTAGGCGCGGAGGTCGTCGAGGCCGGTCTTGTAGATCTCGAGCATGGAGCCGCCGCCGTTGATGACGATGAGGTCGGCGGCTGCGGGGTCGTCGACGCGTGTGAGGCCGGCGCGATCGAGGGCGAGTTCGGCGCCGCGCTCGATGAGCATGTCACCGTTGTTGCCGACGGTGAAGCCGTGGAGCTTGACCTTGGCGCCGCGGTGTGCGGCGAGGGCGGTTGCGACGTCGGCGACTTCTGGCGTGTTCATGGTCGGTAGCGGGTTCGGCGGGGGAGGTGGGGCGGTGGATGTTCGTACAGTATCGGCTGCAGCGATGACTGGATCCGATTCACAGAGCGATGCGCGGGCGAGTCCGGCTGATGGGGCGGGGCGTCGTGTGGCGCGCGTGGTCGCGATGGCTGCGCTCGTCGTGGTGACGCTGGCGTGGGTGGGCAGCCGCGTGCTGACGGATCGGGTGGGGAGCGTTCAGCTTGCGTGGTGGGTGCCGACGTGGGTGTACCTGGCGGGCGCGCTGGTGGGGATCGTTGTGCTGTGGCGGATGGTGACCCGGAGGACGCGGCTCGGGTTCGTGGTGCTGGTGCTGCTGATGGTGGGGTACTGGCTTGGTCCGGAGTGGCGGATGCACACCGGGCCGCATCGGGTGTTTGGGGCCTACGGGGAGCCGACGGTGCGCGTGGTGTTCTGGAACACGTGGGAGGATCCGCAGACGGGTTTGGTGGATCCGTCGATCGGTGAGGGCGCGGACGTCGTGATCCTGGCGAACTCGTGGCGTTCGGATGCGCCCGAGGTGCTGCGGGAGTCGACGGGCTTGGGGTCGGCGTCGATCGGGCGGTTCTTGATTCTGAGCGACTGCGAGATTCTGGAGGTGGGGTCGACGCAGCTTGGGTTCACGACGCGTCACGCTGGCGCGCAGCCGGGCGAGCCTGGGGCCGTGGATTCGGGGGCGGCCGCGTATGTGATCCTGGCGCCGGGTCCGGACTCGAGCGTCACGGCGTTTCCGGATGGCGGGCTGGTGGTGTGGATGCTGGATCTTCCGTCGTCGCCTTCGCTGTCGCGCGTGCGTGCGGCGCGTCAGGCGCGCGAGGTGATCGAGCGGTACGCGGGGGAGCGTGGGGACGGCGCACCGGGGGGGTTTCCTGCGCCCGATCTGATCGTGGGCGACTTCAACATCCCGCGTCGGTCGGCGTCTTTGGGGCTGATCGCGCCCGGGACTCGTGATGCGGGTGTTGACACGACGGGGGCGCTGGTCGGGACGTGGCCCCGGAGGACGCCGGTGTTGTGGATCGACCATGCGCGTCTTGGCGATCGCGTGCGCGCGATCACGTACGAGGCGATGGACCCCGGGACGTCTCGTCACCGGGCGATCGGTGTCGACGTGCAGGCGGTGCGCTAGGGCGTCCAGCTTGGGCGTTCGGGGTGCCAGATGGTGCGCGAGAGACGGTCGGGCGACCAACCGGCGGCATCCTGCCGCCGGGGCTGGTTTGCATTGCGGCTTCGCCGCGGCCGAGCCCTGCATCGTGCAGGGCTCGGAGTCGCGTGTGTTGTGCGCACGTCGGGGACGAGTCGCTTACTGGTCGTGTCCGACGAACTCTGGGAGGTCGTGTCCGGCATCGATGAGCGTCTTCTCGCGCTTGGCGAGCTCGAGGTCGTGGTCGACCATCATTGCGGCGAGCTCTTCGACGCTGGTCTCGGGCTCCCAGCCGAGCTGCTTTTTCGCCTTGGCGGGGTCGCCGAGGAGTAGGTCGACTTCGGCGGGTCGGAGGTAGCGCGGGTCGAACTCGACGTAGTCGTTGAAGTCGAGCTCGGCGTGCTTGAATGCCATCTCCGCGAACTCGCGGACGCTGATGGTGCGTCCGGTGGCGATGACGTAGTCGTCGGGTGTGTCCTGCTGGAGCATCATCCACATCATCTTGACGTAGTCGCCGGCGTAGCCCCAGTCGCGCTTGGAGTCGAGGTTGCCGAGGTAGAGCTTCTTCTGGAGGCCGAGCTTGATGCGTCCGACGGCGCGGGTGATCTTGCGGGTGACGAAGGTCTCGCCGCGGCGTGGTGATTCGTGGTTGAAGAGGATGCCGCAGGACGCGTGCATGCCGTAGGACTCTCGGTAGTTGACGGTCGCCCAGTGCGCCATGACCTTTGCGGCGGCGTAGGGGGAGCGCGGGTGGAAGGGTGTGGTTTCGGTCTGGGGCGTCTCGACGACCTTGCCGTACTGCTCGCTGGAGGATGCCTGGTAGTAGCGGACGTGTGCGTCGAACTCCTCTTGGTATGTGCGGACCGCTTCGAGGAGCTTGAGTGCGCCCATGCCGACGGTCTCTGCGGTGTAGATGGGCATGTCGAACGAGACGCGGACGTGTGACTGCGCGCCGAGGTTGTAGACCTCGTCGGGTCGGATCTCGCGGAGGAGCTTGTTGAGCGTGCTGGCGTCGCAGAGGTCTCCGTAGTGCAGGTTGAGGTGCACGTCGGAGAGGTGCGGGTCCTTGTAGATGTGGTCGAGGCGCTGTGTGTTGAAGTTGGAGGCGCGCCGGATGAGGCCGTGGACTTCGTAGCCCTTTGCGAGGAGGAACTCTGCGAGGTAGGACCCGTCCTGTCCGGTGATTCCGGTGATCAGCGCTCGCTTGCCGGTCTTGCTCATGTCGGATCCTTGCCCTTCTGGCTGGGCTCTTGACGATGGCCCGGTGTTCCCCCGCGGAGTGGGGGGTAGGGCGTGTGGGGCGGTGTTTGTGTGCGGACACACGAGAATCGGCCCGCGGGGGGTCCGGATCAACCCCGGCTCAGACGAAGGCGCGTGCTCGTTGGTTCGCCGGTTCTTCTGGCCGGAGGCTACGAGGCCTCGACGGGGCTTCGGAGGGAGTCCTCGGGGAGGAGGGGCGCGGGGGGTTGGCCTTGGAGCTCGAACAGGGTCAGGAGGCCCAGCACGGCGGCGAGAACGGCGGGGCCGATCCAGCGGATGGCGGGTGTGCGGCAGGCGTTCGGGATCCGGCTGACGCCGATGGCGAGGAGGATGAGGACGAAGGGCTCGTGGTAGCGCTGCCAGAGCTCGTGGGTGGCGCTCTGCGCGGCGACGAAGCCGACGACGCTTGCGAGGAGGATCCAGCGCGAGCGGTCTCCCATCCGTCGGAGCAGGAGGGCGAGCAGTGCGCCGCCGGCTGCGCTCATGGCGAGGATGAGGGGGCTGGTACGTCCTGCGATGACGAGGCCTCGTCCTTCGAGTGAGCGGACGACGTTCCAGAGTCCGGTCCAGCGCCCGGCGTCCTTGTCGTAGGTGGTCTCGGGGATGAGTGCGCAGGCGAATCCGACGGCGGCGCCGAGGGCGATCATCGCCCAGTCGCGGCCGGTGAGGGTGCGGAGGTTGCCGGCGAAGACGGGGAGGAAGAAGGAGGCGTAGGCGGCGAAGAGCGCGAGGAAGAAGGCGGGCGTTGCGGGGTTGGTACCGCGGTGCCGTTGGAAGACCGGTGGCGTGAGTCCGCCCCACTCACTTGCGAGCAGCGCGAGGATGATGAAGGCGGGGATGGTGGCGAGGATCGCGAGCAGTGCGCGCCGCGCGCGTGGGCGGGGCTGTCGGATGCGCTCGAAGCCTGAGCGGATCAGGTCGCCGGCTTGTTCCGGGCGCTGGGGCTGGCCGAGCCATGCGCCGACCCAGAGGACGCATGCGCCCCAGAGGTGGACTTGTCGTGTGAAGACGAGCGCTGCGAGTGCGAGGCCTGCGAGCGCGTACCACCAGGCCTTGTCTTTGAACCAGAGTGCGAGCGCCATGATGGCGACGACGCCGAGCCATGCGGTGTCGTCCGGGAGGAGCCACGCGGCGCTTGTGACGACGTACATGGAGAGGACGAGGGGCGCGACGGCGAGTGCGCCGCGCATGCTGCCGAGGCCGCGCATGGCGAGGCGCGCGAGGCCGAGCGCGAAGAGCGCGGCGATGGCGGCGCCGGCGAGGCGGAGGACGGTGGTTGAAGCGCCGGCGGCCGCGAGTGGGGCGAGGAGGAGGTGGTAGCCGGGTGTTGTTGCGGAGAGGTAGTCGGTGAGGTTTGGGAAGGGGAGTTGATCGGCGAAGGCGCGGATGACGCGTTCGTGGTAGTTGACCTGGTCGAAGGCGCCGCGTCCGGTGAGGTTCGCGGTGAGGATCCAGGGGAGCGCGGTCGCGGCCATGACGGCGGCGGCGAGGAGGCTGAGGAGTGCGACGCCACCGGTTGGTGCGTCGGCGCCGGGTGGGGCGTCCGTTGGTCCGGGTGGCGTGGGTGTGGGTCCGTCGGGCTCGCGGCCTGGGCGCTCGGGCCTGTGGCGGCGTGGGGGAGCGGGGCGCTG
>JANQNV010000116.1 GCA_028279425.1 Longimicrobiales bacterium | reverse complement strand
CTCCTTGCCGTAGCTATCGCTACGCCGCGTCGTTCCGCCTCGCCCCCGCGGCGCCTCCGCACCCTCGGCGGTCACCAGGCTTTGGCGACACTACACTAGAGGTTCGCGCCCAGAAACGACGTGAGCCGGAGCACGTCGGCGAAGACGCCGGCGGCGGTGACGTCGGGGCCCGCACCGGGGCCGCGTACGATCAGCGGATTGTCGTGGTAACGATCGGTCACGAACCGCACCACGTTGTCGGTCTGCGCCATCGAGGCGAATGCGTGATCGGTACCGAGCCGTTCGAGCCCGACGCGGGCGTGCCCCTCGGCGTCGACCCGCCCCACGTAGCGAAGGATTTCACCCGCCGCCGTGGCCTCGGCCAGGAGCTCGGCCATCTCGGCGTCGTGGTAGGCCAGCCCGGCGAGGAAGTCGTCGACCTCGAGACCGGTGAGGGACGCGGGGACGAGTGAAGCCACCTCCACGTCGCCGAGTTCGAGGTCGAGGCCCATGTCGCGCGCGAGGATCACCAGCTTGCGCGCGACGTCCATCCCGGAGAGGTCGTCTCGCGGATCGGGTTCGGTGTACCCCTTCTGCCGGGCGTCGGCCACGATCTCCGAAAAGGGGGTCGAGCCGTCGAATACGTTGAAGAGGTAGGCCAGCGTGCCCGAGAGGACACCCTCGATCGCGTGGATCCTGTCGCCGGTGCGCCGCAGGTCGGCGAGCGTGCCGAGAATCGGGAGGCCGGCACCCACCGTCGTCTCGTAGAGGAACCGTGTATTGCCGCGTCGCTTGGCCTCGAGCATCGCGCGATAGTCCGCGAGCGGCGCAGTCCCGGCCAACTTGTTGGCCGTGACGACATGGATCCCCGCTCCGAGCCATTCGGCGTAGCGCTCGGCCGCCAGCGGGCTCGCCGAACAGTCGATGAGCACCGTGTGGGGCAGGTGAGGGGCGTGCACGTGGTCCACGAAGGCGTCGAGGTCGGTCGTCTGGTGGCCCGCGTCCATCGCCTGCCGCCACCCCTCCGGCGACAGCACGGGGTCGCCCAGCAGCATCTGCCTGGAGCGCGCGATCCCGCGGATGCGCAGGTCGACCCGCGCCGTGCGTCGGATCCGATCCAACTCCGCCGCCATCTGCTCGAGGAGCGCTCCTCCGACGCCACCGGTCCCGATCAGTCCGACCGAGACCGTCTGGTCGGAGAGGTAGAAGCCGGCGTGTACGGCCCGGAGTGCCCGCGAGGCGTCGGCACCGTCGATGACCGCCGAGATGTTTCGCTCCGAGGCGCCCTGTGCGATCGCGCGCACATTCACCCCAGCGCGTCCGAGCGAACCGAACAGGGTGCCGGCCACGCCCGGCACGCCGCGCATGCCGTCTCCGACCACCGCGAGGATCGAACAGCCGCCCTGCAGGTCGATGCCCTGGATCTGGCCCTGCTCCAGCTCGAGCCGGAAGGCGGCTGCGATCACCTCGCGGGCGCGCTCGGCGTCCGGTGCCGGGACGGCCACACAGATCGAGTGTTCCGAACTCCCCTGCGAGATCACGACCACCGAGATGCCCGCCTCCCGAAGGGCGCCGAACAACCGCGCCGCGGTCCCCGGTACCCCGATGAGTCCCGCCCCCTGGAGGTTCACGAGCACCATGTCGGAGATGACGGTGATGCCCTTGGCCCGTGACTCGTCGCCGCCCGTAGGCCCGATTCGGGTACCGGCTTCGTCGGGTCGGAAGGTGTTGCGGATGAAGAGCGGGATTCCCCGATCGAGAAGCGGCGCCATCGTGGCGGGATGGATCACCTTCGCGCCGAAGTATGCGAGCTCCATCGCCTCGTCGTACGACAGTGCGGGGATCACCGTCGCCTCGGGCTCCACCCGTGGATCGCCGCTCATCACGCCGTCGACGTTGGTCCAGATGACGACGCCGTCGGCCTCGAGCAGCGCGCCGAAGATCGACGCCGAAAAGTCGCTCCCGTTGCGGCCGAGGGTCGTCGGCTGGCCCGTGGGTGTCCGTGCCACGTAGCCGGTGACGACGAGCGTCTCGCCCGAGTGGCCCGAGAGGGTCTGCTCGAGTCGTTCGCGGGTGGCGGCTTCGTCGACGACCGGGCCCAGTTCGGCCCACGTGACGACCAGCACCTCGCGTGCGTCGAGCCACCGCGCGGGCACGCCGCGACTGGCGAGCACCCCCGTGAGCAGGCGCGCCGACCACACCTCCCCGAAGCCCGTCACGAGGCTGGTGGCTTCGTCGGGGGTGCTGCGGAACAGGCGAGCTGCCTTCAGGACCGCGCGTACGGTCTCGAGGTCCTGGTCGAGAAGGCGTACGATCTCGGATCGGTGCGCCTGTGCGATGCACTGGTCGGCCAATTCCACGTGGTGGCGCCGCAACTCGGCGATCTGTTCGTCGATGCCTGGCGCGCCCTCGACGGCGGCTTCGAGCAGAGCCATCAGGCGGTCGGTCACCCCGTACGATGCAGACACGACGACGGCCCGAGGACCCGTCCGGTCGGACTCGACGATGTCGGCGACGCGCCGGAATTCGTCGGCACCGGCCAGGCTCGATCCCCCGAACTTGTGCACCCTCCACACCTGCTTCATCGCCTAGGCCCGTTCACGCTACGGGGATCGCCGCTGCCGCGGCCATTTCCTTGGCGGGCAAGGAAGAGGGAGCGAGGCGTAGCACCGCTACGTGAGCGAGCGATGACGCCGGCAGCCGGCGAAAGGGCCGGGCGCTGTCGGGTTGCGGCCGAAATCGCGCCCCTCGGCGTTGTTCGTCGCTCAATTGACGCTGCCAAACTTCGCTCCTCTCGTCTGGATGGGCACGATTTCAGTCGCACCAGCGGTGACCCCCGTCGCGTGAACAGGCCCTCCGTCTCCGCGGTTGCTCGCCGGCGCCGTGACCCGCCGCTCGCCGGTGCCCTGACTCATCGCCTGCCGGTACCCCGGCCTGTCGCTCCTCACCGGCGCCGCAACGAAACGCGGCCGACCCGATCGCACGTAGGGTGGGCTCGGCGTCGGGCGCAACCCACCCCTGAAACTTCATTGACCGCCCGCTCGTCCATAATTACTCTCTCGGCATATATGCAGATCGCGCATTCATATCTCGACGAGTGACCGTATGGGGCAGAATTCAGAGGCCGGGCTGAGCACCCTCGACTACCACGTTCTCCTCGCCATCGCCGAGGGGCCGCTGCATGGCTACGCCGTGCGCGAGGCCGTCGAAGCGGAGTCCGAGGGCACCCTGGTGCCGCGAGCGGGGAGCCTCTACCGGGTGATCGCTCGGCTGATGGGGGCGGGTTGGGTGGTGGAAACCGCCGCACCCGAGCACCACGCGCCGCATCCTGGACGTGCCCGCCGCTACTACGGTCTGACGCCCGACGGCCGGGCCGTGCTCGCGAGAGAGGCGCGGCGACTCAAGGGGGCAGCGGCGCTCGCCGAAGAACGGCTCCGGTTGCGCCGCCCATGAGGTGGTGGTTCGGGCTGCTCGCCTGGTCGTTTCCGCGGCCATTCCGCGAGCGCTTCGGCGAGGAGCTGCGAGGGCAGGCCAACGAAGAGTGTCTGCGCGCCTTCGACGACGGGCCCATCCGCGGCCTGTTCGGCCTCGTCGCGACGAGTGCGGATCTGCTGTGGACGGGGCTGGCGGAGCGATGGTCGCCGACCTGGGAGGGAGAGGTAGGAGCGGTTCACGACTTCGACACGGGGGTGGGGGCGATGTTCGGTGAGTGGATGCAGGACCTTCGGCGCGCGACACGCACCCTTGGCAAGGCGCCCGGGTTCGCCGTGGCTGCGATCGGTACGCTCGCGCTCGCCCTCGGGGCGAATGCCGTGATCTTCAGCCTCGTGGACGGGGTGCTCCTCAGCCCTCTCCCGTATGCGCATGCCGACCGGCTCGTGTACATCGGGGCCTCGGCCCCAGGCACCGACCTTCCCGACGAGTTCGGGGCGTCGGCGGAGTTCTTCGTCCAGTACCGCGACGAGGCGACGCAGCTCGAGGACATCGCCAGTTTCAACGCCTTCACTGCCACCGTCCGTGCCGACGATCGGGTCGAGCGCCTTCGGGTCTCGGCGCCCTCCCTGTCGCTCTTCTCGACGGTGGGCGTCGAACCCATCGCCGGCCGCCTGCCGCACCCCGAGGAACTCGGACAGACCGCCGTCATCAGCCACGGCCTCTGGACGACCTGGTTCGCCAACGACCCCGACGTCGTTGGTCGCACGATGTTCGTCATCGACGGCGA
This sequence comes from Longimicrobiales bacterium, assembly GCA_028279425.1. GTDB lineage: Bacteria > Gemmatimonadota > Gemmatimonadetes > Longimicrobiales > Gaopeijiaceae > Gaopeijia. Next base: position 9,871 of record JANQNV010000116.1, on the reverse strand, counting down.
GAAGACGATCGTGGGTGTGATGCCACCCGACTTCCTCTTCCCCTTCGCGGATGTGTCGGCGTGGGCTCCCGCCCCGCAGCTCGGTGCGGCCGACGTGACCAACCCGGGTCGCTTCGGGATGGCGCTCGTGGGTCGACTCGCCCCCGGGGCCGACGAGGCGTCGCTCTCCGAGGAGCTGACGGTACTCGCGCGACGGTTGCCCGAGTTGTACGGCGGGTCGCCGAACTACGCGCGCATGATCGAGGCGCACGTGCCCGTGGTGCGGAGGTTGGACGACTTCTTCCTCGGGGACCTCGCGACGCCCCTCTGGGCGATGATGGCGGCGGTCGGCCTCGTGTGGCTGATCGCCTGCGCCAACGTCGCCAATCTCTTCGCCGTTCGCGCCGAGGGGCGCGGCCGGGATCTGGCGGTGCGACGGGCGATCGGAGCGGGACGAGGCGTCCTCGTACGCGGACTGATGTCGGAGGCGATGGTGGTGGCGGCGGTGGCCGGGGTACTCGCCGTCGGCTTCGCCTTCGTGGCGCTTCCTCTGTACGTCGGGATGGTCCCGGGAGGGGTGCCCCGGCTGGCCGATGTGGAGATGGCGGGCGTCACTCTCGGCTTCACCGCGCTGGGGTGCGTCGCCACGGCCCTCGTCTGTGGGGTGGGCCCGGCGCTCCGGTCGTCGAAGGCCGACCTCCAGCGCCTTCGGGACGGATCGCGCGGTTCGACGCGACGGCGTCACCTCGGGCGGAGTCTCCTCGTGGTGGGACAGACGTCGCTCGCCCTCGTGCTGCTGGTCGGTTCGGGGCTGTTGCTGCGTAGCGTTCAGCAGCTGCGGGCGGTCGACCCCGGCTACGACACCTCGGGCATCCTGACCTTCCAGTTCGCCCCCGAACTCGACCACCTCGTCGACGGCCCCACCTGGGCGCGCTTCCACGAAGACGTCATGGAGCGGATGCGCGCGTTCCCCGGTGTGGAGGCGGTGGGTATCGTCGAAAACGTCCCGATCGACGAGAGCGCGCGCGGCGTTCCGTTCACCGCCGAATCGCCCGAGGCCGAGATCGATCCCGAAGCCGGAGTCCGAGGCAACATGACCTTCGCCGGGGGGGACTACTTCGAGGCGATGGGTATCGACGTACTCGCCGGCCGCGCGTTCAGCGGCGACGAACCGACGACCCCCGGTCGCGTGGTGATCAGTGAGAGCCTGGCCGAGGCGTTCTGGCCGGGTGTCGACCCGATCGGGAAGCTCATGACGCCGCTGGGGATGGACGGGTGGCACGAGGTGGTGGCGGTGGTCGAAGATGTGCTGCAGAACGATCTTCGCGACCAGCCGGTCCCGACGGCCTACATGCCTCTCACTGGTCCGGAACCGGACGACTGGCGGCTGACGTCGCCGGGTTACGTCATTCGATCGTCGCGCTCCGAGGGTCTCGTGCCCGAGGTTCGCGCCCTGATCCGCGAGGTGGCGCCGGGGGCCCCGGTCTACCGTGTGCACACCATCGAGTCGCTGGTCGAGCGCTCGACGAGGGCGCTTTCGTTCACCATGCTGACGATGGCGGTCGCCGCGGTCTTGGCCCTCGTGCTCGGAGCCGTCGGTCTCTACGGCGTGCTGTCGTACGTGGTGTCCCAGCGCACGCAGGAGATCGGGGTGCGCATGGCGCTCGGAGCCGAGGCGCGACGGGTGCGGCGGATGGTCGTCGTGCAAGGCGTCCGCGTCGTCGTCGTGGGCATCCTGGTCGGTCTGGGGATCTCGGCGTTGGTGAGTCGGGCGCTGGCGGGGCTGCTGTACGACGTGCCCGCGATCGATCCTCTCACCTTCGGGGCGACGGCGCTCGCGATGGCGGCGGTCGGCTGGTTGGCGAGTTGGATTCCCGCTCTGCGCGCCTCACGCGTCGATCCGGTGCGTTCGATGCAGATCCGGTAGGGGCGGCGGGTCGGCTCTGGCCCGTCGGAGGCTGCGGTGGTGCCCGCGCCGCTCGGGGAGGCGTAGGAAAGGCGGGGCGAGTGGGGTGGGCGTGTGCCCGCAGTTGTGGGCGCCCGCCGGCGGGATGAGTTTTCGGCGATGGCCGACTCCTCACCCCCCTCCTCTCCTACCACCTCCGAGTCGGAGCCCGCCGCTCTCGCTCGCCTGTGGACCCTCCTGCGCCCGTATCGCTGGCGCATCGCGGGGTTGTCGCTCCTGATCTCGGTGACGGCCGCGATGTCGGCCGCCTCCCCGCAGTTCGTTCGGGTCGCCCTCGACGATGTGATTCCATCGGGTGACGGGCAGCGGTTCCTCTGGTTCGGGGTCGCCTTCGCGGCCTTCTACCTCGTCCAGGTCCTGCTCCAGTACGCGGGCATGTACCAGAGCTTCGCCTTCACGCAGTCCGTCATCAGCGACGTTCGGATGCAGGCGTATCGCCGCCTCTTGCGATTGCCGGTCCCCCACTTCGCCGAGGAGCGGTCGGGATCGCTCACGTCGCGGGTGGTGAACGACGTGAATGCGCTCGAGGGGATGATCCAGGCCGGCGCCACGCGTCTCGCCGGCCAGCTCTTCTCGATCGTCGTCGTGGCGGTGATCCTCGCCGTGATGAACTGGCGGCTGGCGCTGGTGAACCTCGTCGTGATGCCGCTCGTGGCCCTCGTGACGCGGCACTATCAGGTGCCCCTTCGACAGGCCGCCCGCGAAATCCGACGGCGGGTCGGCGAGATGAACGCGGTGTCGACCGAGGCGGTCGGCAACATCCAGATCGTGAAGTCGTTCGTTGCCGAGCGGCAGGAGGAAGCTCGGTTCGAGACGGAGAACGACGCGTACGTCGACAAGAATCTCGACCGCCGCAAGGATGTCGGCTACATGGAGGGGCTGGTCACCTTCGTGGCGAATCTCGGCATCGGGGCCCTCCTCATCATCGGCGGGTGGATGGTGGTCGGGGGGACGCTGAGTGTGGGAGAGCTCACGGCGTTCGTGCTGTATCAGCGCCAGCTGCAGCGCCCCGTGATTTCGGTGATGTTCTTCAACAACCAGTTGCAGGCGGGGATGGCCGCGCTCGACCGTGTGTCGGAGCTGCTCGACGCCGAGCCGGAGGCGACGGGTTCGCTCGCATCGATCCCCGATGGCGACCTCGTCTTCGAGCGGGTGGTGTTTGCGTATCCGGGCGCCGAACGACCGGCCCTCGACCGCCTCGATCTTCGTATCGAGCAGGGGCGCACGGCCGCGCTGGTCGGCTCGTCGGGGTCCGGCAAGAGCACGGTCACGCGCCTGATGGGACGCTTCCACGATCCGGACGAGGGGCGGGTTACGCTCGGCGGGGTCGACCTGCGCGACTTCGATCTGGGAGCGCTGCGGCACGCGATCGCCGTCGTGCCCCAGGAGCCGGCGCTCTTCTCCGGCAGTGTGGCCGAAAACATCGGATACGGCGATCCGGACGCCACCCGCGAGCGGATCGAGGAGGCCGCGCGGTTGGCCAACGCCCGGGAGTTCATCGAGGCCCTTTCGCAGGGGTACGAGACCCCCCTGGGGGAGCGCGGCGTGAAGCTCTCGGGGGGGCAGAAGCAACGCGTGGCGATCGCCCGCGCGATTCTGAAGCGAGCGCGGATCCTCGTCCTCGATGAGGCTACCAGTTCGCTGGACTCCGAGTCGGAGGCGATCATCCAGGACGCCCTGAGTGGTCTCTTCGCTCGTAGTTCGGGACTTACCAGCCTCGTGATCGCGCACCGGCTGTCGACGATCGAGGCGGCCGACGTCATCCATGTGCTGGAAGACGGACGTCGCGTCGAATCGGGCACGCACCTCGACCTCCTGTCCCGCGGCGGGCGCTACAGCACTCTCTGGGAACTCCAGCACACGGGCGAGGGCGTCTCGGCGTAGAGGCGGCTGGCGTCCCTGGCGACCGTACGGCGTTCTGGCGGACGTACGTGTTCTGGCGACCGTACGGGTGCCCTCAGAGCAGTCGCTGGAAGAGCACCATGGCGATGATCGACGCGGTGGTCAGGGTCGCCACCGCCGCGCGGTGACCTCGATCGAAGGCTTCGGGGAGCAACTCGACGAGGACCATGAAGAGCATGGCTCCCGCCGCGAAGCCCAGTCCCCACGGCAGGGCGGGGCGGAAGGCGTCGACGAACAAGAAGGCCGGGACCGCCATGACGGGTTGTGGGAGGGAGGACACCACGCCCCAACCGGCGCTCCTCGCAATGCCGATCCCCTGCGGGCGGAGGACCGCGGTGATCGCGACACCCTCGGGGATGTTGTGGATGGCGATCGCGGCGGTGATCAGGGTGGCAAGGGTGGCCCCCCCTCCGAACGACACCCCGACCGCCACACCCTCCGAGAACGAGTGGACGGTCATCACGATCAGCATCAGCCACATCTTGCGAGCGCTCTCGCCGGTGGCCGCACCGAAGACGAGCGCTTCTTCATCGTGGTCCTCCAGCAGCCTCTGCGTCACGAGAATGAAGACGACGCCGATGACGGCTCCGCCGAGGGTGTCGAGCCGGCCGTAGTGGGTCCCCTCGGAGACGAGCCCGAAGCTGGCCCCCATCATCAACCCGGCCGCGATGGCGTTGGCGTAGGCCACGACCCGGTCGGAGACCGACTGCACGAAGAGGAAGGGCAGCGCCCCGAGGCCCGTCGCGAGCGCGGTGAGAAGCGCGTACCCGAAGACCATCACCACGGCGGGTAGCGCGTTCGTCACGTCGGCGGTCATGGCGCCACTCCACCCAGGGCGACGACGAGTCCCATCGCCAGCAGGGCCACTACCGCGATGCTGGTGTGGCCGGCTTGGCGATACGACTCCGGGAGCAGTTCGGCCAGCACGAGCTGCACGAGGGCTCCGACCGCGAAGCCCAGCGCCCAGGGCAGGAGGGCCGGGGCCGCACCCACCACGGCGAAGGTGACGACGGCGAGAAGCACCTGGTTCAGGTTGGCGGCCACCGCGAGGGAGGCAGCGTGGAACGGTCGCACCCCGCGTCGGCCGAGGATCTCGCTCAGGATCATTCCCTCGGGCACGTTGTGGAGCGCGAGGGCGACGGCCATCGAGATGCCGAAGGGAATCGAGATCGTGAGGGCGACGCCGATCGCGATGCCCTCGTAGGCCGCGTGCACCGTGTTGACGAGCACGACCTGATACCCGTAGGCGGAGTCGACCTCATCCAGCGCATTGAGGTCGAGGTCGTCGGTGCCCGTGAGCAGGTGGGTGAGGTGCACGGAGGCGAGGCCCAGGAGCGCGCCGACCGCCCCGGCCCCCATGCCGTCCCGGAGTCCCTCGGCGAGAAGGAGGTAGGCGACCCCCAGCATGAGCCCCGACGCGCCGGCGTTGGCCCATCCCAGCGCCCGGACCGGCAGTCCCACCTTTGCCGCCCGGGGAAGCGCCCCCAGGCCGGCCCATAGGGCCGCAAACGACGACCATAGCAGTACGGTGAGCGTGGGATCCAGCGCCCCCGTCGTCAGCTGCCCCATCGTCAGCGCCTTCGTCGCATCGGCTTGGGGATCTCCTCGTCGAGTCCGACGAACGGCGGCGACCAGGGGGTGCCGCGTCGAAGCGATTCGGGCGAGCGCCGGCCCTGGATGCCCGGATGGGCCGACGCCCGTTGGCCGCGCTCCGCGTCGAGAAAGGCGCCGCAGAGCTTCACGACGCGGTTCATGGCCGGGAGCATGCTGTGGAGGTTCGACAGCTTGCGGAGCACCCGGTCGCCGATTTCCCAGTAGCCGAAGTCGTCGGTCGCGACGCACACCAGCGCTTCGTGGGGCATGAACGGCGGACGGGCCGCTGCGTAGGGCACAGTCCCGTCGCCGGTGTCGGTCAGCTCGGCGGTCACCGTCCCCTCGTCGAGCTCGGGCATCGGGTAGCCGTTCTTGCGATCCACACTCGCCAGGTCGAACCAGGGCCCCTGATCGGGCTCGGCTCCGCGGTCGTCGATGTGCAACGCGACCCGGGTCCGCTCTCCGATCCCCACGATCGCCAACCAGTCGGCGGCGTCGACCCCCAGATCGCTCGGGTCGAGGTCGGCAATGCGCTCGCGAAACGAGCGCGCCTGATCGAGCATGCCTTGCAGCAGGATCGTCGCCTGGCCGAGCCTCTCGGTCTTGGCGCGTGCCGGAGACAGGCCATTCAAACGCAGGTGCTCGGCGATGCTTTCGATCACGCCCGGCTGCCAGAGCCCGGCGTCGAAGAGGGTGCGGGGCAGTCGCTCGCCTTCGATGAGCAGTCCCTCCGTGGGGATCAGGTGATACAGCGCCGGTGTGAGGCGAGCCGACTCGCGTTCACGGGTAGAGGGGGCGTCGCCGCCGAGTTCGGCGGTACCCGTGACCACCTTGATGACCGCCTCGAACGATCCGCCGAAGGGCGTGCCTATCGTGACCACCTTCCGCGCGCGGTGCTCGGCTCCCCGCGACGCCAGGTAGCCGGCGATCAGCAGTCCCCCCATCGAGTGTCCCACGAGATCGACGCGTCCCGTGGCCTGCGTGTAGCCGTCGCCGCGCTGGTAGTGGCGCAGCAACACCGTGCGCGCGATCACCGACGCGATGAAATCGGCCAGGTGTTCGACGGTGCGGTCGAGCGGTTGGCGCCAGTCGTACGGAAACAGGTAGACGGGTCGAGGCCGATCGCGGGCGGGCGAAAGGTCGTGGCGGAGGTCGCCGACGAAGCCGTCGTAGGGCACCTGGAACACCTCACCGGCGACCACCTGCGAGGGTTGCAGCCGTTCGTACCGCAGGTCGTCCGGGTGGAGCGCGGTCCGCTCGTAGTCCTTGGAGAGCAGGCTCCAGATCGACTCCACATCGCCCGGGTAGTGATCGAGGAGGGCCGTCGCGGTGATGCCGGGAATCACGATCACAGGTGGCTTCATGCGCCGCGCGCCTCCCCCGCGGTGCGGGTTCCGACATGGGGTCCCGGGTGCACCTGGAGTGTCGTCCGGGGTGCGCCTCGACATCTGGCTCCGGGGCGCACCGCGAACGCCGTCTCTCGTGCGCCTCGGGCCGTCGTCCAGAGTGCACCTCGGGCCGTGGTCCTGGGGTGCACCTCGGCACGTGGTCTTGGGGTGCACCTCGGGCCGTGGTCCTGGGGTGCACCTCGGCACGTGGTCCAGGGGTGCACCTCGGCACGTGGTCCAGGGTGCACCTCGAAAAGGGAACGCGCGAGGGGCCGGCGCAAGCCGTTGACCCGATCCGACCTCGGTGCGTAGGGTGGCCTGCCGTCGCCTGGACGACGACCCCTTCGACCCCTTCCGGAGAACGCCGTGACCGATCTCGACCCCTTCGATGCGCTCGGCTCCGAGTTGGGCGGGCGCGCGTTGAGGCAAATGGTGCAGCGGTGGGGCATTCGCGGCGAGTGGGCATGGGATCAGGGCCCGACGCGCTTCTCGTGGCTCGGCTCCCGGCGTCCGCAGAGCTTCGCGGTGGAGGTGGGGATCGAGGGCGGCGCTCCGCGGCTCGTGGCCACGACCCGCGTCGTCGAGGGAGTGCCCGACGCGGCCGCTGCTCGTGGCGAACTGGAGGGCTACAATCGACTCGCCAAGGGCTCGACCTGGTGGGTCGACGACGAAGGCGGGATCTCACTGCATTGTGCGACGCCGATCGACGACGAGGGGCTCGACGGCGCCACCCATGACCTGAGTGCGATCGCCTTGATCCAGCTCTTCACCGCCGAGGTGATGGCCGACCCCGTGGCCGAGGCCGTGGGCGGAAGGCCGGTGGTCGGCGTGCACCCCCGATCGGGCACGCGCTCCGAGGCCGACGACGTGCTTGCGATGGTCGAGCAGGCGCTCGTGCCCATCGGTCTGGGAGGATCGCAGTTCGCGCGCCCCGAGGTGATGGAGGCGGCCGGGGTGGTGATGCGCGAGCAGGGGTGGGGACGCCTCCACGACGGTGGGGGGTTGGTCGTGGTGGGGACGGCCCCGTCTGCTCCAGCCGGGGCCGCGGGTGCGGGTGGGGGCGCAGGCGCCGGCGTGCCCGATGGCGCCAGCGGCGATCCGGAGGGCGCGAGCGGGGACCCCGACGGCGTGTTCGGCGGCGCCAGCGGCGATCCTCGGCCGCGAGTCGGGGCCGCGATCCGCGTCGAGGTCGACCCGATCACGCGGGATCCCGACCTCGGTGCCGGCCTGACGACTCGCGTGGTGGTGCCGCTGGAGGCGGTGGGTTCGCTGGGCGGGCAGGGCGCCGCGCGTCTCGCGCGAAGGCTCAATCGAGCGGAGCGAGAAGGGCGGTTCGAGGGACCCTTGTACGGCGCATGGGACGTAGCCGACGACGACGATCGGGCGATCGTGCACACGTGGTTCACCTACAACGCCTTGTTCGGCCCTGCGCGGGTTCGGGAGCGCACGGAGGTTTCGGTGCGCAGGGCCGCGTGGGTCGCCCGCTACTTCGGGGAGGCGGGTTGAGGGGTGGGTGCGGGGTGCGTGGCGCGTCGGGTGCGGGTGGGGCCGGCGTTGGTGCGGGTGCGGTCTGAAGGGCGGCGGTGCCGCCATGGGCGCGGCGCGGGAGCGGTAGGAGCGGTAGGAGCGGTAGGAACCGCCGCGGCTCGCGGTGGCACCGACGGTCCTCGACCCCTACCATTCCTTGGTCAGGGAGACCCCCCTCCCCTGTCTCGCCGCGCCGCACCACCGGCCTCTCGGCTTGGAGTTGCGGCGCTCGGAATGCACGAGGTGGAAGCGACTCCTTGCATCGCCGTATGGATGTGAGGAAGCCGAACGGCTCACGGGGCCGTACAAGCATCTCTCGGGGGGACGCGTGGACGAAGAGAAGGTCGAGTGGACGTGCTGGCCGGGCGACGCATGGGACCCGGCGACCGAGGGAGGGCCGTGGTGAGCCCTCAACGCCGGCGTCGGAGTGACGCCGCCCGATCTCCCGCCCCGCCTACGCGGCACCTGCTCCGGCGTGTCGTGCGCACGCGCTGGTCGGTTCCCTCGGGCCGTGACGGTGGCTTCGAGTTCGATCGGCAACCCGATTACTGGGATCCCCCGGACGCCGTCGCCCTCGTCACCCATCGTGTCGCGGGCGATCTCCGGCGTCGAGCGCTGATCCTCGCCATGCAGGGCGACCGCGAAGTGGCCGACACCCTCACGCCCGAGGACTGGCAGGAGTTCCTGACTCCCGACCGACGCGCCGAAATGGGCGCGATCGATCCCGGACTCCTGGGAGGCGAGTTCCTGCCCCGCTACGCGACGGGCCAAACCGAGATCGCCCGCATCGTGACCGACTCGTTCACCCGAGACATCGTATCGCTGCGTGCGCGGCTCGACGCGCACGGCATCCACTATTCGGCGTACGACGAATACCCCGAAGCGGAGCTGCCTCCCGTCATCGCACCCCGCTTGAGCACCGAAGGGGCCCTCACCTTCGGCGAGATGATCGCGTGGGTGCGTGGCTTCGAGTCGGGATGGCATCCGGTACCGAACGACCTGTTCGATGCGTGGCGGGATGGGCAGGTCGAGGCTGGGCGCAGCCTCGCCGAAGCGCGGGACTTCGTGTGGATCGAGTCGCCGTTCTACCCCCAGCTGCGGGAGTACTTCGAGCGACGCGCCGACCGCTGGCTGGCGGATCGAAGGTCGGGTACGAGGGCCTGAAGGTTGCGGTGGGGCCGAGGTTTGCGGTGGGGCTGGAGGTTGCGGCGGAGCCAAGGTTGCGGTGGGGCTGGAGGTGTGCGGTGGGGCTGGAGGTTGCGGCGGAGCCAAGGTTGCGGTGGGGCTGAAGGTTGCGGCGGAGCCGCTCGTTGGAGTGGTTGCGGCGGGGTGGTGGTGCGGTCGCGGCTGAAAGTGTCGCCGTCAGACATCGGATCGCCCCGATCTGGGCGCGAAGGTTGGATGCGTGGGGGTCGCCGCGCGTAGAACGCCTACAACCGTGTCTGCGCAGGGTGTTTCTGGACCCGTAGACAGGGTTGGGGGCGCATAGAGCCACGAAACTTGTCTGGGGCGCGAT
>JANQNV010000112.1 GCA_028279425.1 Longimicrobiales bacterium | reverse complement strand
CCTCCTCGAATACCCTCGGGACTCTTCAAACGGGACACTAGTGTAGTGTCGCCAAAGTCTGGTGACCGCCGAGGGTGCGGAGGCGCCGCGGGGGCGAGGCGGAACGACGCGGCGTAGCGATTGCTACGGCAAGGAGTTCCAACGACGCATCCCGTGGATGCCCCCGCGCACGAACGGCATCAGGACTTTGGCGACACTACACTAGTTCGGGCCGAGGTAGTCGCGCCGGAACAGGTGGTGGCGGGCCGCCACATCGGGTGGGCCCAGGTCGTGAGTGGTGCCTCCGACCATCCACACCACGTCGTCGGCCAGCTCCATGAGGTCGTGCACGTCGTGTCCCGACACCACCACTCCACACCCTTCGTCAGCGATCTCCCGAATCAACGAAGCCACGAGCGGCCGGTCGGCAGGGGCAACCCCCGAAAACGGCTCGTCGGCGATCAGGCACAGCGGGGCACGCAGGCGAGCCAGCGCCATCGAACACCGCTGCCGTTCTCCCCCCGACAGGCTGGGCGGTCGTCGGTCCAGCAGTTCGTCCAGCGCCGCCTCCTCGACGATGCCCGCGATCCGATCTGCCCCGCCGAAGCAGCGCGCGAACGCATCGAAGTGCTGCCGTACCGAGAAGTGGGGGGTGAGCGCCGACTCCTGGGCCGAATACATGAGGCCTTCCAGGGACAGGCGCGCCAAAGAGGGTCGCGGCCGGTAGCGCCCCGCGAACAACACTCGACCGTAGTCCGCTCGAACGGCACCGACGGCGATGCGGAAGAGGGTGGTCTTGCCGACGCCGTTGCGCCCCAGCACGACCGTGATCCGACCGGCTCTGACCCTCAGCCCGGCAGCGGTGAGGACCTCGCGCTCGCCGAACGAGCGACCGATTCCGTCGAGCTCGAGGACGACCGCCGCGTCGGTCATGGACTCCGCCAGCCGAGGGCGAGGATCTCGATCGGAAGGGGCGCCAGCGCGCCGGTGGTCGCAATCGCCCAGCGGGACACGCCGAGGTTGGCGAGAAAGGCGTCCTCATTCCGCCGCCGTGCGTCGGCGAGAACCAACCCCGCTACGACGGCGAGCAGTGCGACCTGGGCGAGGGGATGCAACACGGCGCCACCCGAAAGGCCTGCGCCGAAACGGAGCACCAACCACACGACGAAACCGCGTACGAGCAGCGCATTCCGGAAGGGCGGCTGACGCCAGAGCCGAACCATCGCGGTCACGCGATCCGCTCGTGGCGGCCCATCGTCACCCCCCGATGAGCACCGTTGGGAACCCTATCACGATCGTGCCGCCGTGCGCGCACGAGTCGAGCACACGGGCGGCGGGTCGCGAGGTGATCATCACGGTCGCGCTACCCTTGACGATCGAATCGGGCGGACCGGCACAGGTCGCCATCGTGCCCAGCACCGCGGCGGGCGGACCACCGATCAGGACGGTCGGAGCTCCCGGTGGCAGAATCGGCCCTCCGACGTGGGGCACGACGCCGGTCACCATCGGACACACGTGCATGTCGCCGACACGCGCGGCAGGCATCGTCACGGTCAGTCCTCCGTCCAGAGACCGGCTTTACGACCGACCTCGAAGCCCTGACCCAGGAAGAGCGTCAGCAGTTCCCGGGTGGTGTCGGGGTCGTCGCCGAGAGCTGCGATCGAGATCGCACCTCCGGCGAGCTTCCCGGCCACATGGGGGGGCGGTGGTGTATCGGGTTGCCCTTCCAGAGCCGTACTCCCCTCGGCGAGGAAGGCGGCCATCGCCGCCATCGACGCCGGTGTCGGCTCCGCGGTCTCGTTGCCGATCTTGCCGACCGCACGACGATGCGCGTCGGTCGGGTCGGCGAGCCAGGTTTCCGTCGCCTCGAGGCACACCTGCACCGGGTCCGGGACGGGGTCGGGAGCAGCTTGCCTCGCACATCCCCACGCCCACCAGACGGCTCCTCGCGGCGGCAGCGCATGTGCGAGCATCCGGACGGCGTCGAAGGCGAAGCCCCCCTCCCGAAGCGCCTCGAGATTGCGTTTGACCCCCAGCTCCGGGTCGAGAAGGGCGCGGGCCTCGTCGTCGATGTCGGCGAGGTCGGCAAGGTCGGCGACGGTGGGCTCCTGCGGCTCGGGCACCTCGGTCTCGATCGATGACATGCTCTTCTCTCCCGCCTCAGTTGATCTTCACGATGCCGCCCTGCAGCTGCACCATCCCGCCACCCTCCACCTTGGCCATCCCACCGGCCTTGAACTCGGCCATCCCGTCTGCGTTGACCTTGACCACGGGCGATTTGAGCTCGATCGAGGATGGGCTGAGCTTCATCTGCGAGGGGCCGCATTTCAGCACGATCTCCTTCATGCCGTCGATCGTGACCTTGCCCTTCTTCGCCTTGAAGGTGATGTCGCCCATCTTCACCGTCGTCGTCAGATCGCCCGCTTGGACCGTGATGGTGCGGTCCTTATCGACCTCGATCGTCTGCTCCCCTTGTTCGACCTTGTTGGTCTGGTCCCCCTCTTTGACCGTGTTGGTCTGGTTCCCCTCCTTCACCGTCGTGGTATGGTCGTTGACGACGTCGACCTGGAGGTCCTTCTCGGCGTGCATGCGGATGAGCTCTTCGCCCGCCTTGTCATCCATGATGAGTTCGTTGTACCCCGTCGAGTCCTTCGAACTCCGCGTCTTGATGCCGCTGACGACGCCCTTGTCGGGCAGTGGATACGGCGGCGTCATGACGTCGTTGTAGACACTCCCCACGATGATCGGGCGATCGGGATTCCCCTCCAGAAAGTCGACGAGCACCTCGTGTCCCATCCGGGGAATCTCCACATGCCCCCACCCCTTGCCGGCGGTCTTCATGGCGACGCGAATCCAGCATGAGCTCTTTTCGTCCTTCTTTCCGTAGCGGTCCCAGTGGAACTGGACCTTGACCCGCCCGTGCTTGTCGGTCCACACCTCCTCACCCGCCTTGCCGACGACGACCGCGGTCTGGGTCCCTCTCACCACCGGCACCCGCGCATTGCGGTCCGGCCGGAAGGGTACGGTATCGGGAAAGGCCGTGAACTCGTTGGAGTAGTGGAACTCGGCCTGATCCCACGCGCGGTACGCCCCGCTGTGGGCGCTGTGACGGATCCGGTCGAGGTAGTACTTCGTGTTGGTCGAGGAACGGAAGTGCTCCTCCACCTCGATGACCTTGCCGGACCGGAGACCGTGTGCCCCCGACGTACCCGTCACCTGGTGACTGCTCTTCTCGCGGCGCTCGAGATCGATGCGGGCACGGACCTCACCCTCGTCGATGGTCGTGAAGAGCCCGGGATAGTCGAACACCGGGTTCACGGGGGTGTTGGTGCTCTTCATGTTGCCGTACATGGCGACCGACGACTGCAGCGGATCGTAGTCCTGCAGCGCCACCTCGAAGTCGCGCACGGCATACGTCTCGACGATCGAATGAATCACCTGTTCGTTGGTGCGCCCCTCGGCTACGCACCGCAGCTTCTCGTACTCCGGGCAGGGATCGAAGGTGGCCTTCGAGTCGGCGAGCACGAGGGTCTCGTCGCCGTCCGCGTGTTCGAAGAAGTAGAAGATCCCCTCCTCTTCGAGCAGGCGGGAGATGAAGTTGAAGGTGCTCTCGCGGTACTGAACGCAGTACTCGCGCGGCGCGTAGGTAAGCTGGCACCGGTTGTCGAACTTGATGGCCCCCGTCGAAGCCCCCTCTTCGAGTAACTCCTCGACGATGTCGATGACGGACTTCTCCTGGAAGATCCGGCAATCGACCACCTGCGTGAGGAACCAGAACGACGGCACCACCTCGGCCCGATACCGGGCGAGACCCTCACTCATGCTGAGACGGACGAACGCCCGGACCACGCCGTGGGTGAGGAACTTCGGCTTCTCCGGGTGCGTGTCCATCGAGATCAGCACCTTCTTCAGGAGCAGATCTTCGGCCTGGATGTCGGCGTCCTCGGAGAGGAGGTCGAGTGTGTAGAGATAGGGACGCGACAGGCCCTCTTCGGCCTCGAATCCCTCCAGCAGGAGGAGGTCCTCTCCGAGCGGCGTATCGATCCGCATCGGTCGATTCGCCTGTGAATACTCGCCCACGATGGAACCTCCCGGGTGGCTCAGGTGCCGGTATCGACACCGGTGTATTCGAAGTGCCCGCCCTCGCCGACCGACACCTGAATCGCATCCGGACGTGAGTCGTCCATGAGCCACTGCAGAATCAGCCGCGATACGTCGGGCATCACGGTATTGGTCAAGATGTTGTCGATGTTGCGGGCCCCGCTCTCGACTTCGGTGCAGCGGTCGGCAATCGCCTGCAACACGTCGTCGTCGACCTTGAGTTCGACGTCGTGCGCATCGCTCAGCCGCCGCCGCACCTTGTTCATCTTCAAGGTGATGATGGTGCGGAGCGCCTGATCACGGAGCGGGAAATACGGGATGATGACCGTCCGGCCGAGAAACGCCGGCTGGAAGATCTTGTCGAGCTCGGGCTTCAGCGCCCCGACCAGGCCCTTGGGGCCGGGCATGGTCTCGGGATCGGCCGTCAGCTGCATGAGCGTTTCGGTCCCCGCATTGCTGGTGAGTACGATGATCGTGTTCTTGAAGTCGATCTCGCGGCCCTCACCGTCTTCCATACGCCCCTTGTCGAACACCTGGAAGAACAGCTCCAGGACGTCGGGGTGCGCCTTTTCGATCTCGTCGAGGAGCACGACCGAGTACGGACGACGCCGCACGGCTTCGGTCAGGACGCCACCCTCACCGTACCCGACGTATCCGGGGGGCGACCCCTTGAGCGTCGAGACGGTGTGCGCCTCCTGGAACTCCGACATGTTGATCGTGACGACGTTCTCTTCGCCGCCGTACATCAGATCCGAGAGCGACAGCGCCGTCTCGGTCTTCCCCACACCGCTGGGACCCACCAGCAGGAACACACCGACCGGCTTCTGGGGATCGTCGATCCCTGCGCGCGACGTGCGGATGCGCTGGCTGATCACCTCGAGCGCGTGATCCTGTCCGATGATGCGCTCGCCCAGGCGGTTCTCGAGTTCGAGCGCCATGGTGATCTGGTCGCGCATCATCTTGCCGGCGGGAATCCCCGTCCAACCGGAGATGACCCGACCCACGAGGTCGGCGTCGACGAACACGGGCACGAGCCCGTCTTCGCCCTGGGCCTCTTCGAGTTCGCCCATCATCCCGGTGAGCCGGTCGCGCAGGTCGTCGTCCGACATGGCCTGGAGTTCGGCGGCATACCCGGCGCCCGCAGTGGGAGCACCCTCGCCGCCCGCGTCGCCGCCAGCCGCGTCGCCGTCGGCTTCACCCGCGGCCTCGTCACCCTCCGGCGGGGTGACCCGGACGGCCTCGCCGTCGATCCGGCGCTCGAGTTCTTCCCGCACCGAACGAATGCGTCCGACCAGTGACTTCTCGACCTCCCATCGGCTCATGAGTCCCTCGAGCCGGGACGCGCTCGCCTCCAACTCCACCTCGATCGCGGCGAGCCGCTCCGAGTGGTCGGTGCCCGTGGCTTGTTCACGGCGGAGCACCCGCTGCTGTACCTCCAGGTCGGCGATGCGTCGCTGCAGATCCTCGATGGCGGCGGGAGTGGCATTCTGACCGAGCGCCAGCCGGGCACACGCCGTATCGAGCACGCTGACGGCCTTGTCGGGCAGCTGCCGGTCGGCGAGGTAGCGGTTCGAGAGCCGCACCGCGGCCTCCAGCCCGTCGTCGATGATGCGCACGCTGTGGTGCCGCTCGAGGTGCGGTACGATCCCACGCATCATGACCATGCACTGGTCTTCGGACGGCTCCTCCACCTTGATCAGCTGGAATCGACGGGCGAGGGCCGGGTCCTTCTCGAAGTACTTCTTGTATTCCGACCAGGTGGTCGCCGCGAGCGTCCGCAGCTCCCCGCGGGCCAGCGCCGGCTTGAGGAGATTGGCCGCGTCGTTCTGACCTGCGGCGCCCCCCGCCCCGATCATCGTGTGGGCCTCGTCGATGAACAGAATGATCGGAGTCTCCGACCCCTTCACCTCTTCGATCAGGCCCTTGAGACGGTTCTCGAACTCGCCTTTCACCCCGGCGCCAGCCTGAAGCAGGGCGAGGTCGAGGGTGCGAATGGTCACGTTCTTGAGGGGCGGCGGCACGTCACCCTCGGCGATCCGCAGCGCGAAGCCCTCTACGACCGCCGTCTTCCCGACCCCCGCCTCACCGACGAGGATCGGATTGTTCTGCCGCTTGCGGGTCAGGATGTCGACGACCTGCCGAATCTCCATGTCGCGTCCCAGCACCGGGTCGAGCTGACCATCCTTGGCGCGCTGGGTGAGGTTGACCGTGTACTGGTCGAGGTTGGGTGTCGGCCCCCCGGGGCCTCCCCCGCGGCCCGGCGTGGTTCCGCCCGAAGGCGCCGAGGCGCCCCCGACGAAGGAATCCTCGCTCGACCCGTCGACGATCGACATGAACTCCTGACGCAACGCCTCGGGGTGGATCTTCTCGAGCGCCCGAGCCGACTCCGTCACCTGGCGACGCAGGTCGGCGTCGGTCACCATCGCGAGGATGGCCGCACCCGACCGGACGTGGCCGGCGTTGTGGTCGAGTGAGCCCAGCGTCCACGCGTCGGTCAACATCCGGACCAGACTCGGGCTCAACGAAGGCGTGCGCGCATTGCCCGACTTGAGCCGATCGAGCGCCGTGGTCAACTGCTTCGCGAGCGCCGACCGATCGACTTCGAACCGCTTCAGAATCGCCGGAAGATCGCCGTCCGGTTGATCCATCAGCTTGAGCAGGAAGTGTTCGACCTCGACGTCGTAGTGCGTACGGGACAGGCACAGCCCGGCCGCGGCCTCGACCGCACCACGAGTCGTGGGATTCAGCTTTCCGATCAGAGCACGGAGGTCGACGTTCATGGATGGTCTCGTCAAAGGGTCAGCAGGGTCTCGTCCGGATCCCGATCCATCGGACGGGTCCGAAGCCAGGTAGACCAGCCCAGGGATGGGCCGTCTCGGTCGTCGGAGACGACGCAGGGTGGTACGTCGTCTCGCTCGAGAACCAGGCACGCTTCAACGATGAATTGGTCATGTACGAAGAAGCGACACAGGTCTCGCAATTTTTCATGGTAGGCTCCGTTCGGCAGGAACTCGTCGAACGTCGCCCGATCCAGCGGGCCGATCCGCACACGCACGCGGGCGTGGGGATCCCAGAATTCGTCACCGACCACAGCGCCCCAGCCCAGCCGCGTCGAGGGCTCGTCGGACCCCAGTTCGCAGAGATCTTCGTCGGACAGGCGAATCCACCCGCCGACGAACGACTCCACCTCGGCCGGGACGCCGAACACGCCCTCGACCATCAGTTCGAGGCCGAAGGCGCTCCGCCGCTGAGGCCCGGGCAATGCCGCGAAGGCGGCGACGTCTCCGGGCCCGATCCGGGTCGCGTCGACCTGCACCGGTGGAAGTCCCAGCAGGTCGAGGAGGTGGAGATGGAGGCGGTCGCCGCCGGGGCCTCCATGCTCCCGAGCCGCCGGGGGCGACGTCTTGCGGAGCGCGCGCACCAGGAGCGAGAGCATGCGGTGCTGAAACATGTCCAGGAAGTCGCGCAGCGCGGGGTTCTTCGCGCGCTCCTGATCGGCGACGAGCTTCGTGTAGAAGTGCGGGAGGACGCCGTCGGGCCCGATCAAGCCGAAGAGGTTGACGACCAGTTGATCCGGCTCGTCGTCTCGTCTCTCCAGGGTGTGTACGTCGCCCGGCGCGAACGCCAGTGCCGGCCGGACCGAAAAGCGCACGACTTCGTCGGCCGGAGCGCTGTCCTCCCCGACGGGGGAGCGATCCGGGTGGAGCTTCTCGAGCAGCCGCATGGCCTGCAGCAGACCCATGCCTGGAGCATGCTCCTCGAGCACCCGGGCGATGTCCTCGCGGATCACAACAGGACCTTGCGACCGGATCGCGCAGGCCAGCGTCCGAGCGGTGTCTGGCGCTGACGCGTCCGCGCCGTGACCTGACAGAAGCTGTTGACCGACACCGACAGGCCGAGAAAGCGATCGAGAACGCTCGCGAACAGGAACGCCCCCCCACCGGTGTAGGCCTCCTCGTCGAGGGTCAGTTCGACGCGGGTGCCCCGCACGAACGTCGGCCCATGGGCCGTATCGATCCGCGCGTGGCCAGGCGCACCGGTCACACCCACGAGGCCGCGGATCTGGCTCTCGCTGCCCGGTCGATTCGCGGCGTTGTGCAGGCGAAGCAACGCCTGAATGGCCGCAGGCCCATCGTCGACGAGCGACACGTAGTTCACGGCCAGCTGAGAGATCAGGCGCCACATCTGGCCGCGCCCGATCGGAGCCACCACAGGCGACGTCGGCTTGACGATCGTGACCACCCGTTCGACCGGGCCACTCCCTGCCATCTCGAAGTCACCCCGTTGATCGCCGAAGGGGAGGCGACTCGGAAGCGTGCCGTTATAGCAGGTGAGCCGCACCATGACGGCGTCGACGTCTGGGTGAACCAGCTGCGCCCCGGCATCGGCAAATGAAATCGCGACGTCGGACTCCCGTCCCCACACCGAGGCCGACGACAACCGACGGGCGTGCCAGAACACCCTCTCCCGCTCGGACCGCCCCGCCGCGCCCATCCCACCGTGGAGAGGTTCGAAGCGCAGATCGGGCCCCCCGCCCCCCATCACCGGTTGGACCCCCTCGACCGAATAGATCTTCGTGGTGGCCCTGCGGCGGGCGTCCGCCACGATCGGGTACTCCATCTGGCGGTGCGACAACAGGACCGGTTCGGAGGTCTTGTCGAAGAGATTGACGATCGGCGTGCAGCCGAGCCGGAAGGTGGAGGGCCCCACTCCACTCTCGAGCGTTCGGAGGCGGTCGGGCCGTTCGAACGATCGAATCGGGACGACGACCTCCATCGCCTCACCCCATACCTCGCCGCGCACCGCCTCGAGGCCGCATAGATCCACGAAGAGATACTTCTCCGGGAACGCGAAATACTCCTGGAGGAAGCGATAGGGCAGAAAGGACCGATTCGGATACGGCAGCAGACCCTCGTCGGCCCCGAACCCAACGGCCTCCAGAGATCCCGGGCGTCGATGGGTCGGGTCCTCGGCGGGACGCAGCACGACATCGTCGGCCCTCGACATCAGGAGCTCGTAGACGAGGTACGGCAGGCTCCCGTCGCCGCGCAGGCAGATCCGGAGTCGATCCAGCCCGAGAGCCCCCAGGGCGACGCCCTTCGATTCGAAGCGGAGCTTGAGACCCCCGACCACCCCACGGCCGGGTCGCAGGCCGAGGCCTTGCACCGGTACCCACTCCGCCTGCGTGACCTCGATCGGCCACAACACCGTCTCGAACCCGGTCTGGAAGCGGCAGGGCACCCCATCGACGGGCCGCGAGAACAGCGCGGTGCCAGCCGGGACCCGCAGAGCCGTGGTCGCCTGTCCCTGGTCGGGGTCGAGGTGCATCTGCACGAGGGCGAGGGAGGGAATCGGACGCACGTATTGGGGATACGCGACCGACAGAAGTGCCTCGCTCAACTCCGGCGCATCTTCGTCGAGTCGCCGGTGCACCCGTCCGGCCAGGAAGGCCACACCCTCCAGGAGGCGCTCCACATGCGGGTCGTCACACTTGGCGGCCTCGAGCTGGAGCCGAGAGGCGACCTGCGGGTAGCGACGAGCGAACTCGGCCCCGGAGCGCCGGAGGAAGCTCAGCTCCATCTCGTAGTAGTCGAGGAGATCGTCAGACACGGTCTGCCTCCACCTCGAAGGCGCCGCGCCCGACCTCGAGCCGAGTGTCGAAGGCGATCGGCATGGGCTCGGGATCGATGTCGAGCATCGCCTCGACCAGGAAGTGGATCACGCGGGAGTTGGGATCGTCCTGCTCCTGGAGCGCGACCCGGACCTGCGACAACCGGGGTTCGAACAGTCGAATCGACTCGGCGAGGTCGCGGGCCAGAAGAGACGCCGACACCGAGGAGCCGCGCTCCAAAGACGTCACATCGGCGAGACCGTAGCGATACAGTGACTTCTCGAGTTCGGGACGCCCCTCGCCGGTCCCGGTGTAGATGCGCCGGGTGTTGAGGAGCCACTCCAGATCGCGCAGCACGGCCGCTCGCGTGGCGTGAACCGACCCCGCCGGATCCGTTCCCCCTCCGGCCGGCCCGGCCTCTCCGAGAAGCCGATCCAGTACCGACGGGCGGAGCGCGAGATCAGGCCTCCTCGAGTCCGTCATCGTCTTCGCTTTCGTCCTCGTCGTCGGTGCTGAAGAGGATCGCCTGCATCGGATCGAGTCGGCACACCCGCAGATACAGCTCTTCCTTTTCGCCCTCGTCGCCGCCGAGCTTGTGGATGCATCGATAGAGCGTGGCCATCGGCACGGCGATGGTCTCGGGAGACTCCCACTCGGCCAGACGCAGCTCTTCGATCAGAGCGATCAAGTCGCGCAGGAGAGGTTCGGCGACGTTGGCCAGGCCGTGGTCGACCATGACCGCGGCGGCCTCGGCGCGCCGGAGCGAGCGACCCCGCACGCCTTTCTCCTGGTCGGCGGCCGCCATGAGCATTTCGATCGCCTTCTGCGGCTGCCCGCCGCGAACCTTGTCGCGGGCGCGCTCCGAGACATCCCGGCCTGCGGCGATCGGCGCGGCATCACTCTCGAATCGGGCCTGCTCCTCTTCCGACAGCGGTCCGAGGAGCCCCTCTTCGCGCAGCCAGCGCTGCGTTTCGCGGTTGGCCGTCGGCGTGTCGTCCATCAGGGTGAGGTCGGGCAGATCCGGGAGGTCGATGAGCAGTGCCCGCAGCGACCCCTTGATCGAGGCCTCGACGGCCGAAAACTGCGACCCGAGTCCATCCAACGCGGTGAAGACGTAGCGCTGCAGGTCGAGCCACCCGCGACCGAACGGGGACGCCATCACCTCTTCGGCGCTTTCGAGGAGGGCCTCCCACTTCGCGTCGAGCAGTAGTCCCTTGAGCCGCGTACGTGTCGCGGTCGGCGGGGCAGCGAGGAGGCGTGGCTCCACACCGCCCTCCGCCTTGCGCAGCTCACCCCAGCGCAGTCCTCGAATCATCAGGTAGGGCGCGGGATCGAAGGGATCGGCCGTACGGAGGTAGCGTGCCGCGGCGGCGACGCGGATCCCCGCGTCCTTCTTCGACACGGGCTCGATCGGGACGCCACCGTCCTCGCCGGCCTCGGCCACCCCGTCGGCAGGATCGTCGAAGGCCACCTCTTCGATCGGGTCGGGGTCGTCTTCGAGCTTCTTCTCGAGAATCGGCCGCACCACCCGCTGGAGTTCGGCGACCCGCTCACGAAGCGGTCGGAAGCTCGGGCCGATGTTGCCGAACTTGTCGTCGGTGAGCGACTCGAGCGCGTCGATCGACGCAACGACGGCGGTCGAATCGGCGATCAGCGCCTTGTAGAACTCCTTCCCGGTTTCGCCGACGGCCTTGTCGAAGTCTTCGGGAGGGAGCACACCGCGCTCGATTTCGGCGTTGCGCGCCTGTGTCTTTTCGTAGTCCCCGTCGAGATCCTCTTCGTAGCCCAGCGACCGCGACTGCTGGAACTCGATGATGGTGAACCCGGAAAGGGTCAGGGGGATCGACTGCAGACTGGGTCCGAGGTAGCCCGCCGTCCACTCGAGGGGCGCCACCCGGAATTCGAGATCGTCATCGTCGATCTCGGGATACACGTGGTCCCAGAAATCCTCCAGCATGCGACGCTGCAGGTCGAGACCCGCGGCCATCCCCGAGAGACCTTCGAGGTGGGTCCATGCCTCACCGAGCCAGGCCGCGATCTGGAGGTGCTTGCACCGCGTCTCGAGGATGTCTTCCGCGAGCTTCCGCACCTCGCGGAAGTCGGGTACGACGGGCGGTTCCGCGAGGGGGTCGGACTCACGCCCCTCCCGCACGTGGTCGTACTCGACCTCGTAGCGGATGTCGTCTCCGGCCGGGCTGGACTCGGAGATCGGAAGCAGTAACTCCTCAATGTCGGGCATGGCGACGTCAGGAAGGGGTGATGACCAGCTCCCGCACGTCGAGGAGGTGCACGGGTTCGTCGTCGACCAGAAGCAGCTTCGAACCCTCCGGCCACTCTTCGTCTCCCTCGGACGCCACGACCGTGGTATGCCCGAGACGCACGAGAGGATCGTCGTGGCGGAAGGCCAGTGGCGTCACTGCGGGGAGCAGGATTTCACCCAGATCGAGGTCTTCCAGCTCGGGACCCGTCTGGATCCGGGCCGGGCACCAGAGGCGGTCTCGCAGCTTCGCCGGCGGCTCGATGACGATATGCGCAACGTGCTTCAGCGGGATCCACATGTACTGCCCGGCCGCGAACACCTCCAGCCGGGCTCCGATCCGCTCGTCGAGGTCGGTCAGCGCCGAGAACGGTTCACCGTTGAGGGTGCCCGACGGTGCGACCGGGGGCTCGCCCAGCTGCGGAAAGGCGCGAGACTCGAACATCTCGACGCGCTCGCGGCTCGCGTGAATCGCCGTGCGCAGAAAGAAGCCCCCCATCTTGGCATCGGGGCTCTGCCCAGCGAGGAAATCGAGATGCTTCTCGGCCCGATCGAAATCGCCCGAGAAGCAGAGAAGCTCGAAGAGAAACGTCCGGCTCCGGGAATCCAGTGGGGATTCCCGGAGCCGTCCGCCCAACTCCGTGATCGCATCGTCGAGGCGTCCCGCCTCGTAGAGCTGTTCGGGAGTCACGGATTCGCAGTCGCCTTACTTGGTCTGCTTGCGGACGTTCCACGAACCGGTCGGCTTCTTCGCGGCGGCGCCCTTCTCGTCCTGCTGGCTGTAGGTCACCGTGATCGCAGCGAAGTCGAACGACACCGACTCCATCGGGCGATCGTCGCCGCCGGTGCCACCCGACCACTGGATCGACGAGCAGTAGACCTCTTCGAACTCGAACACGAGGAAGGGAAGAGCCGCGTCACCACCCGACTTGTTGAGCGTGACCACCGCCGTCGGCCAGTGCTTGCCCTGCATGCAATTCTGGAAGAGGACCGGGCTGGTCGTATCGGTCGTCTTCATGATGTTGAAGCTCGAGATCGTGCCCTTTCCAACCCCGGCTCCCTTCGTGCTGCCCATGATGCTGGCCGGGTTGGATGCACCGAACGCGAACGAGTAGATCTCGACCTCTCCCGCGTGCCCCTCCCGCTCCGACTCGCCCTCGAGTCCTTCCAGCTTGATGTAAGCGTCGAACGCCATCGTTTCCTCCAGAGGTGATGATGAATCCTGGGGTGGAGCAGTCGCTCGTTCTGACCCCTGTACCGACTAGAGCGACGAAGCGCCGCTCGTTTTTTCATGCGGCGTCGCCGCCGCGAGTCCGACTCCTCAGCCGGCGGCTTGTGGGAGTTCGGCGACCAGCCGCATCGACACGCTCAACTCGTCGAGCTGGAAGTGGGGGCGCAGGTAGGCCACGGCGCTGAACGCACCGGGCTTGCCGGGAATCTCGACCACGTCGACCCGCGCCTCACGGAGCGGCCGCTGCGCCTTGACCGAAAAGGCGGCATCGTCGTTCGACACGACGTAGTTGGAGATCCACTGATTCAGAAATGCTTCGATCTCACCGCGACTCGTGTAGCCCCCGATCTTGTCGCGCATCATCACCTTGAGGTAATGGGCGAACCTCGAGACGGCGAAGATGTAGGGGAGCTGGGCCGAGAGCCGTGAATTGGCCGAAGCGGCGTCGGAATCGTAGAGCTTCGGCTTCTGAGCGGACTGCACACTGAAAAAGGCGGCGTTCGGGGTGCCCTTGCAGTGGACCAGGGGTGCGAACCCGAGGTCGGCCAGCTCCTTCTCGCGACGGTCCGAGATCTGGGTCTCGGTCGGACACTTCATGGCGATGTCGCCCGAGCCCGTCTTGAAGTTGTGAACCGGCAGGCCCTCCACCAGACCGCCGCTCTCGACACCGCGAATCGTGGCACACCACCCGTACATCGCGAAGGCCTGCGTCACTCGGGCGCCGAGCGCCCATGCCGCATTCCCCCACAGGTACTGCCCGTGATCGGTGCCGTCGACCTCTTCTTCGTAGTTGAAGGCTTCGACCGGTACGGTCTTGCTACCGTAGGGCTCCCGCAGGAGCATGCGCGGCATCGCCAGGGCGACGTAGCGAGAATCCTCGCTGTCGCGGAATGCCTTCCACTTCGCGTACTCGGTGGTGTCGAAGATCTTCGCCAGGTCGCGTGGCTGATCGAGCTGCGTGTAGTTCTCGAGGTTGAACATCTCGGCCCCCGCACCCGTGATGAACGGGGCGTGCGAGGCCGCCGCCACCTCCGAGATCTTCTGGAGCAGCTCGACGTCCTGACCCGACCGCCCGAAGTGGTAGTCGCCCAGCAGGGCTCCGAAGGGGTGCCCGCCGAAGACGCCGTACTCCTCTTCGTAGACCTTCTTGAAGAGAGCACTCTGGTCGAATTCGGGCGCCTTCTGGAGGTCCTTCAACAGCTCCTTCTTCGAGACGTTGAGGATCTTGAGCTTGAGCATGACGCCCGTCTCGCTCTGGCCGAGGAGGTACTTCAGCCCCCGCCACGATCCCTCCAGCTTCTGGAAGTCGGGGTGATGCATCACCTCGCGGAGCTGTTTCGACACCATGGCGTCGATCTGTGCGATCCGACTGTTCAACATCGTCTCGACGTCGCTCGACACGGTGATCGAGCCCTCGAGCACCTCCGAGACGAAGCGCTTGATCAGGCCGCGCCCCTTCTCCTGCGCCGCCTCGGCGCTCCCGAAGCGACCCCGCTCGACGATCTGGTCGAGGAGCCCGAGTTCCTCGGTGGTCTCCTGAGCCTGGCCCCCTTCCTGTTGCGCCTCAGCCATCGGAATCCTCCTCGGGGTCGCCGATCTCTTCTTTCAGCTGCGCCAGCTTCTCTTCGTCGCCGAGCGTCGCCTGCAGGATCTCCTCCAGCTTGTCGTTGCCCTGGAGGCTCCCGCGGACGTCGGCCAGCTGCTGCCGCAGGTCGAGGAGCTTGCGAAGCGCCGGGATCTGCTGCGCGACGCGGTCGGGGTCGAAGTCGTCGAGCTCCGAGAAGCGCAGGTCCACCCCGATCTTCCCGGCATCGGGCTCGTCGCTGAGCGTGTTGTCGACCTTGAACGCGAGGTGCGGCTTCATGCTGGCCAGCACCTCGTCGAAGTTGTCGGGGTTGATCTCGGTGAACTTGCGGTCCTTCAACTTCTCGAGCGGCTCCTCGGGCATGCCCGTGAAGTCTCCGAAGATGCCCATCACGAAGGGCAGCTGCCGCATCTCGATGGCGCCCCCCGTCTCGACCTTGTACTCGATGTTCACGCGCGGGGGTCGAACTCGCTTGAGTTTTTCGTGGATGCTTTCCGCCATTGCCGGCGTGCCTCCGATGCAAGGTGAGCGTGGGTGTCCAGGGGGCGCACGAAAGGTGCGGATAGCGACCATAGGCGGCGCGAACACCCGGTGTCAAGCAACCCTGTCGGCGCCCATCGTGCCCGGATCGTGGCGGGACGCTTGCGCCCTTGCCTGCGCCCCCGCTGCGGGTAGAGCTTGACGCTCCGGAGTCCTCGCCCCCGTCCCCCGCAACCCGGTCCATTCCGCCGATGCGCCAGATGCAACCGGTCCTCTGGACCAAGGGCGTCCTGCTCTCGCCGCAGCACCTTCAGGTCCAGGACCGGTTCCTCGAAGACCTGCTCGCCTTCCGTCTCACCTCGATCGCGGCGTGGCGCTGGGGCTTCTCGCAGTTGACCCTCGATACCGAAGCGCTCGCCGAGGGCATGATCGGCCTGGACTCGGCCCAGGGGGTCTTCCCCGACGGCCTCACCTTCGACGTGCCCACGGCCGACGCCGCACCGGCAGCGCGCGATCTGACCGAGGTGTTCAGCGCCGATCCCGACGTGCGCGAGGGCTACGTACACCTGGCCATCTCGGAGTGGCGCCACGGGGGCACGAACGTCGGCATGCAGCCGGGGACCGGCGCACGCTTCGACGCCGAAATGATCTACCGGAGAGACGACACCACCGGGGAGAGCGAGAAGCCGATCCTCGTCGGCCGCAAGAATCTGCGGCTCATCGGAGAGGAAGAGCGCATCGAAGGCCTCCTCACCCTTCCCGTCGCACGGCTGATTCGTGACGAGTCGGGCGAGATCCGGGCCGACCCCGCCTTCGTGCCCCCGGTGGTGTCGCACGCCGCCAGCCCCCATCTCGTGTCGCTCAACCGCCGACTTCTCGAAATCATGGCGGCGCGCAGTTCGACGCTGAAGGGCATGCGTCGACAGCGCAACGAGTTTCTCGCCGACTTCAGTCAATCGGACGTGGCGAGCTTCTGGCTCCTCTACACGATCAACTCGCATCTGCCGCTGATTCGGCACTTTCTCGACAGCGCAGAGGGACACCCGATCGAGATGTTCCGCGCATGGTCGGCTCTCGCGGGCGCGCTGACGACCTTTTCGCCCGACGTCTCTCCCGGGGATCTGCCAGCCTACGACCACCGCAATCTCCAGGGGTGTTTCGAGCGCCTCGAAGACCTCATCCAGACGTTGCTGGCCACCGTCGTGCCCTCGACGCACGTCGCGCTTCCGCTCCGCCCCACCCAACCCAACATCCAGGCCACCGCACTCGACGACGAGCGCTACCTCGGGGCGACGGAGATGTATCTCGCCCTGAAGTCGGAGATTCCCGCCGACGAACTGGCCATCCGCGTCCCACAGCTCGTGAAGGTGTCGTCGGGCGATCGAGTGGAGTTGCTGATCCGCCAAGCCCTCCCGGGCCTGGGCCTTCGGCACGTCGTGGATCCCCCGGGCTCCCTCCCGATCAAGCTCGACTACCAGTACTTCCGCATGGATCGGACGGGTGGAGAGTGGGAGGCGGTGAGACGCTCCAGAAACATCGCCGTGTACCTCCCCTCGGACTTCCCGGCCGCCGAGGGTGAGGTGGTGCTGCTCCTTCCGCGCAAGAAGTAGACGCCCCGACGGCCGGCAGCGTCAGGCTCACACGCCGCCGGACCCCTCCGCGGCTTCCGCCTCCTCGACCGCCGCCGGTTCCTCGACCGCCGCCGGCTCGTCGCCTCCGGTCGTGGCCTCGGTCGCCCCACCCGATCCCGCGAGCGCCACCCAGACGAGCAGTGCGATCGTCGCGAGCGCGATGACGGCGAGGGCGACCACGAAGAGTGTGGTGGTCTTCTTCGACGTATCGTCGGTGGGCTCCGGCTCGGGCACGACCTGCACGGGTTCGGGCTCGGGGGGGGGCGGCACCACGGGCGGTACGTGCATGCTGTTGATGATTCGGGTGTACTCACCCGGGCCGCTGGAGGGTGGGGGCGCGGCCGGTGCACGCCCGGAGGGCACGATCGGAGGCCCCGGCTTGGCGGGTGCTCCGTACAACCGCTCCGCGTAATCGTCCGTGGCGCCGTACTGCGGCACGTTGCCCGCACTGGGTGGGGCTGCGGGTGGAGGCGCCGACATCGGTGGTGGGCTGACCTCCTTCACGTACCTCGGTTCCGGCACATCGGGGGCGTCGGACGAACGCGAGCCGCCTCCGTAGTCGGGCTCCGGCGTGCCGGCCGAGCCCGGAGTGCCGAAGGCCGGCGTCGGGGGCGCGCCGTCGCCATAGCTCGGCGAGGGAACCTGTGGGGCCCCGGCGGGAGGCGAGGAGCCGGGCCTCGGTGAGCCCGGTGACTCCGTCGGCGCCGATGGAGACGAATCGAAGGCACCGAACTGCCGCGTGAACTCTCCGGGTCCTTCGGCCGGGCCGGAGGGAGGCGCCGCCGAGGGGGGCCCACCGGGGCCCGATGCGCCGGCGTCGAAGGCTCCGAATTGACGAGTGAACTCGCCGGGGCCCTCGAAACCCGCCGGCGGCGGCTCGACCTCCGGCACCGGCGGCGCCGAAGGCGGGGTCGGCGGCGTCGCTTCGGGCGCGACCGGGTTCATGGCCCCGAATCGCTTGGTGAACTCACCCGGGCCCTTCTTCACAGGGGGCTCGTCCGACACGGAAGGTGCGGACGCCGGCGGGTCGAGCCCCGACGCCGGCGAGGCCCCGTACGAGGGTGAAGGGGGGGCGGCGGGAGGGGGCGCCGCCGGCGGCGGGTTCGAGGCCGGGGGCTTCAGGGCACCGAATCGACGGCTGAATTCCCCCGGACCCCGCGAAGGCTCCGGGGGCGCAGGAAACCCGGTCTGCGGGGGCGCGCCGAGATCGGACTGGAGGGGCGGCTGCGCGGGCGGGGACGCCGAAGAAGGCGGGTTATCCGAGGCCGGGGGGTCGAGCGAATACGAGGGCTCGTCGAGGCCCATGGCTCCGAACTGCCGCGTGAATTCGCCCGGGCCCTCGGACGGCGGTGAGGCCGGGGACTCCGACGTCGGCGGGGGCGACGCCGGCGGGACGGACGACTCGGGCGGGACGGACGACTCGGGCGCCACGGGCGCCCGGAAGAGTTGCGTGAACTCACCCGGCCCCCCGTCGGCGACCGGCGGGGGCGCGGGGGGCGCGTGCGACGTCGAATCGGGTGTGGAGGTCGCGTCGGGTGTGACGGGGTCGGCGGCGGACGCCGACGAGGGCGTCGACTCGCCGCCGCTCGGCTCGGGCGGACTCCCGCCCGCCCTGAACATGCGGGTGAACTCCCCCCCCCACGGCTCCGACGCCGTGGGCGCAGGGGGCGGCGGTTCGACGGCGGGCGCCGGCACGCTCGGATCGACGGGCGGGGGAGACGACGAGGCGCCCGCATCGTCGTCCCCGGCGCGCGCCGGCGGAGTCGGGTCGGCCGGAGGAGCGGCAGGGGGCTCCGAGGCCACCGGCGCGGCGAAGGCACGCGTGAACTCCCCGGCGCCCTCCGAGGCCGGCGGCTCGACGGGAGCCGGTGCCGCCGGTGCACCCGCGCCATCCGGTAGCCAGCCGACCAGGCCGGCGAAGTCGAGGATGAACCGCGTGACGAGGACGGTGTGCCCGTCGACGTCCAACCGCTCCAGAATGCGTCGATCTCCCTCGGCCATCGCCGCCGACAGCCCTGCCTCGAGGCGAGCCACCTCGTCGGGGTCCCCGTCGAAGACGTGCACCATCACGACGGCACCCTCCGGGCTCAGCGCGTGATGCGTGATCGCCCCATCGGAGCGAAGTGCCGTCTGGAGCAAGCGGTAGCGGGCTTCGAACTCGTCCCTGGTCATCACGGCCTGATCTGGAGCCCCGGAATGATGCCGACGAAGTGGGTCGGTCGCTTCGTCCGGCGCGCGCGAACGAGCCGGCTGTCCCCTGGCGGGGGAGACGCGTAAGATTAGGCCCGATGGTTCATCCCGGGCAAACGGTCCGACCGGCAGGTCGGCTACCCGGTGAGACCCCCAACTCTCTCGGAGTGTGATGCGCCACCTGTCGCCGGTCGTCTGGAGCGAAGGAATGCACCTCGCCCAACACCACTTCCAGCTCCAGAATCGGTATTTCGAGGACTCGACGGCGTTTGCGCTCGACACGCTGTTCTCGAGCCCCTGGGGCCTGGTGACGTGTGAGTTGGACGATGAAGCTCTCCTCAACGGGACCGTGTCGGTGCTGCGCCTGCAAGCCGTCTTTCCGGACGGCACCGCGGTACAGATTCCGGAGGACCCGGCGCCCAGGCCCCTCGAGATCCGCGAGCGTTTCTCGCCGACGAGGGAGTCGCACGTGGTCATGCTGACGGTGCCCGAGTACCGGCCCGAAGGACCCAACCTCGGAGGTCAGACCGGCGGCGACCATCGATACCGCTCCGGTGAGATCGAAGTGGTCGACGACACGACGGGATCCTCGGCGGCCCGTGTGACCGTCGGGCTCAAGAACCTTCGCCTCGCCCTCGACGTCGATGCCGGCGACGACGTGGTGAAGCTCCCCCTGGCCCGGATCCGTCGAGACGGGGCCGGTCGCTTCATCTACGATCCCGCCTTCGTTGCACCGTGTCTGCAGATTCGCGGCTCCACCGGGCTCCTCGGTCGCCTTCGGCGGATCGTGGACGGACTCGAGGAAAAGACGAGGATGCTCGCGGCGACGAGAGATGTGACGCCGGGCGACCAGGCGAGCTACTCGGGGTCGGACGTCGCAGGATACTGGTTCTCCCACGCCCTCCACTCCGCCCTGCCACCGCTGCGCCACCACCTGACCACACGCACCGGACACCCGGAGGAGTTGTATCTCGAGCTCGCACGGCTCGGGGGGGCGCTGTGCACCTTCACGGCGACGGCGTCGGTCGGGGACCTGCCGGCCTACGATCACGACAATCTCGAGATGACCTTCGACGGACTCGAGCGTCACATCCGCGCCAACCTCGACGTGGTGCTGCCGGCCGGAGCCATCCGCATTCCGCTGGAGCCCCTCGAGCCCTATTTCCTCAAGGGCGGCGTCGCGGATCGGCGTTGCCTCGCCCCCGACGCCGAGTGGTGGTTGGTGATCCGGCCGGAGGGACCCGCCCCCGATCTCGCCGCGAAGGCCCCGCGCCTCGCGAAGATCTGTTCGGCCAAACACATCGTTCGGCTGGTGCGGGAGGCCTATCCGGGCATGTCACTGACCCACGTCGAGTCGCCGCCGTCCGCGCTGTCTCCGCGAGTGGGGCACCGCTACTTCCGGGTGGAACGCTCCGACCCGTGCTGGAAGTCGGTGGTGGACACCGCAGAGATCGGCTTGTACACGCCCCAGGCCCTCGGCGCTGCTCGCTACGAATTCGCCGTGCTTCTCCAATCCTGAATCCGATGTCCGCCACCCCCGCACACCCGTCCGGCGCGCGCACGGCGATCCCTCCGCAGCGAGGGGGGCTCGCTCAGGCGCTCCAGGAGGCCTTCACGGTGACGGTGCGCCTGCGTACGGGTCGCCAGGTGGCCAACGACGCCGATCAGTTCCGCACGCGCATGAAGTCCCTTCTCGCGTCGTCGGATCGTGACGCGCGCTCGTCGGGCTATGCGGCAGATCTGGTCAAGCGGGCCATCTATGCCTTCGTGGCATTCCTCGACGAGTCCGTGCTCAACTCGCCCCAGGCGATGTTCGCGCATTGGGCGCGCCAGCCACTCCAGGAAGAAATCTTCGGTGACCACATGGCGGGAGAAACATTCTTTCGTCACCTGCAGGATCTCCTGGGCCGGCAGGATTCCGAGGAACTCGCCGACGTGCTCGAGGTCTTTCACCTCTGCCTGCTGCTCGGCTTCCGAGGACGGTTCGGGACGACCGAACACGGCGAGTTGCGAGCGCTGGTCACCGAGACCGGCGACAAGATCCGGCGCATTCGTGCCGGCGCCGAGCCCCTTGCGCCGTCGTGGGCGCTGCCCCACGAGGCACCGAGCCCTCCACGGGATCCGTGGATTCGCACCTTCGGGATCACCGCCGCGGCCGCCCTGCTGATCACCATTGCGCTCGCCATCGTCTTCACCGTGCTCCTCTCTGGAGGCGTAGGGGCCATCGAGTCCCTCGCGGCGTCGACATGACGTCGAGCATCCACCGCTACCGGAACCCCCGATGACGAGTCGCGCCAAGGCCTGGCTGCTGTCGCTGTTGACGCTGGCGGTCTTCGGCCTCATCGCGTGGCTGGTGGGACGGGTCGCGGGTGACACCTTCCAGAACGTTCGACTGATCCAGGGCCTCATTCTCACCCTCGGAGCCCTGGCCGCGGCAACCGTACTCCGCTTCCTGCTGACGCGGTGGAAAGGGCGGATCCGAGGCGAGAAGGCGGCCAAGAAGGAGGACCGGCTCGCCTCGACGTTCAAGGCCGCGGCCAAGCGCCTCGCCGCCAGCCCCAAGGCGACCGAGAAGAAGCTGCGCAAGCTGCCGACCGTCCTCGTGCTCGGGGCCAGGGCGTCCACGAAGACGACCGCCGTCGAGCAGTCCGGGCTCGACACCGAACTCCTCGCCGGGGAGACCCATCGGGGCGATGCCATCGTGCCCACCGAGGTGGCCAACGTCTGGTATGCGCAGGGCACCGTGCTCGTGGAGGCAGGGGGGGCGTTGATCGACGAGCCCGAGCGGTGGGAGGCGCTGCTCTCGCATACCCAGCCTGCACGCCTCGCGGCCGCCCTCGGGCTCGAACAGCAGGCACCCCGGGTGGCCGTGGTCTGTGTCGCGTGTGACGAGTTCACGCAGCCCGGAGCCGCTGAGACGCTCACCACCCTCGCGCGGAACCTCCGCGACCGTCTGGTCGAAGCGGCCCAGGCGCTCGGCATCCGACTGCCGGTCTACGTGTTGTTCACGCGGGCGGACCGCCTTCCCTACTACGACGACTTCGTGCGGGCGTTGACCCAGGAAGACGCGGCACGCGCCCTCGGGGTCACCCTGCCGATCCCCGAGCCCAGCGACGCGCCGCACGCGGAGAGGGAAGGACGTCGCATCGATCACTACCTCGCGGAGTTCCTCCACTCGTTGCGCCTGAAGCGCCGCGACTTCCTGATGCGTGAGAGGGATCCGGAGGTGCAGGGGGGCATGTACGAGTTCCCCCGCGAGCTGGAGAAGATTCGGGCGAACGTTCGCACGTTCCTGGTCGAGCTCTGCCGCCCCAGCCAGCTCGGACAGAGCCCGTTCCTGCGCTCGTTCCACTTCACGGGTGTGCGCGCGCTCGTCGTCGAAGACCCCGGCGCGGCGCCCACGCCGAGACCCAGCCCCACGGAGGGTCCGGCCATCGGCGCCACCGCCGTCTTCGACATGGCCAAGATCCAGGCCGCGGCACAGGCAGCAGCCTCGGTCAGCCGATCCCGCCGAGTGCCGGACTGGGCCTTCCTGAAGCCGTTCTTTCTCGACGTTCTGCTTCCCGACGACGCCGCGCGCATCACGACCACCGGCGGAGCGCGAGTCGACTTCCTGCGCAGGGCGCTCCTCTCGGTCGTCGCCCTCGTGGGTGTGGTGTGGAGCGTCGGAATGTTGTTCTCGTTCCGCGCCAATCGAGCGACGATCCAGCGGGTCGAAGACGTCTCGACCCTCGTCGAGGAGTCGCCAAACACGGCGGCGTCGGTGCCCGAACGCGACGTTCTCGAGCGGCTCGACACGTTGCGGGCGGAGCTCGTCGAACTGCGCCGACATCGGGTCGAGGGGCCGCCCCTGGGTATGCGCTGGGGGCTGTATCGGGGGGGCGCCGTCCTCGATCCAGGCCTGCTCGTCTACCTCCAGGGCTTCGAGGCGGCGATGGGACGCGAGGCCCGAGCCGTGCTCCAGTCGCGCCTGGCCGCCCTCCCGCCAGAACCGGGGCCGACCGACGAATTCCGGCCGAACTACGATGCCCTGAAGGCCTACCTCATCCTCACCGATCATCCGACCCGGAGCACGGTGGAGTTCCTGCCGGATGCGGTGCTCGCCAGCTGGGACGCGGCCCGGATCAGCGACGAGGAAACCTCCGCCCTGATCCGCCGCCAGCTCGACTTCTTCGCCGATGTGATCCGCGACGGGAACCCCGTGGCAGGGGAAGCGCAGGCGCCGATCGTCGCTTCGTCGCGACAGTTCCTGCAACAGTTCGGGGGTGAGGACCAGTTCTACCAGAGTGTGCTCGATCAGGCGGGCACCCGGGGGGAGGAGATTCGACTGGCCACCGCGATCCCCGGGTCGACGACGCTGCTGCGCAACGATGTGGTGGTGCCGGCCCACTTCACCCTCGCGGCCTTCGACTGGGTGAGCGGGGTCAACGCCGAAGAGCTGCTTCAGTCGGAGGACTGGGTGCTCGGCCCCCAGTCGATCTCCGGCGCCGAACGGGCAGAGCTCGGTGCCGCCGTGAAGGCGCGCTACCTGACCGACTACTCGGCGACCTGGCTCAGCTTCATCGACGGCACCTCGGTCGTCGGATTCAATGGACCCGCCGATGCCTCGACCAAGCTGGGGCGGTTGGCCGGTCCGGACTCCCCCCTTCTCGGGGCACTCTCTCTGGTGTCGCGAAACACGCAGCCGCTCCAGGAGGAGTTCCAGCCCCTGCACGCGGTCCAGCCGCCCCCCGACGAAGAGGAGATCCTGATCGGGGAGACCAATCAGGGCTACACGCAGGCGCTGCTGGGGCTTCAGGGCGCCCTCTCGCAGGTCGCGTCGGCAGCCGGGGGAGCGCAGCAGCAGGCTCTTCAAAACGCCTCGAGTCTCGTGCTGCAAGGTGAACAGACGGTTGCCGGCATGGCCGGCGCCTTCGCCCGCCAGCCCGACATGGCGCTGTCGACCGGCGCCGCGGTACGCAAGGTGCTCGAAGACCCGATTCGCCGTGCCCAGGCGCTGGTGCGTACGGTGCCCAGCGCGCAGGTGAACGGGCAGGGCGCAAGCTTCTGCAGTGACTTCGACGGCCTGCTCTCGGGCTACCCCTTCGATCCGCAGTCCCCGGCCAACGCCGACATCGAAGACGTCATCGCGGCCCTCCAGCCCGGTCAGAGCCGGTTGTCGTCGTTCATCCAGGACGACTTGCAGGGCCTCGTCGTGCGGCAGGGCAACCGCTACGTGGCGCGGTCGGGTGCCGACCCGGCCCCGTCGAACGCCTTCCTGGACTTCCTCAACCGCGCATTCTCGGCCTCCGAAGCGCTGTTCGACGCTCAGGGGCAGGGGCCGCGGATCGACTTCCGCCTGATCCCCGAGAACTCGGCCCAGCTCCCGGAGATCACCGTCATCATCGATGGGAACAGCCAGCGATTCACACGTACCTCGCGTGGCGGCGGCGGCTTCAGCTGGAATGGGGCGACGGCGCGCGACGCGCGGGTCGAAGCCCGCATCGGCGACGAGGTCGTCACCCTCCTCGAGGTGCCCGAAGGACCGTGGGCGTTGTTCCGTCTCTTCGAGTTGGCCCAATGGGAAGACCGGGGCGGCACCCAATTCGGTCTTCGCTGGGACAACACGGCTTCGCCCTTCGTGCTCCAGGCGGAACTGTATTTGACGAGTTCGACGCCTATCTTCCAGCGTCGCTTCCTCGACGGTCTGTCGTGTGTGCGCCGGGTGGTGCGATGACGTCGACCGGCTTCAACCTGAAAACGGGTGTGTAGTCCCATGACTCGATTCCCCGCATCGCTGGGCACAGCACTCCTGACCGTTGGTGTCCTCGCCTGCGGGGGCGGCGGCGACCCTCCTCCTGCCGCCGCCGGGTACACACCACCGCCCCCACCCGCCCCCCTCGACGACAGCGACCGCCTCTACTACGACACCACCGGCGGGATCGCAGACTCCGTGCGCACCGTCGTGCGCACGGCTGCGGATTTCGTCGAGGTGTGGGGCCAGGCCACGTCCAGGCAGGCCGATCCCCCCTCCCCTCCGACCATCGACTTCACCGACCGCATGGTGGTCGTCGCCGGGGCGGGCCGGATGACCCCCGAAGACCAGATCCGGGTCGACAGTGTCGGGATCCGGACGGTCACCGACGCGGAGGGCGACGCGGAGGACGTGCTGGTGGTGATCGTGCGCACGCTTCGAGGATGCGGGCGATTCGCACTCGACGCATATCCCCTCGAGATCGTGTCGGTCCCGCGTCACGACGGCGACGTACGGTTTCTCAACCGCAGCGACCAGGACCCGAACTGCGACGGATACACCCTGACTCGTGGCCGCTGACGCGTCGCCCCCCGAAGGGACCGCCGACCCCCTGATCGGATCGGTCCTCGCGGCACGCTACCGCATCGTACGCAAGCTGGGCGGAGGCGCGATGGGTTCGGTATACCTCGGCGAGCATCTGCGCTTCGGTCGCCTCGATGCCATCAAGGTGCTCCGTGGCGGGATGGCCCACGATCAGGAGTCGACCGATCGGTTCCTCCGGGGTGCGCGCAACGCGTCGGCCATCAACCACCCGAATGTCTGCACGGTGTACGACTTCGGCGACACCGAAGAGGGTATCCAGTTTCTTGCGATGGAGTTCGTCGACGGCGAGTCGCTCAGCGACATCCTCCAGCGCGAAGGACCCCTCCCCCTGCGCCGCGGCATCGAGATCACGCGACAAATCGGCGAGGCGCTCGACGCCGCGCACCACCTCGGGATCGTGCACCGCGATCTGAAGCCGGGCAACGTCATGCTCGTGGAAGGGCGCGACGGTGGCGACGTGGTGAAAGTGGTCGATTTCGATATCGCGAAGGGGTCGTCGGAGGGCGAGGGCTCCGAGGTGACACGGACCGGTTTCGTGGTCGGGACGCCCGAGTACATGAGTCCGGAGCAGCTCACCGGTGATCCGCTCGACGGCCGCAGCGACGTGTATTCGCTCGCCTTGGTGTTCGTCCGAATCGTCACGGGCAAGTTGCCCGCCCGGGCCACTTCGACGCAGGACCTCATGGTCGAGCGGCTCACGCAGGACCCGTTGCGCCTGATCGAGATCGCGCCTTCGCTCGCCGTTCCGGAGGGTGTACAGGCCGCCGTCGACCACGCCCTCCAGCGCCGCCGCGAAGACCGTCCCCCGAATGCGGCCTCGTTCGTCGCAGCGCTCGTCCGGGGCGCGCGAGGTGGGCCAGGCGGCGCTCCAGCGACACCGTCGGCCGGCGCGACCGCAGTACCGGGCGCCGCCGTACCCGAAACCCAGGTGGGACTCCCACCCTCCGCTGGCGGCGGGGGGGCACCGGCTCCCACCTCGTCGTCCAGCAAACTGCTGCCTCTCTTGATTGGGGGGGCGGTGCTGGTCGTGGCGGGCTTCTTCGGGATCCAGGCCCTGTCGGGGCCCGATACGTCCGACGGCCCTCCCACCAACCAGACCGCCTCGGGCGATCCCCCGCCCACCGTCGACCCGCCTCCATCGACCGATCCACCCCCCTCCGACGACCCGATCATTTCCGACGGCCCGGTCACGTCGGGTGATCCGGTCGCGAACCCCGCGGCCGAGGTGGAACGGCCGACCCCTCCCGCTACCGAGCCTCCAACGACGCAGACCACGTCTACCGACGCGGCTGTCGCCCCGTCGACCGCCTGGTCGGCAGCGGAGGCGCAGGAGCTCCTGAATCGCCAGTTCGACCGGCTCAACGACGCGCCGGGCCCGGCCGGACTCGACGCGGTCGTCGACAGCGCGACGCAGGTGTGGGCCGTGACACAGCTCCCGGACGGCGTTCGGGGTCTCGCCGCCTACCTCGTCGCATCGGGCCTCATGGAATCCGGAAACGACGCCGAGGCGCTGACCTGGGCGCGACGGGCGGTCGACCTGGCACCCGAGAGCCAGGGCTATCGTACGCTCCTCGATGCCCTCGGAGGCGACTCGTGACGACCGATCTCCTGCCAGGACGCGCGCTACGGGTCGAGGTCGTCGCGGCGACCCACCCGGGCCAGAGACGCACGGAGAATCAGGACCAATTCCTCGTGGCCAATCTGGACGCCAGGGATCCGGACGTCCCCCTGCTCCACGGGGGTGACGACCGCACCGGCCTCCACGGTCCAGCGGCGTTCGAGGTCGGACCCCTGGGAGGACTGCTCCTCGTCGCCGACGGAATGGGGGGCGCCGCGGGAGGCGCCACGGCGAGCATGATGGCGATTCGCGTCATCCACGGCATGATGAGCACGCAGTGGAGTGAGGAACGTCGGCGGGTGCCGGTCATCTTCGCCCGCCACCTGGCGGCTGCACTCGAGCAGGCCAACACGCTGATCCACAATCGCTCGCGCCGTGAGTCGGAACTCGCGGGGATGGGCACGACGGCGACCGCTGTCGGTGTACTCGATCAGCACCTGATTCTCGGCCAGGTGGGTGACTCGCGCGCCTACCTCGTCCGGGGGGGCACGGCCACCCAGATCACGCGCGACCAGTCGGTCGTGCAGATGCTGAGGGAGTCGGGCGCGCTCGACGAGGCCGAGGCTCGTCTCGACAGCCGCTCGAATCTGATCCTTCAGGCTCTGGGCAGCTCGGATCACGTGGTCGTCGACGTCACCCACCAGCCGCTCCGACAGGGGGATGTCATCCTCTTGTGCAGCGACGGCCTGTCGGGCGAGGTCGAAGATCACGAGATCGGCCGGATGCTGGGCACGCAGCGTCCCCTCGCCGACGCCGCGCGTGAACTCGTCGACCTCGCCAACGCTCGCGGCGGACCGGACAACATCACGGTCGTTCTCGCTCGTTTCGAGGGCGATGCTCTCTCCCCACCCATCGACGGAGAGCCGGTGGGCCGGCGTCCGCTGGCCCTGGGGGACCCCTGAGCGACCGGGTTCCACCCTCCCCCTCCTCCCTCCATCTCCGGGTCCACTCGGGTGGCCGCGCGGGGGAGGTGCGCCGCTTCACCGAAACCAGCTTCGTCGTTGGACGCGCCGAAGGCATCGGTCTCCGCTTCGATCCATCGAGCGACCTCCAGGTGTCGGCTCAGCACGCTCGCTTCGAACGCCGTGGTGACGGGTGGTGGGTCGTGGACCTCCAGAGTCGAAACGGGACCTGGGTCGACGGCGACCGAGTCGCGGAGAGTCGGGTCGTCCTCGGCACGCGGGTCCGTTTCGGATGGGAAGGTCCCGAGGTCGAGGTGGTCGCCCCCGAGGCGCTGTCAGCCCCCGACCTCGTGCAGGGGCTGGCATCGAGGAATCGTGCGCTCGCCGCCCTGGTCGGCGTACTCGGCGTCGCCTTCGTGGCAGCCCTGGTGTGGTCGAATCGATCCCGGGCGGCGTCGCTCGAAATCTGGCAGCAGGAGCGAGCGGCCCTCGTCGCCCGCACCGACAGCGTGCTCCAGGCCAACGAGGCGGCCCTCGCGGCGC
Source organism: Longimicrobiales bacterium (assembly GCA_028279425.1). GTDB lineage: Bacteria > Gemmatimonadota > Gemmatimonadetes > Longimicrobiales > Gaopeijiaceae > Gaopeijia. The sequence goes on along the minus strand of JANQNV010000112.1, from coordinate 907 downwards.
TGGCGGGCGAGCTGCAGGGGCTCGGCGATGCACTGCGCGACTCGGAAGCCCGCGTGCGACGCCTCCAGCTCGACCTCGAGGCGATGGCGGCGTCGAGCCGTCCTGATCCAGCCAGCCTCGCCGAGTTGCGATCTCAGATCGAGGCGGCCACGACCCGCGTGTCGAACCAGCAACGGGCCGCTGCGCTCGACGCCGCAGGTATCACGGCCACGGTCCGCCCCGCGGTGGTGATGGTCTACACGGAGTTCGGTGATGGGGAGCGCACCGTCGCCACCGGCTTCGCGGTCTCGAGCGACGGACGCATCGTCACCAATCGTCACGTCGTGGCCGGCGCGTCCGGCCAGAAGGAGGCGACGCGCGTGGGCGTACAGTTCTCGGGAAGCTCGCAGGTCTGGCCGACCGACATCATCGCCATCGACGACGGCTCGGATCTGGCACTCCTCCAGACCCGAAATCTGGTCGGGGGCAACCCCACGATCCCCGCGATCCACACCCGCGCCGACACGCTCGTGGCCGGTACCCCACTCCTCCTGCTCGGCTTCCCCGAAGTGGAGACCGCCGCCGAGACGAACGATACCCCGCGCGCGCTGGCCACGGCCGGCACCTCACTTGGGCTGCGGAACGGGCGTCTCGAAGTCGACGGCTGGGGCGCGGCGGGAGGGAGCGGCAGTCCGGTCCTCGACGGGACGGGCACGGTCGTCGGCGTGTTGTACGGAGCCGTCGGAGACGGCGATACACGCCGCCTCGTGGCGGTCCCGGCGTCGCGTCTGAGGGCCTTCCTCGCCGAGAACTGACGGCCCCACTTCCCCTAGTGTAGTGTCGCCAAAGTCCTGATGCCGTTCGTGCGCGGGGGCATCCACGGGATGCGTCGTTCCGCCTCGCCCCCGCGGCGCCTCCGCACCCTCGG
>JANQNV010000109.1 GCA_028279425.1 Longimicrobiales bacterium | reverse complement strand
TGGAGGACCGACGTCGACCCCGACCGCTTCGACGCGTTCGCCCGCTACGACTGGGGCGAGGAAGAACGGTTGAGCCCGACCCGCCCGTACGGTGGCTGCTTTGCGGTCCGCACCGAGGTCTTCGACCGATTCGACTTCGATACGACGATCGGCCCCGACGGCACCCGGGAGTACGCCAAGGGCTCGGAGACGGAGTTCCTCGATCGCGTGCTGGGGGACGAGGACGATGCGGTGTACGTGCCCGGAGCCCGGGTTCACCACATCGTGCGCCCCGATCAGGTCGAGGACGCCGGTCTGATCGCCCGGGCCCGCTCGCTCGGTCGCGGGCACGCCAGACGCTACCCGGAGCCTGACGGAGCGCGCGTCTTCGGCGCCCCGCGGTGGTTGTGGCGTCGCGTCATCCTGGAAGGGCTCGCCTGCGTGAAGCCGTGGCGAACGCCCCGGCAGAAGATCCGAGCGCGGGTCCGCTTCGCCAGCTCGGCCGGTACGTTGTTCGAGTACCGGAAGGCGTCGCCGAAGGAATCACGCAGGGGGGTCGGCCGCCCCGGTACGGGCTAGCCCGCTCCGCTCCTTCGCCGCCGGGTCCGAGCCGACGGGGTCAGCGGTCCTCGGCCTCCCACGTCAGAAGGGTGGCCGCCGCGGCTCCCGTCAGTTCCGCGAAGTGCCAGTCCGGTAGCTCTTCGTCCCGGGCGCGCTTCAGCACGGGAGGCGCCTCTTCGAGGACGGACGGCTCGAACCCCTTTCGGCAGAAGCCGCACTGCACCACGGATCGCTCCTCCCCGCGCCGCGCGATCGGAATGCGCAGAAAAACCACCATCCGGCGGACCCGGCGGAGGGCGTAGCTTCGGGCGGCGTCGCAGTGCGGGCAGTGGAAACGACCGCGCTCGGGCGTCGTGACGACGCCTCGGGATCCGATGAAGACCAAGGTGCAAGCACCATGCTGGGGGGGCATGTGGAAGGGCCGCTGGGGCCTACCTCCACGTAACTACTTCTGCCCCCTCAGGTGCAATGTTGTCGTCGAGCCCGACTCCGCCTGCCTCTTCGAGGCTAGCGCCCGTACTCCCGCCAATCCTCGAGGCGGCCGAAGTCGACGCGCGCCAGGGCCGCTCGGATCACGTCTTCGTCGGTGCGGCCGTTCGATCCGGCCACAACCGCGAACCGGCCCTCGACGATGAGCGCCACGAGCCGTCCCCCGTCGTCCTCGTCCACGATTCGGATCGCGGGGTAGCTCTCCACCTCGAGCTCCTCGACTTCGCCGTCCACGTCGTGTCCACCGACGAGCGGGGCGACCCAGCGCAGAGCCAGGCTCACGCCGCCGCGGAGTGCTCCGAGGTCGGACACGCCGACGAAGACCGTGTCCGCGTCGATCACCCAGGTCGCGGTCGCGACCGAGAAGCCGGCTCCGTTCCGATCCGTCGCGTCGTCCCCGTCGACCTCGTGCCGGTCGGTCCGGGCTACGCGCTCCGGGATGACGTCGATCAACTCCTGCCACGGCACCGCGCGTACATCGGCGTCACGCTCGAGCGCTTCTCCCAGCTCGGCGACGCGGTCCCCCAGCGTCTGGAGGCCCGCCGCGACCTGCCGGAAGCTCGTGTTCCCGTCCTCGTCGACGAAGTCACCACATCCCGCGAGTCCTGCGGCCAGCAACACCACCAACAGCTTCTTCATCGATCCCCCTCGCACTGAGCGCGTCGTTCGTACCCACCCTACGAGAACGACCCGCGAAGTGTTCTATCCGACCTCCCCGGTCTCTGTCGGACGTACGGTCGGCGCCGCACATTGAGCGCGACGTCCGGCGTTGTCGGACGTTCGGGACCGTCGCCGCAGGAGAGTGTCATGGCTCGCATGGGATCGTTCTTCCTCGCCAGCGCCCTCGCGGGCGTGATCGTCATCCCCCGGCCGGCTGCGGCACAGGCCATGGGGCACGACGCGATGGGGCACAGCCACGCCAGCCCCGCCGTCGACTGCGCGACGCTGGCGAATCCGCCCTGGAACGGGCTGTC
>JANQNV010000101.1 GCA_028279425.1 Longimicrobiales bacterium | reverse complement strand
CTTGCCGTAGCTATCGCTACGCCGCGTCGTTCCGCCTCGCCCCCGCGGCGCCTCCGCACCCTCGGCGGTCACCAGACTTTGGCGACACTACACTAGAGTAGTGGGTGCGGACGTTCGCGGTCTTGTACGGAACAAGCGCCCACGGATCCATCGTCGGCACCTCCGGTAGCATGGCCGACCTCGACTCCCGATTCCCAGATGACCGCAGCCGAGCCGCAGCCCCGAAACTCCAAGCCGCGCCCTCGACCCATCGGGGCGGTCGTCTTTGGCCTCTTCATGATCGCGGCGGGGGTTTCGCACTTCGTGAATCCCCCGTTCTTCCTGCGGATCGTGCCGCCCTGGCTGCCGTGGCACGAAGCGCTCGTGTTCGTCAGCGGGGTCTGCGAGATCGTGGCGGGCGTGTCGGTGCTGGTGCCGCGGACGCGCCGCGCCGGCGGCCTGTTCGCGATCGCCGTGCTGATCGGGGTATTCCCGGCCAACGTGTGGATGGCGGTCGATCCGTCGGTCTGGCCGGAAGTGCCCGTGTGGGCGCGTTGGGTGCGTCTACCGCTGCAGGGTGTGCTTGTCTGGTGGGCGTGGCGGGTGACGCGGCCGGCTGCGGGCGCTCGACCTCCTGCAGCGCCGTAAACGCTCGGTCGAGACCGGGAGCTGGCCGGGAGCTGGCGAGCATACCCGCTCATCGGTCTGGACAGACCCCGGCTGTAGTACAACGATGGAAATGTAGACCTTGTCTGGCCCCTCCCTACCTGCGAGTCCGGTCTGTGATGCCCCGACCCATGTTCCGGCGACTCCTCGTCTACGCCTTTCCCCTTCTGGTCGCCACCGCCTGCGGGGACTCCGGGCCGACGGGCAGCGACGACGATCCCGTGGTGCCGATTCTCATCACCGGGTCGGACATGGGTGTGCTCTTTCAGACCATCATCCTCTCGTCGGGCGGTGTCGATCTCGAGGGGGCCACCGTCACGGTCAACGGCGAGGCGATGCCCGAGGGGGCGCCAGGGCGCTACTCGGGGCGCTTGGCGGAGGCCCTCGAGGTGGGCGAAACCCTGACACTCCGGGTGGAGTCCGAGGGGAGAGTCGTCACGGGCAGCGCCGTGATCGTCGATGCCGCGCCTTCTCTCACGGCCCCCGTCGCACAGCAGTACCTCGACCGCGGGACCGCCATGGGCTTCGAGTGGACCTCCGAAGACGATCCCGACTCGTTTCAGATTTCGGTGGCGTGGGTGACGGCTGCCGGAGGGACGTCGACTCGCGTCGAGGTCGACGGGACGGCTCGCGCGGGAACGGTGCCCACCGACGATGTGCCCGAAGACGCAACGGGCGCGTCGGCGCGGATCTACGCCTACCTCCGGGGTGCCTTCACCGGCCCGGTCGACCCGGCGAGTGACATGCGGGTTCGGGTGGCGGGGCAGTCGATCGACCTCTCGCTGCAACCGCCGATCACCGTCACCGGCTTCGACATGAGCGTCTTCTCACAGAACGTCCGTCTCGAGTCGGAGGGGGCGCTCCTCGAGGGGGCCACCGTTTCGGCCAACGGTGTGGCTCTCGTGGAGAATCTCCCGGGACTCTATCGAGGCAACCTCCCCGCCGTACTGCAGCCCGGTGAGACCCTGTTGCTGCGCATCGAGTCGGGGGGCCGCGTCGTGGAGGGTCGGGCGACGATCGTCGCTTCGGCGAGCCTCACGGCCCCCCTGGCCGGGCAGAATCTGAATCGGGGCACGCCCATGGACTTCGCGTGGACGGCGCCCGACGATCCCGACAGCTGGTCGATGAGCGTCAACTGGGTGTCTCCCGCCGGGGGCTCGAGCACACGTGTGGAGGTCGACGGTGCTACCCGGGTGGGGCAGGTGCCGACCGACGGGGTGCCGGTCGACGCGACGAGTGCGTCGGCGCACGTCTTCGGCTTCCTGCGCGGCACGTTCACGGGTCCGGTCACCCCCGAGAGCGACATGCGGGTGCGTTTGCCGATGCCCGACGTGGATCTATCGATCAACTGAGGGGGCGGCCGCTACTCCTTCCCGAAGTGCTCCATGATGGCCGCGGCGTACTTGATGCCCTGGATGTACTTGTCGATGTGGATGTTCTCGTCGGGGGCGTGGAGGTTCGCGCCGGGATTCGCGAAGCCGGTCAGGACACAGGGGATCCACACGTGGCGAAGGATCGCGCCTTCTGCCGAGACCCCGTTGACCACCGGCAATTCGCCGTAGACCTCGGTCGCGGCCGCGATGATCGCCTGCGAGATGTCTTCCTTGACCGAGATCTTGTAGGGAGGTTCTGCCCCGTCGAAGGCGCGTACCTCGATGTGGCCGAATCCGCGCTCTTCGAGGTGGGCCTTGAGCTTCCGGATGGCGGCGTCGGGCTGGATGTTGGGAATGAGCCGGAAGTCGATGCGAGCTCGCGCCTCGTGAGGGACGATCGTCTTGATTCCGGGACCCGTGTACCCCGCGACGATTCCCTGGATATTGGCCGTGGGCTCGTACGTGCGCGCCCGAATCGCATCGATTCCGTCGCGACCGAGGGCGAACTCGTCGATGCCCCACTCCTCCCTCATCGCCTCCAGGTCGACCCGTGCCGCCTTGTCGGCCAACTGCTCCTCGTCGTCGGGGCCGAGCTGCCAGATCCCTTCGTCCCATCCTTCGATCAGGATCCTGCGGTTGCGATCGAGGATCGTGCCGAGGGCCCAGACGAGGTCCCAGACGGGAGAGGGCACGAGCGGGAAGTTGAGGGAGTGGACGTCGGCCTTCGCACCGCGAGCGATCAGCTCGACGAACAGCACCGACTTGAGCCCGAGTGAGACGTCGGGCACGTCGGTCCCCGTCTCGATCGAACCGTCGAGGCAGTGCATCCCGTCGGCTTCGAGCAGCTCCTTGTTCTGCTCGGCCCACGCGGCCAGGTGGGGTGAGCCGATCTCCTCTTCGCCCTCGATCAGGAACTTCAGGTTGACGGGCACCTCACCCCGTACCTCGAGGAAGGCCTTGGCCGCTTTGTTGAACGCCAGCACGCCGGACTTGTTGTCGGTCGCCCCCCGCCCGTACAACACTCCGTCGACGATGTCGGCGGCCCAGGGTCCCCCGTGCGTCCAGGCCTCCAGCGGCTCGGGCGGCTGTACGTCGTAATGCGAGTAGCAGAGGATCGTCTTGGCCGGCTTCTTCGTCTCGAGGTGTCCGAACACCACGGGTGGGCCTCCCTCCAACTCGTGAAACGCGGCGGGCAGGCCGTCCTCGTGCATCATGTCGCGCACGAGGGTCGCGCATTCGCGAAGTCCCACCCCCTGTGCCGAAATCGAGGGCTGCCGCACGAGGCGTTGCAGGTCGCGCACGCACTCGTCGGCGTGGCGGTCGATCCAGTCGTAGATGGGTTGCATGCTCATGAGGAGGACTCGGGTCGGGGAGAGGAGGAGGTATTCGAGGAGGAATCGCGGGGGCCAGGGGCGTCGGGGTGCGCGAGCGCCCAGGCGTCGAGGCGTTGGCCGGAGAGGTGGAGGGGCCGGGTCGCCAGGTAGGCGAAGGCCGGGGCGAGTTCGATCGGATCGACCCACTTCTCGCGCAGCTCGGGCGGGTAGTTCGCTGCCGACATGGGCGTGTGCATGTACATGCCCGGCGTGACGGTCACCGAGAGGATCCCGAAGGCTTCACCCTCGAGGGCGAGAGACTTCGAGAAGCCTTCGAGGGCGTGCTTGGCCGCACAGTACGCGGCTTCGTCTGCGAACCCCTCGATACCCGAGCGCGACGACACGAAGATCAGGGCACCCCCTCGTTGCTTCATCGCGGGCCAGACGGCCTTCGTGAGCTGAAAGGCGGCCTGGATCCCGACGTTCAGCGTGGCCTGGAAGGTGTCCAGACGGATGTCGTCGATCGGCTCCATGCGCAGGATCGCAGCGTTGTGGACCACCGCGTCGACGGGTTCCGTGACCACCTCGGCCAGGGCGCGATCGGTCGCGTCGGCATCGGAGAGGTCGACCACCGCCGAGAGTGCGCCGGCGCAGGCGGCTGCGGTCCGGGCCAGCCCTTGGGCGTCGCGGTCCAGGAGCGTGAGGCGTGCTCCGAGGCCGTGGAGGTGGCGCGAAATCGCCGCACCCAGCCCCTGCGCGGCGCCGGTGACGATCACCCGCTGGCCTTCGAGTGCGACTCCGCCGGGGTGGGTCATCCGGGATGAACCTCCTCGGGTCGGACCCACCGACGCTCGTTCATCGAGGTACGCACGGCGTCGAGCACCCGCTGATTGGCCCAACCGTCGTGGAAAGTCGCTCCGTGGGTGGGTTGCCGGTCGTCGCGGATGGCGGTGCAGAGTTCACGCATGAGCGCCACGACCGAGACGTTCCAGATCCCGGCTCGCACACCATCGAGCTCGGCATTGGGATCGGTCACGGTGACGTCGCTGAAGTCCCCTCCGGCTGACGCGAACCACAGGCGCTCGTCGTCGTTGTCGAGGATGACCGTGCCCTGCGATCCGCAGATTCGCGTGCGATTCCCGAGATTGTGGGCGGCGACGCCCGACATCAGGACCTGGGCTACCGCGCCGCTCTCCATCTCGAGGGTGAGATAGGCGAGGTCGTCGGCGGTGGCGGTCCAGGCCCGCCCCGTGTCCGGATCGCGTCGAGCCGGGACCACGACCGGTGCTCCGCCGCTCACCCATGCCACCTCACCGAGCCACCAGCGCAGCAGGTCGACCTGGTGGCTGCCGTTGGCGCCGAGGCGCCCCCCGCCCTGTTCGGCGAGGCTCCACCAATCTCCTTCGGGGCGGCTCGCGGGGTCGTTCCAGCTGCTGCCCACATTCGTGATGTCGACGTGCCGAATGTCGCCGAGTGCGCCCTCGGCGATGAGTTCGGCGATGCGCATGCGATTGGGGTTGAACCGCAGCTCGTGATCGATCATGTGGACCCGCCCCGCGGCGACGGCGGCCTCCAGCATGCGCGCGGCCCCGGCCGCATCCATCGCGGTCGGCTTCTCGCAGAGCACGTGTGCTCCGGCCGAGATCGCCGCCATCGTCTGGGCCTCGTGCAGGACGGTGGGCGTGGCGATACAGACCAGGTCGAAGGCGTGCTCGTCGAGCATCGCCCTCCAGTCGTCGTAGGCGTGCGGCACGTCGAACTCCCGGGCCGCCTTCTGCGCGCTCTCGAGGCGGGCGGAGGCGATCGCCACGATCTCGGTCCCCTCGACGTGTCTCAGCGCCGGGAGATACGCCGCTCGGGCGAAACTCGCGCCGATGATTCCTACCCTCATGTTCAGCTCCTCCGGGCTCTTCAAGTGCGTTCACGCAGGCGGGGGTCGAGGAAGTCTCTGAGCCAGTCACCGAGGATGTTGAAGCTCAAGACGGTCACCATGATGGCCACTCCCGGGAAGACGGCCAGCCACCACTTGTTGGCCACGAGCGTATCGCGGCTCTCGGCCAGCATGCTCCCCCACGTCGGCACCTCGGGCGGTACGCCCAGCCCGAGGAACGAAAGCGCCGCCTCGGAGAGGATGACGCTCGCGACGTTGAACGAGGCGATGACGGTCAGGGGAGCCAGGATGTTGGGCAGAATCGTCCGAAAGATGATCGACGGTGTGCTGTCGCCGAGCGCGCGCGCCGCCTCGACGAACTCCTTCTCCCGAAGCGACAGGGTGTCGGCCCGGACGATGCGGGCATAGGTGACCCACTGACCGATCCCCAGGACCAGGATGAGATTCCAGACGCCCGACCCCAACACGACCAGAAACATGATCGCCAACAGGATGAACGGGAATGCGAGTTGGATGTCGCCGAGGCGCATGATCGCGTCGTCGACCCAGCCGCCGAAGTAGCCGGCGAGGAGTCCCGCGACGATACCGATCGTGCCACCTACGGTGATGGCGGCGAAGCCGACGGTGAGCGAGATGCGCGCGCCGTACAGGAGGCGCGAAAGCACGTCACGCCCGAGGGCATCGGACCCCAGCCAGAAGAGTCGGCCGTCGGGCCCGGCATTCATCGGGTCCGCGAGGCGGAGCATCAGGTTCTGACGGTTGGGGTCGAAGGGGGCGAGCCAGGGACCGAAGACGGCGGCGATCGCGGCCACCGCCAGGATCCCCACGGCCAGCAGGGGCCAACGGGACGCCAGCATGATGCGCACGGCGCGTCGCAGCTCGCCGTTCACGAGCGGCCTCCGGCGAGCTTCACGCGAGGGTCCAACCGCACGTAGACGAGATCGACGACGAGGTTGAGCACGATGAAGATGCCGGCGAGCAGTACGACACCGGCCTGAACCAACGGGATGTCGCGCTGGTTGATCGCGGCGAAAAGAAGGCGACCGATCCCCGGGTAGCTGAACACCGTCTCGACCACGACGACGCCCCCGAGGAGGAAACCGAACTCCAGCCCGATGATCGTGACGACGGGCAGCCATGCGTTGCGCAGGGCGTGGTGGATCAGCACCCGCCGTTCGGAGAGCCCCTTCGATCGCGCCGTGCGGACGTAGTCCTGTTCGAGGACCTCGAGCAGGGAGGACCGGACGAGGCGTGTGTTGCGGGCGAGGGAGTAGGTGGCGACCGCGATGCCGGGAAGCACGAGGTGGTACAACGTGCGCGGAAGGTTGGCGAGGGCCCGCCCCGGGTCGCCGTCGAGGAGCGGCGTGAGGAAGGGCACGTGCCCGGAGATGGGAAAGAGCCGGATGTAGAGTCCGAAGAAGAGAATCATCATGATTCCCATCCAGAAGCTCGGGATCGACTGCCCCAACATCGAGGCGGTCGTGATGGAGCCGTCCCACGCCGTGCCCCGATGGATGGCCGCGAGGACACCCAGGGGAATGGCCAGCAGCAGGGCCAGCACCATGGCGAACACGGTCAATTCGATCGTGGCGGGGAGCGCCTCGAGCACGATCTCCATCGCGGGTTGTCGATACGACAGCGACTGACCGAAATCACCGCGCGTCAGGTCGCCGACGAAGCTGAGGTACTGCACGCTCAGGGGACGGTCGAAGCCGAGGGCGCGGCGCGTCGCTTCGATTTCTTCCTGAGAGGCCCGCTCCGAGACGAAGAGGTAGGTGGGATCGCCGCCCGCCTGCAGCGCGAGGAAGCTCACGAGCGTCACGCCGACGATGACGATGACGCTCTGGACGAGCCTCCGGACGACGTAGGCACCCATGACGTGGGCCGTCTAGAAGGGTGTTGAAGAAGTGGGGCGAGTCGCGTTGGAGGCGCCACGGGGCCAGATCCAAGGCGGATCGTCGAAGGCATAGCCTAAGCTACGGCGAGACGGTCCAACGTCGGAGATGGCCCCGTGCCGCCACCAACCCTCCGGGCGTCGGGGGGTTGCGCGGTCCATGCGTCGTCTCTCCTCCTCGCCGTGACTCTGCCACGCCTCGTCGTCTCTCCTACCCTGAACACGCGCAAGACCCCGGCGCGCGACCGCACCCCACTTCTTCAACACACTTCTAGGGCCTCAGCCGGGCCTCGAAGAGCTCGACGTGTTCATCGCGTCGGGGCTCCCACTCGATCCGGTTCGACACGCCGTAGAAGTCGGGCTGGAAGTAGAGATGCAACCACGGCCCATCCTGGTAGAACACCTCGAGCATCTCGTCGATGATCGCCCGCTGCTCGGCCGAATCTTCTGCGTTGACCATGTCGGACCACCGCCCGAACCAACGGGGGTCGTCCCAGTTGACGTAGTTGGTGCCCGACTCGATCTGAGCGAGGTCGGCCATCTCATAGATCGGTGACCAGAGTCCGCCGCCGGTACCCAGGAAGAAGAGGGGACCGGCCCGACGTTCGCGGAGGAGGGGGGTGTAGACCGATGCCCACTCCATGAGGTCGAGGTCGACGTCGAGGCCCACGTCTTCGAGGTACTGCACGATTGCGAGTACCACGTTGACGTCGTTCACGTAGCGGCCCTGCCCCGCCTGGAACCGGATGGTGAAGCGCGAACCGTCGTCGCCCCGGGGCCAGCCCGCTTCGTCGAGCAGACGCTCCGCGGTTTCGGGCTCGTACGGGTACGGCTCGAGCCCGGGGTGCGAGTTGGCCGGGTTGACCAGCCCCGTGGCGCGTTCGCAGTCGACCCCGAGCAGCTGGCGGCAGATCGTCGGGACGTCGACGGCGTATTGCAGCGCCCGGCGCACCGCGGGGTCCTGGATCGCGTCTCCCCCGGGCTGTTGAGCCATCTCGTCGGACAGGTTGAATCCCACGTACATGCGGCGGGTACCCGAGACGGCGTCGACCTGGGCGCGTCCCGAGCCGTCGATGGCCTCGATCTGCTCGGGAAGCACGTTCATGACGACGTCGACGTTGCCGGCGATGAGTTCTGCCGTGCGTGTCGAGGCCTCCGGAATGATTCGCCATACGATGCGCTGGAAGTTCGCGGGCTCCCCCACCTTCTCGAGTACGACCTCGGACCCACGCGTCCAGGAGGCCAGCCGGTAGGGGCCCGATCCGATCGGGTTGGCCGCCGCCTCGTCGAGGCTCATCTGCTCGTAGGCGTCCTTGCAGTGGATGTGCACCTCGGTGATCAGACCGAAGGCGATCGGGTTTCGCTCCGTGAGGTTGATCTGCACCTGCAGCTCGTCGATCGCCTCGGCGCCGGCGAACCCGATGGAGGTGAACACGAACCCGGGAGTGTTGCCGGTGAAGCGGTTCGCGGGGTCGGCCATGCGATTGAAGCTGAAGGCCACGTCTTCGGCGGTCAGCGCCTCGCCGTCGTGACAGGTGAGCCCCTCGTTCAACGTGTAGACGTAGGCACGCCCGTCGTCGGAGATGTCGAGTGTGTGCGCGAGCCCAGGTACGTGCTCGCCCGCGGCGGTCAGCCGGAACAGGGACGCGAAGATGTGGTCGGCAATGTTGGAATTGTCCCGACTCGAGATCATCCCCGGTTCGAAGGTCGTGATGTCGGCGCTCAGTCCGACCACGATGGTGTCGTCCACCGGTTCCGCGCAGGACGCCAGGATCGTGGATGCCGTGAGGAGTCCGAGTACGCCTGCGCTGGCCCGCGGAGTGTTCACATTCATCGGTGACTCGTCCTGTTTCGTCTCGGGTGCGATGTCGCGGCTACGCGCGAGCGATCTCTATGGTGGCATGCCGCTCGGAGGACCGGATGCACGCGTCGACAAGACGCAGCGACTGAAGGTGGTCTCGGCCCGAACACGGAAGCGGTCGTCCGTCGCTGAAGCGCTCCACGAAGTCGGCCAGGAGTCCACGCGCGTCGTCGAACCACGGTTCGTGTTCAGGGAGCGGAACCGAACGGATCTCCGGGTCGTCTCTCTCGGCCCAACCCAAGTCACCGAACATGTGCCGCTGGAGAGCGATCCCCCGCTCGCATTCCGTCCTCCACTCGAACCCCATCTCCTGCCAGTTTCCGGCCCACGTTCCTTGATACGTGACCTCGATCCCGTCCGTGAGGGTGATCAGTGCTGCGACGTTGGCATGGCCCTCGTACATCGACCACGACGGATTGAAGGTGCGCGCCGTGACCCGCACCGGTTCCGCGTCGTACACGAAGCGCATGAGGTCGAAGTGGTGGATCGACTGCTCCCAGAGCATGGGGTGGGCCATGGTGAGCGGATACGAATTCAGGCGAGGCTGTCGACCGTCGCGCCAGCGCTCGTAGGTGAAGCGCGCGAACTCCGGGCGACCGATCCGTCCGTCGAGCAGGAGCCGACGCAGCGCCTGGGTGACTGCGAGATAGCGGAAGTTCAGACCCACCGCGAGCGGTACTCCGGCGCGCTCGGCCTCGACGACGTGCGCCTCCGCCGAGGCGAGCGAATCGGCCAGCGGCTTCTCGGCGAGGATGGCAAGGCCGGCGGCGCATGCGGCGCCGATCTGTTCTTCGCGACGGGTGGGCGGGGTGCACAACAGGGCTACGTCGGCTTCGACCTCTGCGGCCACCTCTTCGAGACGGGTCCCGCCGATGAGGTCGGCGGCGGGGGTCGATCCATCCCCGCCCTTGGGCGCCGCTGCGTCGTCGAGCACGTGGTGGAGCCGGTGCGGGTCGGGCTCCGCTACCCCGACCACCTCGCAATCGGGATGATCGGCGATCACACGTCTCCAGATGCGCGAACGAGCGCCGAGGCCGACGAGGATGAAGCGCACGGGGCTCATCGCGCCGACTCGCCGGCCACGGCCTCGGTCGCAGCCATCGCCCGCAGTGCATCGTCGGGGTGGCGCCAGGGGAACCCGCGGAGCGCGGCGACGTCGCTGACGGCCATGGGTGCTTTCAGCGGTCCTTCGGCCGGCACGGCGGTGAGCACCCCTCGACCGAAGGCGTCGCACACCGCGGTGGCCATCGCACGGTCGAGGTACACGTAGGGGCTGCAGAGGTGGATCGGGCCGTCGGCCGCCGGGCCGCCCACCAGCCGCAAGAGCGCGGGGGCGAGGTCGAGCGTGCAGGTCCACTCCCGCCGCGCGTCGCCCGCCCACACCTCGAGGGGGCGACCCGCCCGCGCGTCGGCGATCCACCTCGCCACCCACGACACGCGCGGCCGACTGGGTCGCGCTGCCTCGCCGGGTCCGTAGAGGTAGCCCAGGCGCACCACGTGCATGGCGGTGTCGCTGGTCGTGGCCGCCACCAGCGCCTCCCCATCCCGCTTGGCCCGTGCATAGGGCGTGTCGGAGGTGGGGGTGTCGGTATCGGTGAGAAAGTCCGACGCATCGTCGCCGGCGAACACACCCGACGAGCTCAGGAACACGAAGGCCGACGGAGCGGTTCGGCCCACCCACTCGAGGACCGAGCGGAGGGGGGCCAGGTTGGCCTCGGCATATTCGGCGGCGGACCCCGGGGTGGCGTCGGGGGCGCCGGTGAGCCAGGCGGCGTGGACGACCAGGTCGACCGCGCCTACCGCCGGGGGCATACCCATCGCGAGATCCGCAGCGCGTCGGTGCACCCGGTCTGTGGGTGGGGACGCATCGAAGTCGCGGTCGATGGCGACCACGTCACACCCGAGGGCGGCGAAGCCGTCGGCCAGCGCGCCGCCCACGAAGCCGCCGGCGCCGGTGACGAGAACTCGGCGGGCGGTCATCCGAATCCGTCGGCGATGCTCGCCGGGTCGAAGTCTGCGAGGGCGTCGAAGTGGTTCGAGACGAGGTGTACCGCCCGCCCCACCTCGCCCGCCTCGAGGGCTCGAACGATCGGTGGGTGGGCGGCCGCGATGTCGGCGAGGTCGACGTCGCGGTCGTTGCGCAACGACATGATCTGGTGGATGCGCAGGTAGAGTCCACCCCAGAGCTGCGCCAGCAGGTGGTGATCGGAGAGCTCGATCAGAGTGCGGTGGAAGGTCTCGTCGGCGGCCACGAGTGCGTCGCGATCTCCGCGCTCCGCCGCCGCTTGCATCGATCGACACGGCGCCCACAGCGTAGCGACGTCGACCCGAGAGGTGCCGATCCGCTCCACCGCCATGACCTCGAAGTGTTGCCGCATCTGATGGATCTCGGTGACCTCGCGCACGGTCAGCGGCTTCACACGCTTGCCGCGGTACGGAAGCGTCTCGACCAGGCCGTCATTCTCGAGGTCCTGGATCGCCTCCCGAATGGGCGCTCGGCTCACCTGCAGCTGCTCGGCCAGAGCCGTTTCCGTCAGCGGTGAGCCGGGGCGGAGGCGACCGGTGACGATGGCGGTTCGAAGCCGGGCGGCGACTTGCTTCCGCAGCGGCATCTGTTCGATCGGGCGCAAAGCCGGGTCAGCCATCGGGCTCGGGGCTCCCTGCCTCCGGTGAGCTGGACGGGTGCGGCGTCCATACGACCTCGAGGGTCGGCACCGCGGCGAACTCGTCGTCGTCGTCTTCGCTGCCGCGCCACATGAGGACCGCGAAGCTGGCCTCGCGGTCGAGGACGGCGATCCCGGCATGCCAGGTGCCGGCGTGGTAGGCTACACCCATCGAGCCGGGCAAGACGAAGGTCAACGCGCCCGACGGGTCGGGCCGGCCGCCGTCGTCCGGCATGACCGTGACCAGATACCGCGACACACCGATCGGGAGAAACAGCTGCGCGGCGTGGCGGTGTCGCTCGACCCGGTTGATCGCCGCGGGCATCGGCGACGGAGCGACCCGGTTGAGGTGGTAGCTCGGCGACCGGCCGGCCACAGGCTCGAGCCACGGGCTGAAGTGGGCCCGCCCCCCGATGTCCACCGGGGGTTCGAGAAAGGCTCCGAACCGGGCGAAGGCCTCTGCGTCGGGGGCCCGAGCCGAGACTCTCAACGGGCTCACCACGACGCGTCTCCACCGAGGTCACGGAGCCTCGCGATCATCCTGCGCCCCTCGAGACCCGAGGGATCGCGGCGGGGGGAACCGTTGCCCGCCAGTGCGCGGCGATGTCGGCGCGGCGGCAGATCCACACGTCGTCTCGGCCCGCGATGTGGTCGAGGAATCTCCGCAGCCCCCGCAGGCGCGCCGGTTGCCCGAGAATCCGGGCATGCATGCCCACCGACATCATGCGGGCGTGCCACGCCGACTCCGCCACGAGTTCGTCGAAGGCGTCGATGAGGAAGTCGGCGAACTGACGGCCCGTCACCAGCGGACCACCGACCAGCTTGGCGTCGTTGGTGACGAGGGAGTAGGGCACCACGAGATGAGGCGTGTCGCCCACCTCGACCCAGTAGGGCAATTCGTCGTTGTAAGCGTCGCTGTCGTAGCGGAACCCGCCGTGCTCGACGAGCAGCCGACGTGTGTTCACCGATGGCGCGTACCGGCAGTAGAACCCCTCCGGCGCACGACCTACCCGGTCGCGGATCGAGGCGAAGGCGGCGGCAATCTCGGCGCGTTCCGTCTCCTCGTCGAGCAGGTAGTGCTCGATCCAGCGCCGGCCATGGCAGACGACATCCCACTCGGTGTCCGCGATGGCCTGTGCGAAGGCGGGGTTGCGTTCGAGTGCGACCGCCGAGGCGAACACGGTCAGCGGCAGGCCGTACTCGTGGAAGAGTCGGTGTATTCGCCAGACCCCCACACGGCTCCCGTACTCGAACATGCTCTCGGCGCCGAGATCCCGGTCGCCTCGGGGTACCCGGGGTGTCGCGACTTCCGAGAGGGCCGCGTCGGTGCGGTCATCGCCGTCGAGGATCGAGTACTCGGAGCCCTCTTCGACGTTGAGCACGAAGTTGACGGCCAGCCGCGCGCCGTTCGGCCAGTGTACGTCCGGCGGGTGATCGGCGTAGCCGACGAA
Organism: Longimicrobiales bacterium; assembly: GCA_028279425.1. Classification (GTDB taxonomy): domain Bacteria; phylum Gemmatimonadota; class Gemmatimonadetes; order Longimicrobiales; family Gaopeijiaceae; genus Gaopeijia. The sequence continues at coordinate 6,685 of JANQNV010000101.1, read as the reverse complement.
ATCGCGCGCGGGGGCCATCGTCAGTCCCAGCTCCCCTCGACCTTGCAGAAGAAGCAACACCAGTCGCCGGTCTGCACGTTGGGGAGCGCCCGCAGGCCGAAGAACATGCCGTCGGCGGGTGCCTCGAGGCGTGCCAGGGTGTCGCCGAAGACGTTCACGATGCGGGCGATCGGGTCGCCGGCCTTCATCATCGTGAGAAACTCGACGCCGGGCTCGGGAAGGAAGATGCCCGATGCCGGCGCCAGCAGCGCCTCCTGCTCGCCCCGATAGCGGGGGGACGGATACTCGGCGTTGCCGGGGTACATGTCGTAGTGACGCAGGATGTTGAGGATCGAGTTCGCCAGCTCTCGACCTACCCGGGCGAAGGCTTCGGGCGAGGTGGCCGACCGACCTCCCAACTCGACGGTGATCCCCACCTTGTCGAGCGACTTCATGTACGCCATGGGACTTCCGGACGGCTTGAACGAGGTCATGATGCACCCCCACCCCGGCCCCATGGCCGTCGCCAACTCCAGGCACTCGGGCCGGCCGTCGATGAAGATGGCCTTGTCGAGAAACGAATGCGCCCCGCCCGAGTGGATCGAGATCTCGAGGTCGGCTACCGGTCCCATCGCGGCCGCATGTGCGGCGGCGACCCGCTCGCTCAGATAGCCGTCGGGTCGGCCCGGATAGATGCGGTTCATGTCGTAGGTGAACGTGTCGCCGGGGTTGCCGCGCTGGGCGGCGTTGAAGGCGGGCACGTTGAGGACGGGACACAGAACGAGGGTTCCGGCCAGCTGTGTCGGATCGACCTCGGCGAGGGCGATCTGACAGGCAAGGGGTCCCTCGGGTTCGTCGCCGTGGATGGCGCCGTTCACCCAGAAGCAGGGGCCGTCGCCGGATCCGTTCACGACCACGACGGGGATCTCGAGCGGGGTGCCCCCGGCCAGTTCGGTCACGGGGATGACCCCCCGCACGGCGCTCCCGGGAGAGGCCGTCGCGGTTCCTACGGAGACGTCGGCGGGCATGTCAGATTCCCTTGTAGGCTTCGTACTCTTTCAACTGTTCGGGCGTGTAGACCTGCATGAATTCGATCTCGATTCCGCCGGCTTCGTCGTCGAGGAAGGCGACCCACCCCTCCGGATGCGGGTGCGAGCCCACGACCTGGCAGGCCTGACAGATGCGCAGTGTGGCGCCCTGCTTCTGCGCATGGGCGAGGGCGGCGTCGATGTCGTCGACTTCGTAGCAGATGTGGTGCAATCCCTCGGCGCCACGCTCGTCGATCCACTTCGCGAAACGGCCGTCGGGTTCGGTCGACTGACAGAGCTGGTATTCGATCCCCCCGAGATAGAAGAGGGCGACGCGATTCTTCGATTTCGGGTAGAACTCGATGGCGGTCTCGCTCGGCACGTGGAGAAACCGAGCGTACGCGTCGAGGGCCTGGGCGGCGTCGCGCACGGCGAAGGCCATGTGCTTGATGCCGCGCACGTTGGGGTTGTCGGATTTCAACGGTCGTTGCTCGCGGAAACGGGAGAGGCGTAGGGCGGTGTCACGACGCTGCTCGCTCGGACCGAATCGCGGCGACCACGCCGGACATCCGGCGCAGGCATTCTTCGATGCCCTCGACCGACTGGGTGAGCGAGATGCGTGCGAAGTCGTCGGTGTAGTCACCGTAGATCCGGCCCGGGAAGATCATGACCCGGCCCTCGGTGAGGAGGCGTTCGCAGAAGTCGGTGGCCGGGATCCCGACATCGGCAACCCTGGCGTAGACGTAGAACGCGCCCTGTGGCTTCGCGTAGGAAATGCCGAGTTGGTCTAGCCCATCGCACAAGACGCGGCGTCGGGCGTCGAAGGTGCGGCGGATCCGCTCGACGCAGTCCTGGGGGCCGGTGAGGGCGGCGATCGCGGCGTGTTGGCCCACCGCCGAGGTGGAGATCGCGAGTCCGTGGTGGATCTCCGCCAGCGCGGGCATCAGATCTGCGGGGCCGGCGAAGTAGCCGACTCGCCACCCGGTCATGGCGTAGGCCTTCGAGACGCCCGACAGCGTGATGGTGCGCTCGCGCATGCCGGGGAGTGCCGCGACGGGTTGCGCTCGATGGCCGTCGTAGGTGAGTCGCGCGTAGATCTCGTCGGATACGACGATGAGGTCGTGTTCGATGGCCACCCGGCAGATGCGCTCGACCTCTTCGGGCGGGATCACGGTGCCGGTCGGATTGGCCGGGTTGATCAGAACCAACACCTTCGAGCGCGGAGTCACATGCGCTCGCACCATCTCGGCGGTGAGGGTGAAGTTGGTCTCGAGCGACATGCGAATCTGCACGAGTTTCGCCTCGGTCAGCTCGGCCGCCTGGATGTAGGGGTTGTAGCCCGGGCACGCGAGCAACAGCTCGTCGCCGGCGTCCAGCAGCCCCAGGGCGATGATGAACATCGCCTGCTGACCGCCCGGGGTGACGACGATGTGTTCCGGCGCGTAGCGCGCTCCACCGTGGGTCGCGATGTCATCCGAGATCGCCTGGCGCAGCTCCAGCATGCCCATCGGGTGGGTGTAGTGCGTCGCCCCGCCTGCGAGTGCGTCCTGCCCCGCCCGGACGATGTGTTCGGGGGTGTCGAGATCCGGATCGCCACGACCGAGCTTGATCACACCGGGCAGCTCCGCCGCGATGTCCATCATGCGGGTGATGATGTGTTTGTCGTGGTCCTGGACGCGCTGGGCGAGTCGAGTTCGAGGTGGCGTCATTCCGGGGTCGGCACGGGTCGCGACTCAGAGGTCGTAGATGGCGGAGTACTTCGTGGTGAGGTAGTCGACGTAGGGGGCCGGGTCGAGGCCTCGGCCCGTCGCGCGTTCGAGCAGCTGCTCGCGCGTGTAGCGGCGCCCGTGGCGATGCACGTGCTCGGTCATCCACTCTCGCAGCGGCACGTAGTTGGCCTCGGCGAGACCCCGAGATACGTCCGGGTCGGTCTTCGCCTCGGCGAAGAGCTGCCCGGCCATCACGTTGCCGATCGTGTAGTTGCAGAAGGTACCCACCTGCCCCGACGACCAGTGCACGTCCTGGAGGACCCCCAAGCGATCGTTCGGCACGTCCAGACCGAGATACTCCTTCATCTTGGCGTTCCAGGCCTCGGGGAGGTCGGCCACCTTCAGACTGCCGTCGATCAGCGCAGCTTCGAGGTCGACGCGGAGCATGATGTGAAAGTCGTAGGTCAATTCGTCGGACTCGACTCGAATGAGGCCGGGTCGCACGCGGTTGATGGCTCGCCAGAAGGTCTCCACGTCGATCCCCGCCAGCTCGTCGGGGAAGGTGTCGTGAAGCGCCCCGTAGTTGAGCTCCCAGAATTCGCGGCTGCGGCCGACCTGATTCTCGAAGAGTCGCGACTGGCTTTCGTGCGCGCCGAAGCTCACACCGCCGACCGCGTAGAGGCCGACCAGGTCCGTGGCGAGTGGCGTGCGGGTGTAGGCCGGATCGCAGTACTGCTCGTACATCGCGTGGCCGGCTTCATGGAGCGTGCCGAACAGCCCCTTCGGCATCCACTCGCCGTTCACTCGCGTGGTGATGCGCACGTCGTTTCGCGTGAAGGAGATCTCGAAGGGATGGACGGTGAGATCGAGCCTTCCGCGGTGCGTGTCGTAGCCCAACGCGCGGGCCATGTCGAGCGCGAAGGCCAGTTGCTTGTCGGTCGGATAGGGGCGCTCGAGGAAGTCGACCCGAGGGTGGGGCTTCTCTTCGATGGCGCGGAGCAGCGGAAGAATACCTTCGCGCAGTGCGGCGAAGAGGGGCTGGAGCGACGCGACCGACTCGCCCGGCTCGAAGCGGTACATCAGGGCGTCGTACGGGTGTCTTTCGTAGCCGATGCACTCGGCCATCTCGCGGTTCAGCTCGAGGGTGGCCTTGAGGACCGGGGCGAAGGCGGCGAAGTCGCTTTCAGCGCGCGCCTTGGCCCAGATGTGCTGCCCCTTCGACCCCATCTCGGCGCGTCGTTGCACCAACTCGGCGGGGATGCGCAGGTGGTAGTCGATGGCTTCACGCACCTGCGCGCAGATGGTGCGCTCGACGCTGTCGTCGGGGAGTGAGGCGGTCTCTGCCTCCGCCGCGTCGAGCAGCCGCCGGGTTTCGTCCGACACGAGGTGGTTGCGTGCGAACACCTTGAGGGTCGCCATCTGCCTCGCGCGGGTGTCCGCACCGCCGGGCGGCATCATGACTCTCGCGTCCCAGCTGAGCATCGAGACGGAGCACAGGAGGTCGTTCACCTCGCCCATACGCTCCAGTAAAGCATTGTATCCCATCGCGTTGGCCTCTCGGGGCGCAGACCTGTATGTTGTCGACAATCGGCCGGCAACTTGCCTCGGGCCGAAGGGTGCTGTCAAGCGAGGAGCGAGTTCGTGATCCCTATGACCGCCGTCACCCTCGAGAGCCTCGAACGCTTCGTGTTCGACGTCCTGGGTGCCATGGGATTGCCCGACGACGAGGCCAGGGTCTTCGGCGGCGCGCTGGTCTTTTCGGAGCTGCGGTTCCACCCGGGCCATGGCCAGGGCGTCAAGAAGCTGCGGCGCTACCACGGGCGCTTCGTCGAGAAGCTGGTCGACGTCGGTGCGCCCTTCGAGGTCGTGAGGGAGAGCCCCGCCCTGGCTTTGGTGGACGCCCACAACGGCATCGGTACCGTGGCCGCCACCCGGGCCATGCGGATCGCCATCGACAAGGCCAAGGTGTGCGGCATCGGGCAGGTGGTGGTGCGCAACTCCACCCACTTCGGCTCGAGCGCCGTGCATGCCTGCCTCGGCCCCCCGGCCGGATGTATCGGAATCGCCATGACCAACGCAGGGCCGGAGATGGCACCGTGGGGTGGGCGAGAAGGGGTGGTGGGCACCAATCCCTGGGGGATCGCGGTGCCCACCGGCCTCGGCTTCCCCGCCGTGCTCGACATCGCCCTCACCACGGCCGGCAAAGGCATGATGACCTGGCATGCGCGCGAGGGGCGGCCGATTCCACTGGATTGGGCGCTGACCCCCGACGGGCACGAGACCGACGATCCGAACGCGGCCATGGCGGGCGCCCTGCTCGGAATCGGTAGCTACAAGGGATACGGCCTGGCCTTCATGACCGACGTCCTCACCGGTGTCGTCGGGGGAGGCGGCTACGGCCTGACCCCGTATTCTGATCCAGCCCGGTGGGACGTCAGCCACACCCTCACCGCGATCGACGTCGAGTGGTTCATGCCGCTGGAGGAGTTCCGACGCCGGATGGACGACTTCGCCGCGATGTGCAAATCGCGCCCCCTCCGGCCCGGTTTCGACGAGATCCTGATCCCCGGTGAGCAGGAGGCGCGCCGAGTCGCACGGAAGACCGAAGCCGGGGTGCCGCTCGAAGACGACGCCCTCGCCGATCTTCGAGCCCTCGCATCGGAGTTGGGCGTGGAGACCGATCTCGTCGAGGTCGGTCGCTGGACCCTCGACAGACTGTGAGGCCAACTAGCGAGCGACTTTGCCAGCCCCGACCCTTCTGATCCCCATATCGACACGGAGTCCCCCCCAATGCCCGAACCCGCCGCCTGGCGCTACCAGAAGATCACCAAGCCCATGTTCGACGTGCCCACCTCGCACGTCGTGTTGACCGGGCGCGTCCTGACCATGGCCGGCGAGGTGATCGACGCAGGGTTCGTCGCACTGCGTGACGGCAAGATTTCAGCGGTCGGAGCGCGCGGCGACCTTCACGAAGACCTCGGGCCGGTGGAGGAGACCGGCGGGACCATCATGCCGGGCCTCATCAACAGCCACGCGCACCTGAATTGGGACGGCATCCACGACCTCGCGCGCCAGTCGATGGACGACCCGCGCCCGATTTCGGCGTTCAAGGCGGCGGGCAACATGCTGAAGTGCTTGCGGGCCGGGGTCACGATGGTGCGCGATCTCGGCTTTCACGACATGAACCTGTTCACGAAGCAAGCGGTCGCGCAGGGCATCGTGCCCGGCCCTCGGCTGAAGGTGTGCGGGGCGGCGATCATCCAGACCGGGGGCCACACGTACTGGGTATGCCGGGAGGCGAGCGGGGCCGACGAGATGCGCCGGGCGGTGCGCGAGCAGGTGAGAGGTGGGGCCGACCTCATCAAGATCATGGCCTGCCACGACACGCTCGAATTCACCGACGCCGAACTCGAGGCCGTCATCGACGAGACCCACCGCAACGGCCTGCCCATCACCGCGCACGCGACCTACGACGCCTGTATCGAGCGTGTGGCGCGCTTCGGGGTGGACTGTGTGGAGCACGGCGGCTCGATGTCGGATGCCGCGATCGAGGTGCTCCTCGAGAAGGGTATCCCCGTCGTGACGACCTTCGCCCCCCTGGTTCAGCAGAGTCAGCCCGACATCGCCCGCCGCTTCGGCATCCCCGAATGGAAGATCGAGGAGCGCCAGAAGGCGGTGGCCGATCCGACTCGGTATGCCGGGTTGGTGAAGGCCGCCAAGGCCGGCGTACCGATCGTCTTCGGGACCGACGCGGGAAGCCCCGCCGTCGAACACGACGTGATCGCTCCCGAACTCGCCCACATGGTCAAGGTCGGCGTGTGTCCCGACAACATGGATGCCCTCGCCGCGATCACGATCCGGGCGGCACGCCTGTCGAAGATGGACGACCTGATCGGAACGATCGAGGTCGGGAAGGAGGCCGACGTCATCGTCGTGGACGGCCGGCCCGACGACGACCTGTTCGCGCTC
>JANQNV010000099.1 GCA_028279425.1 Longimicrobiales bacterium | reverse complement strand
CTTGCCGTAGCTATCGCTACGCCGCGTCGTTCCGCCTCGCCCCCGCGGCGCCTCCGCACCCTCGGCGGTCACCAGACTTTGGCGACACTACACTAGCGGCTCGTCACCCCCTTCGCCGCCTCGATGATGTCGCGCCCCTCGAGGATCTCGCGGGGGTACCCGTCGCGGGCGACCCGGATCATGGCCTGCCCGAGTTCGACCGTGTTGGTCAGAAACGCCGGCGCGACGGCGCGGACCGCGGGATACAGCCACCCCGCCACGGTGTAGACCGCCCGATACAGGCCGACGCCCGACTTCACTCCCTTCATCGGAAGGATCCCGGCGGGCCGAAACATGTGGGCGGATCTCCAGGGCATGGCGAGAAGCGCCTGCTCGGCCTCTCCCTTCACCCTCGCCCACATCTGGCGGCCATCGACCTTCGTACCCGCCCCCGACACGAAACACATGCGCATCTCGGGGTTCCGTCGCAGCAACACCTCCCCGGCAGCGACGGCGAAGTCGAGGGTGATGCGCCGGTAGTCGGCCTCCGACATCCCGACGGCCGAGACGCCGAGGCAGAAGAGACACGCATCGTAGCCGGTGAGGCGCTCTTCCACCGTCGAATAGTCGAGGAAGTCGGCGTGGATCAGTTCCGACAGCTTGGGATGGCTGCGGCCGGTCGAGCGCCGCCCGACGGCCAACACCGCCTCCACACCGTCGTGTTCGAGGCACTCGATGAGCGCGCCCGCGCCGATCATGCCGGTCGCTCCGAAGAGGATGACGTTCATGGGTTCTCCTACCAGACCTCGAAGGGACGCCACTCGATCGACAGCGGTTCGTCGGCGCGCGGCATCGTTTCGTTCGACCAATCCAACATCATCACCTCGTCGTCGGGAGTCGGCGTACGGTGTCCTGACTCGTCGCGCACGAACAGGGGACCGCGCCAGAGGCGCCACCCGAGCCGCTCGTAGATGCCGTGGACCGATGGCGACAGCGCCGCAAACGGATAGGCGGAGCGGGCCCGCCGCGCGAACTCGGCCATGAGCGCGCTCGCGAACCCGTTCCCCCGCGCCCTCGGCGCCGTGGCGACGAGCTCGACGTACGCCGCCCGGGCGGGCGGGTCGTCACCGACCTGCACCCAGCGATCCACCCACATGACGTGCGAAACCAACCGATCCCGCCCATCGCGGACGACGAGGTGCTCTACCGGACACAGCGCCGCGAGGTACGGTCCCAGGGTTTCGTCGTAGGCCTCCTCGCAGAGGGCGAGGAGCTCGGCATCGAACCCCGCAGGCTCACTCCCCGGCTTCACGACCTCGATCATGGCTCTCCCTCGGCAGGGCAGGCGGCGTCTTGGGTCCAACGTCCGCCGAAGCTATCGTGGGGCGCAATGGCCTCCTCCTTCATCTGGACCGATCTCTCGACCTTCGACCTGGCCGAGGCGAAGCGATTCTACGCCGCCGTGCTCGGGTGGGAGTACTTCGCACTCGACGACGGGTATCTGGGCTGCTTCGCGGCCACCGATCCGTCGGCGGGTCTCTACGAGATGCCGGACCGGTTTCGCCAGATCGGGATGCCCTCCTTCTGGATGTCGTATATCGCCGTCGCCGATGTGGTCGATACGGTGGCGTCAGCCCGGGCCGCGGGCGCGATCATCGAGGTCGAACCGCAAGCGGCACAGGGAGGAACGATCGCCCTGATTCGCGATCCGGCGGGCGCGGGCTTCACCTGCTACGAAGGCGACGATCGCGCGGCCGCGCCGGAGCCCATGGAGAGCGGCCGGCGCGTCTGGCACGAACTCCACATCTCGAGGCTGGAGGTCGTGCAGCCGTTCTACGAGGTGGTGTTCGGTTGGCGGGTCCGGCCGACGTCGGAACGGGATCGGTACGAGTTCGTGTCGGCCGATGGCGCGGTGGTGGCCGGTGTGCGCGTCACGCCGAACGAGTTCAAGGGCGACAAGGAGTACTGGGGCGTCTACTTCGGCGTTCGGGACCTCGACCAGGCGGAGGCGCACATCGCCGCCGCCGGGGGCACCTCGGTCGTCCGCCACGACGTGGGTGCCCGGACCGGACTACTCGCGATGGATTCGCAGGGCGCCGCCCTCCACCTTCTGGACATCGGCGATCGGTAGGGCGCCCTACTCGGCCTCGAAGCCGGCCCTTGTATGGGCCCCGTCGCAGAACGGCTTGTTGGCCGACTGGCCGCAGCGGCAGAGCGCACCCCGCGCACCCGAGCGCGATGTCCCGTCGGTGGCCTGGATCTCCACCAGCCCCCGGATGAGAATCGGCCCATTGGCGGCGAGGGAGATCTCGACGACGCCCCCCTCGTCGGCCTCCGCGGGGCGCAACTGGTTGTCGACGACGACACCGCCGTCTACGAAGCCCGCACCTTCGTGGGCGTTGTCGCAGAATGGCTTGTTGTTGGAGCGGCCGCAGCGGCACAACGCCATCCGGGTGTCTTCGACGACGTCTCCGTCGGGAAGCGTCAGCCGGATCCTGCCCGACAGGTACACCGGCCCGTCGGCCGCGAGTCGTACGGTGTTCGTTGCGGGCGCGGCCTCGGGGGCGCCCCCATCGGTGCGCCGATACTGCAGCGCGCCGGTCGGGCAGCGCTCCACGACCCGGGCCACCTCGTCGGCCGCGGCGGCGCTCGGCTGGATCCAGGGACGCGCATTCGGATCGAACACCGTCGGCAGACCCTTCACACACTCGGCGGCATGGATGCACCGGGCGGCGTCGTACTCCACGACGAGGGCGTCGGACGCGTAGGTGTGCAGCTTGCGTTTCATGGCGGGGCCCCAAGGGTGGGGAGTGGCGACGTCAGGGTGGTCTCGATGGGGAGTAGCCCCATCCCCCGAATCCGGTTCCCAACCCCCGTCCGGCCGAGCGCTTCCCGGTAGAGCCCCCCCGACGTCCCTACTCCAGGACGTGATGCGGATCTCCCCGCCCAATGGAGGGTTGAGCCACCCATGCACTTCGAACGACTCATCGGCACCACCCCTCTCGTGGAACTCACCCGGATCCCGGCAGCCGAGGGCGTGTCGCCCGAGGTACGCGTGCTCGCCAAGCTCGAAGGGAACGGGCCCGGCGGGAGCGTCAAGGATCGAGCCGCCTGGAACATGATCCACTCGGCGCTCGACCGCGGGGAGATCCGGCCCGGCGACCGATTGGTGGAGGCCACCAGTGGCAACACCGGGATCGCGCTGGCCATGGCCGCTGGACGGCTTGGGCTCCACATGACGCTCATCGTACCGGCGAAAGCGACCCTGGAGCGCGTGCAGGCCATGCACGCCTACGGAGCGGAGGTGATCCGCACCGCACCGAACGGGGGCATCGAGGATGCTCGCCGGGCGGCGGAGCAGATGAGGGACGCCGGGACGCACCACATGCTCGACCAGTTCGCGAATCCCGACAACTGGCGCATGCACGAGCGGACCACGGGGCCGGAGGTGTGGCGTGACACGGAGCACCGTGTCACGCACTTCGTTTCGGCGATGGGGACGACCGGGACGATCATGGGCACCTCGCGCTTCCTGAAGGCGCAGAACGCGGCGATCCAGGTCGTCGGCACGCAGCCCAGTGAGGGCTCTCGGATCCCGGGCATCCGCCGGTGGTCGCCTTCGATGGTGCCCGCCATCTACGAACCCGACCGCGTCGACCGCATCGTCGAGGTGAGTGAGGCGGAGGCCCGCACCATGACGCGCCGCCTCGCCCGAGAAGAGGGCATTCTCGCGGGCATGAGCAGCGGGGGCGCTCTCGCCGCGGCGCTGCGCGTGGCCGCCGAACTCACCCGCGGCGTCGTGGTGCACATCGTCTGCGACCGAGGGGACCGCTACCTCAGCTCCGACCTCTTCGGCTGAAGCACGTAGCCCATGACCCGGTTTTCGAGCATCGAGACGCGATGGTTCTTCGAAGGGCCACTGCTCGACACCGCGGAGGTCGTGGATTGGTACCGACACGCACCCGGTCGGCCGGTGGAGCTCCCACCTCCCGAATGGCCGGACCACGAGCGGATCGACACCTACCTCGTTCTCGCCCGCTACGGCGAGCTGGGCATCAAGATGCGCGGAGCGGCCGAGGAGCGGCCCGGCAGCCTCGAGTTCAAGGGATGCACGGGGGTGGTCGGCGAGACGATGGACTTCGGTCCCCCCTCGAGCGGGCGGGTCGATCGTTGGGTCAAATGGTCGATCCCCCCGTCGTCGGTCCCCGCGGGGTTGAGGAGCCCGTTCACGGACAGTCAGGGCGACTCGACCGTCGTCGTAGGGAAACGGCGACTCATGCGACTCCTGGCCACCGATGAGTCGGACATCGAACACGAGGTGGCGCCGAGTCTTCGGATCGCCCGCGGGCTGGCCTTCGAACTCACGCGCATCCAGGCCGGAGGTGAGCACGCGTGGACCCTCGGTTTCGAGGCGTTCCGCGGCGAAGACTGGCACGCCGCGCGATTCCGCGATGCCGTGTCCCGTCTTCTCGCCGGCTACCCGGGACCTCCTCTTACGGAGGATCGATCGATGGCCTATCCGACCTGGCTGCAGCGATTCGCCGACCAGCCGTAGGCCCCGGCCGGGGCCCAGGCGAATCACGAGCGGCCCGTTCGACGTAGGACACCAGCATGAGCTCAAACCTTCGGATCGACCTGTCGTGGATGCGCCCGCGACCCGGCCCGGCTACCCGGTCCGGGCGCAGGCGACGGCGCGGGTCGAGCTGGCTCCGCCGCCTGGCCGTGGCGGCCGTGCTGACCCCGATCGGTCTCGTGGCCCCCTTCGTGGTCGTTCTGCGCGGGAGCCTCGAGGCCCAACAGCGATTCGACTTCGCAACGATCCCCGCCGTGACGCTGGGCGTGGTCACCGCTGCGGTCCTGCTGTTCCTGATCGCCTGGATCGTCGCGAAGGTCCTGCGCTTCCCCCGCGGAATCCGCTGGATCATGAGTCGCGGAGGGGGGCTGGCGGTCTTCGGGATGGTGGGGATGGGACTCACGACGATCGCCGCCGAGCATGTGAAGTCGCCCGAGTTGACCGCCGAATACCGATCACTTCACCCGCTGTTGCGACTCGCGACCTCGACGCTCGTCTTGCTCGACCCCAGGGCCGTCGTGACCGACGCTTCCCGCACTCCGGACGACTACGCGGCGTGGGGGATGCCATCGTACGATCGGTCCCTGCACTTCGTGCAAGACGACGGCTACGCCCACGCGGTCGACCTGCGCACCCTGGGCCGCCCCGAATGGCGCAACCGCCTCACCCGGGCCGGGCTCCAGCTGATGGGCTTCTCGACTCTACGCCACACGGGCACGGCCGATCACCTGCACGTCGAGGTGCCGCGGCGCTGACCGGTGCCGAACGCCGCCGAGCGCGGCCACGTGGTTTGGGACGTACCGAACGCCTGCCCCCGGCGGACCGCCGTCAGCCGCCGGCGCGTTGCGCGTGGATTTCGTGCCGTCGGATCAGTCGCTTGGCCATGAAGGAGTCGCACCCTTCGGATTCGAGAACCTCCCGCGTCCGGGCTTCGGCCTCGCTCGTGAGCTCGGCGATGCGGCGTTCCACCGCGGCGGAGTCCGATGGGGTCGACGCATCTTCCCAGCTGCGACGAAGGCGCTCGAGCACTCGATTCACGGATCGCTCGAAGTCCGCCTCCTGCTCCGGCGACACATCGGCGCACGCCTCGACCGCCACACGGGCTTCGACCCGGGACTGATACATGAAGTCGGGCTCCATGCGCGGCCGGGCCTTCTTGATGGCGTAGTGCTCCAGGCCGGCATAGCCGACCACGGCGAGGATCGCGAATACGATGCCTGGTTTCACGTGAATGACCTCACGGAGGCGGCCTCCTCTACGGGTGCAACGTGGCGGAGATTATCCGCAGAGTCGACGCGTGTTCCGCTCCACCCCTCGACCTACAGCTCCACGAACTCGCCCGAGCCCCTGTCGTAGGCTCGAATGCGCCCCTCCGGAATGTCGAACACCCATCCGTGCAGGTGCAGCTCATCTCGCTTCAGGCGGGCTGCGACATAGGGGTGGGTTCGCAGGTGATCGAGTTGGGTCAGCACGTTGCGCTCGACCAGGCGATCGATCTCGGCGAGCTCCTCGGCATGCAGCTCGTCTGCGCTGAGCCGCATCAGCGATCGCGCCCCCTCGGGCCGGGTCGGCGTCGTGTCGAGTCCGGCGTGCGCGAGCCAGCCGCGAACCATGGGCAGACCCTCCAGCTCCTCAGGATGCATCATGGCCTTGATGGCACCGCAGTTGGAGTGACCGCACACGATGATGTGCCTAACTTTCAGCACCGAAACGGCGTATTCGAGGGTACCTCCGTCGCCATTCCGACACTCGTCGATGGGCGGCACGATGTTGCCCGCGTTGCGGATCACGAAGAGGTCGCCGGGAAGCGCCGACACGATTCGGTCGGGGAGGACCCGAGAGTCGGAACAGGTGATCAGCAGCTTGGTCGGGTGCTGCTCCTCGGCCAGAGCGCGGAGCCGCTCGGCCAACTCTCCATAGCCCTCCTCACGAAAGCGGTGGTACCCATCGATGAGCGACTTCATGGCCTCGGCCGCTACCTCCCAAACCGCGCCCGCTGCCGCCCCGCGATGTCCACGAGGCGGCGCAACTCGGCGATCGGGTCGTCGGAGTCGTCGACCTGGAGCCGGAGCACCACGTCGTTGTTCAACCACACCCCACGGTCTTCGCCCACGATGAGCATCGCCGCCGACTGCATGCCACGGGTGTCGCCCCCCGCCGCCTGTCCCGCCTCCAGCGCCGCCATCAGCTTGAACGACAGGTGGCCTTCGGTGGCGTGGAAGGCGTCCACCATGCTCTGCACCACCGCGGGACCAGCGAGGATGTTGCCCTGGGCCGAGACGTGTTCGCCGACCACGTGCCCGGCCCAGGCGCTCGAGCGGGCGCCGGTGTGCGTCGCCACGTTGCCCGCGGCGTCCATCACCGAAAACTGCCGTCCCTCCACAGTCCATCGCTCGGGATCCGGATCGGGATCCGCAGCGAGGATGGTCTCGACCACCACCTCGGGCGAGTAGCCGAGTCCGAGCAGCTCGAGCCCCTGAGGACCGTAGCTGACATCGACGATCGCCTGGGTCGCGACCATCCCGACGCCGGCTTCACCCCACAGGACTCCATTGCCGACCGAGAAGACGCGCGATTGCACCGCGCCCCCGATCTCGCCGGTCTCGGGGTCGTAGCCCAGAATCGAAAAGGTGGCGACGGGGGGCCATGGACCCGGCGACTGGGCAGCGACGACGTGTGGCACCGCACAGGCGACGGACGTCAACAGTGCCATCGCGACCAGGCGGACGGAGACCATGGACTCGGCGGTGCGAAACGAGTCGTTCGAACGGCTTTGGGGTGGGTGCATCGTCCGGGCGCGACCTCAGGCCGAAGGAGGGGTGGGGAGTCGCCGATCATAACCCGCTGCGGGTTGCCCGTACGATAGCGCGGGGTGAATGGTGGAGACACCCGCCACCCAAGTTCCCGTCATCACCCCGAGGAGCCTGCCATGGGAGTCACCGTCGGCGTCAACCACCTGAGTGTCGTGCACAAGTCGAGCGAGGGTGTGACGCTCGCGTTTCCGACCGTCTGCAAGACGCCCGGTGTGGCGCTGAGCGACCCCGCTACGCCCATCCCCTACCCTGCCGTCGCGACCAAGGCCCGCAAGGTACAGGCCGAGAAGAAGATCAAGACCACCAAGATGGCGCCGCCCAGCAGATCCCCGATGGTGTCCGGTGGAAATGAGCCGGGGACCCTCAAGGGTATGGTCAACCATCAGCAAGTGGGGAAGACACCGTGGATGATGGGGTCTTCGAAGGTCAAGGCGCAGAGCAAGGGCCTCGTGCCCGGACTCGACATGATGACCCATAATGCGGGAGCAGGACAACTTCATGCCGGCGTGGGACGCGAACAAGCCGAGCACGCCCGTGAGCAGGCAAGAGCCGCGGCCGAGGCGGCGAGCCTCCGCTCCCGGCTGGGTGCCCTCGCCCAACGCATCCAGTCCATGGACAGCCCCGACCCCAACGAGTGGCAAAAGGCGCTCGAGGAGTACCTCGTGGCGGCCGGGGCCCTGTACGTGACGCTGCACGGCTGACCACGAGGCGGGACACGCGACGTCGGGCGGGAGGGCTACGCGGCAGCCCAGGTTCGCGCGGCTGCTCTCGCCGAGACGGTCGATTGCAATGCCGTCGTCGTTGCCGCAGGAAGGGGCGGCAATCCCGGTGAATCGCGCCGATCGCCCGCAAGGGCGCGACGAACCACGCAATCGGCCTGGTGACCGCCGCCCTGCTGCTCCCCTCGGTCGGCGGACCCGCCGGTGTCGTGCGCGTGTTGGAGCCACGCATGAGCCTTCCCGAGCGAGACGCGCTCGCTCGGTCGGCCGAAGTGCTCGAATCCGCGTGGCGCGAACTGCGCGAACCCCCGGAACCATGACGCTGGCGTAGACCCCACCCACGACCCCATCTTGGCGCCCTCCGACCCTCGGACCACCCCAATGGAGTTCGCAGCCATGCGCCGTTTGCCCCTCGCCCTCGCCCTCGCCCTCCTGGTGGCCCCCATCGCGTGCGGAGGCGATGCCGCCGACGACGCCGCGCAGACCGCGGCCGATGCGATGCAGCAGGCCGCCGACGCGATGCAGCAGGCCGCCGACAACCTCGCCAACGGCGAGGGTGACGACGCCGTGCAGATGACGGGCGAGGAGATGCAGGACGCCCTCCCGGAGGAACTCGCCGGACTCGAGCGCATGACGAGCGAACGCAGCTCGATGGGTGCGGCGGGTCTCAACATGGCGCAGGCCACCGCCACCTACGAGGGCGACGGGAAGTCTCTCGAAGTGCAGATGATGTCGGGCGGAGGCATCATGGCGGGACCGGCGATGGCCTTCACCATGGTGGACTTCGACCGTACCACCCAGGATGGCTACGAGCGCACGGTGACGTACGACGGCATGAAAGGCATGCAGGAGTACGAAGAGAACGGCGACTACCGGCGCGCCGTCATGATGATCCTGGTCAACAACAGCCTGATGGTTCGCCTCGAGGCTGAAGGCATGACCATGGACGAGGTCGAGGACGCGTTCGACGACCTCGGAGTGAGCTGACGAGATCGACCATCCGACTTCCCTCGGACGCTTCCGCGTCCGGGGTGTGCTGGGCCGCGGGGGGATGGGGCTCGTCTACCGCGGAGAAGACCCGCGCTTGGGCCGGCCGGTAGCCCTCAAGCTACTGCCCGCACACCTGGTCGCCGACGCCGCCGCACGCGAACGCTTCGAGCGGGAGGCCCAGGCGGCTTCGGCGCTGGACCACCCGTCGATCTGCACGATCTACGAAATCGGTGAGACCGACGACGGCCGTACCTTCATCGCGATGGCCCTCTACGATGGGGCCACCCTGGAGGAGAAGATCGCCGAGGGCCGGCTCGATGAGGCCGCCGCGGTCTCGATCGCCCGCCAGGTTGCCGAGGGGCTCGCACGGGCACACGAGCACGAGATCGTGCACCGCGACGTCAAGCCGGCCAACATCCTCATCACGCCGCGGGGTGAGGCGAGAATCCTCGACTTCGGGGTGGCGAAGCTCGGTGGCGAAGCCGGCCTCACCGGCACGGGGATGTCGATTGGAACGCTGGCCTACATGGCCCCCGAACAGGCCTCGGCCGATCCCGTAGACGCGCGTGCCGATCTCTGGGCGCTGGGCGTGATCACGTATGAGATGCTGGCCGGCCGGCGGCCCTTCGAGCGCGAGACTCCGGCGGCCACGATGGGGGCCATCCTGAGCGTGGAGCCCGAGCGCCTCGCCTCGCTTCGGGACGACATCACCCCTGAACTCGATCAGCTCGTTCACGATCTTCTCGGCAAAACCCCCGATGATCGCCCCGCTTCGGCCGATGAGGTGGCCGAGCGCTTGCGGGCCCTCGATTCGTGGAACCTCCGTTCGGGGCCGCCGACCCCGACGCGGGCCGGTCGCTCGACGCCTCCTGAGACCGGGCCTCCGTGGTCCGGTTCTGGGACGTCCCGCCCGGGCGACTCGCGCGCTGCGGCTGCAACCGCCGATGCCGCCCCGACGCCTGGTGACCGCCACGCTCGACGCGACCCCGACGCGTCCCCCCGATCGTTCCGGGGTGTGGGGATCGCGGCCTTGGTCGGGGTCGTGCTCGCGGCGGCCACGGGCGTGTGGTGGACTTCCACCTCGGACGCCCGCTGGGCTCGAGACGAGGCGATCCCCGAGGTCCTGCGGCTCGTCGATGAAGACCGGATGGCGGACGCCGCCACACTCGCACTCGAAGTCGATGCCGCCGTGGGGCGCGACCCTCTGCTCGAACCACTCTGGCCGCGCATCACCACGTCGCTGGAGGTGCGCACCGACCCGGCGGGCGCCCGAGTACTCGCACGGCCCTTCGACGAGTCCACCGACAGCTGGACCGAGTTGGGTGTCACTCCGCTCGATCTCGAACGCGTACCGCTGAAGCCGATGCGCCTCCGGATCGAACTCGAGGGCTACGAAGCTGTCGAGCTCGCGCGCTCGTTCATCTCGACCAATCAGCTCACCGAGGTGCGGCATGCCGGCTACGACTACCACGACGACGCGAGCTACGCGATCAATCTGCGGCTCGCACCGGAGGGGTCGCTCCCCGAAGGCATGATCCGGGTCGCTGGAGGGCTCTACGGCACCGTGCCACTCCTGGGGTTCGGGCAGCTCGAGCCGCGCATGATCCCGGAATTCCTCATCGACCGCACGGAGGTCACGCACGCGGCCTACGCCGAGTTCGTCGCGGAGGACGGCTACGACGATCCCGCCTGGTGGACCGACGCCCTCGCCGAGGGCGCACCGGGCGTCACCCTCGACAGCGCCATGAGCCGGTTCGTCGATGCGACCAACCGGCGGGGCCCCGCCACCTGGGTGCTCGGTGCGCCTCCCGACGAACGGGCCGACCACCCCGTCACCGGCGTGAGTTGGTTCGAGGCGTCGGCCTATTGCGCCTGGAGGGGCGGCCACCTGCCGACCCTGTATCACTGGGCGCGGGCCGCCTTGCCGAGCGTGGGCGCCTGGGTGCCGTTTTCGCCGATCCTCGCCGCCCGCTCGAACCTCGACAGCGAAGGGACGGTGCCCGTCGGGAGCCTCGACGCGCTGTCCGTCTCGGGCGCCCAGGACATGCTGGGCAACGCGCGCGAGTGGACGTCGACTCGCTCGGGGGAGCGCCGCTATCTGCTCGGCGGGTCGTGGGCCGACCCTCGGTACTTCGTCTCGGACTCGAACGCACCCTCGCCATGGTCGCGCAGCGACGGCGATGGCTTCCGATGCGCGCGATTCGAGGGGGGAGAGCCCCCCACCGCCCTGGCCGGGGCCCTGGAGTTTCCGGTCCAGGAATTCGAGAACCGGGCCTCGATGTCGGACGAGGTCTTCGCGGTGACGCGCACCTTCTACGACTACGATCATGCGGCCCCTCTCGCCGCACGCGTCGACTCGACGGCGACCACTCCGGAGGGATGGACGGTCGAATGGGTGTCGGTCGACACCCCGTACGGAGACCGGCTCCCCATCCGGATCCATCTGCCCACCACGACACCTCCGCCGTGGGAATCGGTCGTGTTTTTCCCCGGCGGCAACGTGTTGCGCAGCCCCGAGGTCGAGCCCATCGACCTCGTGCCGCTCGACTTCATCGTTCGGGCGGGCCGCGCCCTCGTGGAGCCGGTCTACGACGGGGCGTTTCAGCGCAACGACGGGCGGACGTTGGAACGGTGGAACGACGTTCCCGCCCGCCGCGACATGCTACGGTACTGGGTCCAGGATCTCGGGCGTACCCTCGACTACCTGGAGACCCGGTCCGATTTCGCCTCGGACGGCGCTTCGTACCTCGGGCTCAGCCTGGGGGCGGTCATCGCCCCCAATCTGGTGGCCTTCGAACCCCGCTTCCGCTCGGTAGTCATGTACAGCGGTGGGTTCGGTACCGCTTCGTCGCAGGACGCCATCGACGACCAGTCGGATCTCGCCCAGAGGGTTCGAGCGCCGGCCCTTCTGCTCGTGGGGAACGAAGACATCGTGAGTCCGGTCGAGCCGAACAAGCGGGCCTTCCTGGCGGCCTTCGGGACGCCCGACAGTGCGCGCGTCATGCGCGTCTTCGACGCGGGACACTGGCCGCTCCCGATGAACGATGTGATCCGCGAGACGATCGACTTCCTCGATCGATACGGGGGCGGATAGAGGCGAGCCTACCCCTCCGCCAGTGCTTCTCGGAGTCGCCAGGCCGACGTCTCGAGCGAGACCCGCAGGTAGGTGGCCTCCTCGTCGGGACGCCGCTGAATCGGGCCCTCGTCGTCGACATCGACGACGAGATCGATCAATACCGGGCCAGCCGTGCGAAGGAGGGCGGGGAGCGCCTCGTCGAAGACCCGCGCATCGTCGAAGGCGACCGCCGTCTCGAAGCCGGAGGCGAGGGCGAGGCCGACGTAGTCGACTCCACCCGCACCCGGTACCGGCTGGCTGCCCGTGATCTCGTAGCTGCCGTTGTCGATGACGACGACCACGAGATTGGTGGCCCCGGCTCCCGGGGCGGTGACGAGGGTGCCCAACGTCATCAGCATGCTCCCGTCGCCGTTGAGGCAGATCACGCGCCGATCCGGTCGTGCGAGGGCGATGCCGAGCGCGAAGTCCGCCGTGTGGCCCATGGCGCTGTCGGCCGACGCGAAGTCGAGCGGGTGATCGCCCAGGCGCCCCCACGGACGAACGACCGACATCGAGGTGACGACCACCTCGTCGGTACGATGCCGCGCCAGCGCGGTGAGGGCCTCCCCCTTCTTCACGGCTCCACCCCCGCGCGCGGTCCGGCGACCCACGCCACAACATCTCCGCGGTCCTCCGCCGGTTCGCTCCGCAAGACATCGGTGACGGCGACCTCTCGCCTCGAGCGCTCGTCCAGCCATTCCGTCAGGCGGCCCAGCCGCTCTCGAGTGAGGCGCAGCTGGCAGTCCACCGCAACCACCGGGGCCAGCGTGCCCCCCTCGTACTCGGCAGCGGCCCATCGGCACTCGCTCGCCCGAAACGACCTCCACGAGGCATCGGCCTCTGCCGACAGCTCCGCCTCCGTGTCGGTGCCCACCTCGCGGAGTCGGCCGAGCACAGTCTCGAGTTCGCTCTCGAGCCCGCGTAGCTCACGGGTGGAGCAGTCGACCAAATCGAGGGTGGTGCGGGCCGATGTGCGGTCTTCCTGGGCCAGGGCTCCGGACGCACACCCCAGGCCACCGAGCGCGAGGCCGGCCGTGATCGCTACGACGTATCTCGATGACACAACGAGCATCCTCTTCGGTGAACGGAGTTCGATGATGCGGCACTTCGCGGCCTCGCCGCCGACCGCCAGCCCGTCGCTCGCCTGCGCGGGGTCCCAACTCGTCGCTCGCCTGCGCGGGGTCCCAACTCGGCGCTCGCTCGCGCGGGGTCCCAACTCGTCGCTCGCCTGCGCGGGGTCCCAACTCGTCGCTCGCCTGCGCGGGGTCCCAAC
>JANQNV010000089.1 GCA_028279425.1 Longimicrobiales bacterium | reverse complement strand
CGACCTTCCGGAGGCGCTCCCGCCGGGCGAGGCGCTCGAGATCGACTACGGGTGGCAGGCACGGCCGTCGTCGGTACCCCGGCGTCAGGGCCGCGCGGGCCGACAGTACGACTTCGCGCAGTGGTATCCGCGGGTCGTGGTCTACGACGACGAGGGATGGCGTCTGCATCCCCTCTACCGGGCGGGAGAGTTCTACGGCGAGTTCGCGCGCTACGACGTGACGCTCGACCTCCGCGCCGACCAGGTGGTGGGCGCGACGGGCGTACCCGTCGCGGGCGACCCGGGTTGGGAGGGCGTCGCGGCGGCGGGCACCGGCCCCATCGCGTACGATCGCGAGTGGTACGGGTCACAGTCGGGTCCACCGTGTATCGAACGGGGAGGCGAGCGTGTCTGTGGGCAGTTTCCTGCCCGCAACCTCAACGCCGAGGAGAGCCTCGGGCTCCTCGCGGGCGAGGCGGCGTCGGAGGGGCGGAAGCGTATTCGCTGGGTGGCCGAAGACGTGCACCATTTCGCCTGGTCGACGAGCCCCGACTACATCTACGAGCAGGGCGCGTGGGACGACGTGTCGATCCACGTGCTGTACCGGCCCGGTGACGAAGACACGTGGGGGAACGGAGTCGCGGTACGCCGCACCGCCACGGCGCTTCAGTGGCTCGACTCGATCTTCGGCGACTATCCGTACCCGCAGGTCACGAACCTGCACCGGATCGAGGGTGGGGGGACCGAGTTTCCGATGGTCGTCATGGATGGATCGGCTTCGCAGGGACTGATCCTCCACGAGGTAGGGCACATCTACGCGCACGGCATTCTCGCCAACAACGAATGGTACGAGGGCTGGCTCGACGAAGGCTTGACGTCGTTTCAGACCGCGTGGTTCAACGAACGGAGTGCCGGCCCCGGGGTGTGGAACGGCTCGGTAGAGGGCACGGTGCTGCGCGACCTGCGGGGGCTGAGCGAACCCGTGGTCCTCGCGGCCGAACACTACACCGAGATGGGGCAGTACAGCGCCGCGATCTATACGAAGGGATCGGTCATCTTCTGGATGCTGCGCCGCATGTTCGGTGACGACACGATGACCCGGATTCTGCGCACGTACTACGAGCGATTCCGCTTTCGCCACGTCGACACCGACGATTTCAAGTCGGTGGCCGAAGAGGTGACCGGGACCGACCTGGACTGGTTCTTCGCCGGGTGGCTGCACGGGACGCGGCTCGTCGACTACGGGCTCGACGAGGTGGTGGTCGAGGACAGCGGTCAGGGGAGCTTTCGCACCGACTTCGCGATCGTCCGCGAGGGCGAGGGACGCATGCCGCCCACCGTCGAGCTGCGCGGGGCCAACGGAGAGGTGCAGCAGCTCCGCGTAGACGGCGCGGCGGCGATCGGCCGGCACCGCGTCTCGACTCCCTTCCGTCCGGTTGCGGTCGTCCTCGACCCCGACGGCGCCATTCTCGACTGGAATCCATCCAACAACGCCTGGGCCCCGGGGCTCTTCTCGAACCCGCTCCGGCGGTTCGAGTTCGATGCCCCGCTGCGCCCGCGGCCCAACGAACGGAACGCCCTCAGCATCGGAGCGTTCCCCCTCGTCTGGGGCAACGACGCGGCCGGGGGCGTAGCCGGAGTCCAACTGCGTACCTCGGTCATGGGGGTGCGTGACACGCGCCTGCAGATCGGGCTTCCCGCGATTCGGGCGGGATCGATCGGCGACGACAGCGACGTCTTCGATCCGGGGAGCATCTTCCTCGACTGGCGCAGGCGAGGCACGGGGGCGTCGTCTGGCCGAAGCTTCGGGCTCGAGGCCTTCGTGGGCGAGGGGCGGGGTTTCGCTTCACTGCGCCACGCCCGCTCCCGGAGCGAGCGTCCGCTCGGCGGGCGGTGGATGGAGTCGCACTGGGGCGCGACCCTGTCGTGGATCTACGAGCCCGACTACATCACCACTCCCGCCTGGACGGTACAGCGCAAGTACGGAGGCGAGGTGTTCGGGGGCATGACGGCTCGCAGCGCGACCGGTCTCACACGGCTGGTGACCACCATCGGGCTCGGGATCGATACCCGGAACCACCGATGGGCCCGCCTCTCGCTCGATGCGTCGACGCGTCGGCCGCTGGACGGCGGTTGGGAGGTGGAGGGAGCCTTCTTCGCGGGCGGCGTCGCGGCACGCGACCCGGCCCAGCTCGAATCGAGTTGGAATGGTTCGTTCGCCCCGGCCGAGCGGCGGTTCTTCCTGTCGTCGGCCGACCCCTGGGCCACGACGTCGATCCCGTGGCTCCGGTCGGCCGGAGCGGTGCTCGACGCCGAGGGGTGGACCACGGGCGGGGGCACGCTTCGCGGCTTCCATCCGCGCATCCCCTTCCCCTGGCTGGCCACGGTTTCGGCTACGCTGCGCGGTCCGGGGGCTGGGGTCGCGGGCATCGACGTTCGTCCGCTCGCGGCGTTGGGTGCGGGCCTGGCCGGTCCGCCGGGCGGGGGGTTCGAGCTTCCCGGTGGTGAGGTCCTGGCATCGGCGGGAGTGGGTGCCGAGCTGGGTCTACGCTCGTCGCCCTGGTCTCTGCGACTCGACCTTCCGTTCTGGGTCAGTCACCCGGAGCTGGCGTCCGGCGCTCGCGACGACGCCATCGGTCCTCGTGTGCAGGTGGGGTTCATCCGCCGGTAGGATTCGCCCCCGGTAGGATTCGTCCCTGGCACGTTCGATCCCGCGTCAGGGCAAGACCGATCCCACGGCGACGATCGCTCCGTCGGGCACGAGGTGGAGGTCGTCTTCGACCAGTCGAGCCGCCTCGGAGAGGATGATGACCATATCGCCGGGTTCCAGCCCGTCGTCCTGGCCGGGGATGTCGTAGGTCTCCCCCGGGGCATGAAGCACGATCTGCCCCCGCCGGAGCGTGCGGTCCGCACAGGTGCCCACCAGCCGCACCGTCGCCCAGCCGGGGCGAGGGCTCCACGCCATGTTGCGCGGCGACGAGAGGCGCTCGTCGTTCACGACGCCGCCTCCGACGTGGCCGGCAATCGGTTCACGCCGCGCACGAGCCAGTCGTAG
Organism: Longimicrobiales bacterium; assembly: GCA_028279425.1. Taxonomy (GTDB): domain Bacteria; phylum Gemmatimonadota; class Gemmatimonadetes; order Longimicrobiales; family Gaopeijiaceae; genus Gaopeijia. Next base: position 23,715 of record JANQNV010000089.1, on the reverse strand, counting down.
GTGGCGCGTTGGGCCGGACTCAGGCGGGCGGGCAGGCCGACCAGCCGCGCCGGTTCGCGCGGCGCATCGGGGAGGTGCAGCACGAGGTGGTCGGGCAACGCCGGACTCGCGTAGACCGACGAACGCCCCGTGGGATCGATCGAAACGGCGTGTCCCGGGCCGTGCATCTGTTCGAGTGTGCGCCCGTATTCGGTCCACGCCGAGAGCGGTTCGGCGCCTCCTGCGATCTCGGGAACGAGCACGTCGCGGTAGTACGCAACGGCTTGCTCGTACCCGGTCGGGTTGGCCTCTCGGAGCGCGCGCAGCCTCGTGCGGTAGTACTCGCGCGGATCGCGCGCTCCCGAGGCCTCCAGGGCCTCGTCGAGGCGGGCCTCGGCTCGGTCTCGAAGGTCGTCCGACACGTCGACTCCTGATGATGCGAGAAGCGCCAACCTTGACGCCTCGCGCCCCTCGGGTCAACGCCTCGCTCGGTTGTTCGGGGGTACGCTTGCCCCTACCTTCCCACGTCCCTCCAAGTGCCGGCGTCTACACCTCCAGGAGGCGACGCGATGTACCCGCCTTACTCCCCGCCGACGGGGCCTTCCCCGAACCCCGATCGCTTCCTCGAGGTCTCGTGGGAGATGTTCGGCGAGCTGTCGCGGGCCGTCGCTCTTCGGGTCGCGCGTGAGTACGATCCCGAGGTGGTGGTCGGGATCGCCCGGGCCGGGGTGATCCCCGGGGCCGTGATCGCCTCGATCCTCCGCCTCGACTTCCACTCCATGTTGGTCACGCGAAAGGAGGGCGCCGAGCAGGTGCGGGAGCGGCCGGCGATCCTCTCGGCGGCGCCGACGGGGCTCGCGGGTCGCCGCGTCTTGTTGGTCGATGAGATCGCGACGTCGGGAGACACCTTCCGCCTCGCACTCGCGGCGGTGCGCGACGCCGGGCCCGCCGAGGTTCGCACTGCGACGGCCTTCATTCGACCCGGAGGCTACCGACCCACCTGGTACGCCCTCGAGACCGACGAGACCATCATCTTTCCGTGGGATCGGAAGGTGTTCGAGGACGGCGTTCTGGTGGTCAACCCGCGGTATTCGGCCGTCCTCGACGAGTAGGCGGCGCGCTCAGCCGCCCTGCGCCATCGCATCGAGGAAGTCGGCGTTGGTCGGGTAGCGACGCATGCGGTCGAGAAGGAACTCCATGGCTTCGAGCGGAGCCATGTCGGCGCAGAAGTTTCGCAGCAGGAAGATGCGGTTGAGTTCGGTCTCGGTGAGGAGCAGTTCCTCTTTGCGCGTGCTCGAGCGATTCAGGTCGATGGCCGGGAAGATCCGGCGATCCGCGATCTGTCGATCGAGCACCAGCTCCATGTTGCCGGTGCCCTTGAACTCCTCGAAGATCACCTCGTCCATCCGGCTTCCCGTGTCGACGAGCGCCGTCGCCACGATGGTGAGCGACCCTCCGTCGACGATCGATCGGGCCGAGCCGAAGAACCGTTTCGGTTTGTGGAGCGCGTTGGCCTCGACCCCTCCCGACAGGATCTTCCCCGACTTCGGGGCGATGATGTTGTAGGCTCGGGCGAGCCTCGTGATCGAGTCGAGCAGGATCACGACGTCCCGGCCCGACTCCACGAGGCGCTTGGCCTTCTCGAGGACCATCTCCGCCACCTGGGTGTGCCGACGCGCCGACTCGTCGAAGGTCGAGGCCATGACCTCGGCGTCGACGTTCATCCGCATCTCGGTCACCTCTTCCGGCCGCTCGTCGATCAACAACACCAGGAGAGTCACCTCGGGGTGGTTGACCACGATGGAGTTGGCGATCTGCTGGAGCAGTGTGGTCTTACCCGCCTTCGGCGGCGAGACGATCAACCCCCGCTGTCCCTTCCCGACCGGGGCCACGAGGTCGACCATCCGCATCGAGAGACCTCCATCGGGCGTCTCGAGTCGAAGGCGCTGATCCGGGTACCTCGGGCGCAGGTCGTCGAACGGCGTCCGTTCGGCGGCCTGTTCGGGTGGATCGCCGTTGACCGACAAGACGTGGACGACGGCCTCGTACCGCTCGCGTCGGCGGGGCGGGCGAATCTTGCCCACGAGGGTGTCGCCCGTACGCAGCCCGAACTTCTTGATGTGGTGCGGGCCCACGTACACGTCGTCGGGCCCGGGTAGATAGCTCCATTCGGGTGACCGGAGGAATCCGTAGCCCTCCGACAGGATCTCGAGCACTCCGTGCGACGTCAGGTCGACGTCGTTGGACAGCAGGTTGTGCTGGATCTTGACGATCAAATGCTGACGTCGGAGACCCGAAAACTTCGGAATGCCGAGCGACTCCGCCATGACGTGGAGTTCGCCGACCGTTTTGTTCTTCAGTTCCGCGATGTCCACGGTGGGCTCCGGGGGGCGGGCGACCGCGTGGGGTGGACTGCCACGGTACGACGACGACCGGGCAGTGCGGGAGGCAACGGTGCGGCGATCCCGGAGACGACGGGGATGGCCGGATGCACCGCTGCGGATGTGAAGCGATGCGTCGACGGTAATGCGGCCTACGAATGCGGTCAAGCAGTTCCTTGACATTCCCTCGCGCGCCGAGAAACATTCGTTTACCCAGATATGATCACGAATCTCTCGCTCCGGAGCGGCTATGGCCCGGCACAATCGGGAGGGTTCCGGTGCCGATCAACACGGACACGAATACGTCGTCGGCTATCAGCCGGACTGGCTTCGTTTCGTGAAGGTTACGCGTGTGCTCGAGTCGGGGCGTCAGAGCACCAAGACGCTGTTCCGGAACCCGCACGAGTACCGTGAGGCCGACCCCGGCGATCGGGTGCGCACCCAGATCCGATCGCGGGCGCAGGGGCTCGACGTCGAGGTCTCGGTCTTCGACCCCGGCGAGCAGGTGCAGCGCATACGGGTCTCGTGTGTGGTGGACGGAGATCGTGGAGGCTCGGAAGAGGTGGAATTCGTGATCGAGGGCGCCTTACCTCCCGGGCGTTCCTGAGCCCGGCGCCCGACTCCCGCCTCGGATTTCAAGTGCTGGCCGATTCGCTACAGGTCGTCGGGCGGACCGCCCTCCGCGGTGTCGCGGGGGTGGGGCGGGGAGGTGACCTCGCCCTCGGGGCCGTCCGAGCGCTCCGGAAGCTGGACGTCTGGGGGCCGCTGTTCGTTCCGCAGTTGTGGGCGATCGGAGTGGCCTCGGTTCCCATCGCCCTGTTCATCGCCGCATTCACCGGGATCGTCCTGGCGATCCAGGCCTCCTACACCTTCACGGGCACCGTCCCGCTGTACTTCGTCGGGGCTCTCGTCGGAAAGACGATCATCCTGGAGCTCGGCCCGGTGCTCACCGGCCTCGCCCTCGCGGGGCGGGTCGGCGCCAACATCGCGGCCGAGCTGGGTACGATGCGCGTGACCGAACAGATCGATGCGCTCGAGTCGCTCGCATACGACCCGGTGGCCTACCTCGTCGTGCCTCGGGTCGTGGCCGGCCTGATCATGTTTCCCGTGATCGTCGGTCTCGCGATCGCGATCGGGATCGCCGCCGGATGGGTCACCTCGCTGTTTCTGCTCGACCTCAGCACGCCACAATTCGTCCGGGGACTCCGCCTCTTCTTCGAGCCGTACGACGTGCAGTTCGCCCTCATCAAGGCGGCGAGTTTCGGTCTGACCGTCACCGGGGTCGGCGCCTTCTTCGGCTTCACCTGTGGTGGGGGCGCCCAGGGTGTCGGGATCGCGACCACACGAGCCGTGGTCGGCGCGAGCATGTTGATCCTGGTGCTCGACGCCTTCTGGGCCGCGGCCCTCCTGTGACCGACGAGGCCTCGCGATGAGCATCCGTCTGGTCGGGCTGCAGAAGGCGTTCGGCGAGAAGCGCGTGCTCGACGGGCTGACCCTCGACGTTCCGGACGGCGACGTGACTACGATCATCGGTGCGTCCGGATCGGGCAAATCGACCTCACTCAAGCTCGTGATCGGCCTCATTCGTCCGGACGCCGGCGAGGTGTGGGTCGACGGCGCACGCGTCGATACTCTCTACGATGACGCGCTGTACGACCTCCGCCGACAGGTGGGGTTCGTCTTCCAGTTCGCGGCGCTGTTCGACTCGATGACGATCGGAGAAAACGTGGCCATGGGCCTTCGGCGCGCGGGGCAACTCGACGAATCCGGGATCGCCCGACGGGTGCGCGAGTCGCTCGCGCTGGTCGATCTCGAGGGGGTGGAAGGTCGCCTTCCCAGCGAGCTGTCGGGCGGAATGAAGAAGCGTGCGGGCGTCGCGCGCGCAATCGCCCTCCGGCCGAAGTATCTGCTCTACGATGAGCCGACGACCGGCCTCGACCCGATCACGGTGACGGTGATCGATCGCCTGATTCTGCGCATGCGCGACGAACTCGGGGTGACGAGTCTCGTCATCACCCACGACATGGACAGCGCCTACCGCATCTCCGACCGCATCGCCATGCTGCACGAGGGCCGGGTACGCTGGGAGGGCACCCCGGACGGCCTACGCGTGGTCGAGGATCCCGTGGTTCAGGGGTTCATTCGCGGGGAGCCGGAACTCTGGGAGGATCCGACATGAACCGAGGTCGTGAAGTGCTCGTAGGAGCCGTGATTCTCCTCGGTATCGTCGTCACGGTCGTGGGTACGCTCTGGTTGAAGGGGTCGAACTTCGGTCGCCCATCGGAGCGGATCGACGTCCTCGTGACGGAGATCGGCCAGCTCGCCGAGGGCAATCAGGTGCGGGTGCGAGGGGTGCCGGTGGGGCGCGTCGTGGGGTTCCGTGTGGAGCCGGGTGGAGAAGCCGTGCGGATCCTCCTCCAGCTCGACGCCATGCCCGATCTGCCCGACGACGTCGGCGGCCTCATCGCTCCCGAGTCCCTCTTCGGAGAGTGGCAGGTGGAGCTGATTTCGCGGTCGGCTCTGAACTTCGACTACTACCAGGTGCCCGAGGGCACGACGGAAGCCGGCGTGCCGGTCATCGGCGGCTTCACGATGCCCGACATCACCCGCCTCACGGCCGCTGCCTTCGACATCAGCCAGAACCTCGCCGTCCTCACCGACCGGGTGGACCGCGCCTTCAGCGAGGAGTCGGCCGACAACATCCGCCTGGCCATCGAAAACATCCAGGATGCCAGCGAAAACGTGCGCGACCTGATCGAGCAGCAGGCGACCACCTTCGCGAACGTCAGCGCCCAGGTCGAGGTGGCTGCCTCGGAGATCGGGTCGGCCGCCACCGTGGGACGGTCGGTGTTGGAGCGCGCCGATGGGTTGATGGCGTCCGGGCGGCTGGATTCGATCATGGGGAACGTCGAGGCGATCACCACCAACCTCGACGCACTGTCGGCCAACATGGCGACGGCCACCGACGGTCTCGACCTCACCGTGGCGCGGGCGGATTCGGCCTTTGCCCGGGTCGACCGCCTGACGGCGCGGGTCGCCGACGGCGAGGGCATGTTGGGGCAGCTCATGACCGACACCGTCCTGGTGGCGCGGGCCGGCGCCGTGCTGACGCAGCTCGACCTGCTGCTGGCCGACCTCCGGGCCAACCCGAAGCGCTACGTGCGCCTCTCCATCTTCTGAGGAGCGACGCCCGTGAGTCGTCCCGCGATCGAACGGAGCGCCGGTGGCGTGGTCGTGCGATCGATCGAGGGGGTGCACCACGCCCTCCTGATCCGAGACCCCTACGACAACTGGGGGCTTCCGAAGGGACACCTCGAAGGCGACGAAGACGATGTGGCGGCCGCCCTGAGAGAGGTCCGGGAGGAAACCGGGTTGACCGATGTACGGGCCGGTCCGGAGCTGGGGTGTATCGACTGGTATTTTCGTGCCGGAGGGCGTCAGATTCACAAGTTCTGCACCTTCTATCTCGTCTACTCCGACCGTGGGGCCACCGCGCCCGAGCGCTCGGAGGGGATTTCCGCATGCGTCTGGCTGCCGTTCGAGGAAGCCGTGGAGCGCATCAGCTACGACAACGCCCGCGAGATGCTGCTGGCCGCAGCGCGCCTCGTCGACGGGCCGCGGGGGTGAACGATGACGGCTGAAGTCGAAACGCGACGCCTGTGGCCTCTGGTCCAGGGTGTCGGGATCGCCCTGGTGCTCGCCCTGTTCCTGTGGGCCAGCCGGGACATCCTCAATCCCCTCTTTCTGTTCGTCGTGCTCGTGGTGGCGTTGCAGCCCTTTCGAGGGCGGCCCGGGCACTCGCTCCTGATCGCTCTCGCGGGCACCATCACGGCCGTCTGGGTCCTCTCGACGACCGGATCGCTCCTCGCCCCGTTCGTCCTCGCGTTGGGCATCGCCTACGTCCTCGACCCCCTGGTCGATCGCATCGAAGCCACGGGTCGTGGGCGCTCGGTGTCGGTCCTGCTGCTGGCGATGCCGGTCGTTGGAGGGCTGGTCGCCATCGTGTTGCTGGCCCTCCCCGCGCTGTGGACGCAGGCGGGGGAGATCATCGATCAGGCGCCGCTCATCCTGGAGCGGCTCGAAGGGTGGACGGCGTCTCTCGAGGCTCGACTTCGGGGGATTCCGGGGCTGGAACAGCTCGGTCTTCAGCCCCTCGTCGACCTCGACTCCGATGCCATCGTGCGCTTCCTCGACGAGCGCAAGACCCAGATCGCCGAGCAGGCGTGGGACGGCGTGCTCGGTCTGGGTCGGGGTCTGGGCGCCTTCGTGAGCGTGCTGGGCTACCTCGTGATCACCCCGGTGCTCACCTTCTACCTGCTTCGCGACTGGGACGACATCACCCATCACCTGGGTGAGCTGATTCCCCGGCCGCGCCGCGCGGCGGTCGTGTCGTTCGCGAAGGAGTACGACGGCCTCCTCGCCAAGTATCTGCGCGGCCAGTTCGTGGTGGCGGCGACGATCGGAGGCATCACCGCCCTCGGTCTCTGGATTGCCGGTTTCCCGTACGCCTTCCTTCTCGGCGTCACGGTGGCCGTCTTCGGCGTCGTGCCCTACCTGGGGCTCGTGCTCAGCTTGATCCCCGCGGTGATCGTCGCGCTCACGAGCGGGGCGGTGGGGCTGTCCCTGCTCAAGGTCGCGATCGTGTTCGCGATCGCGCAGGGACTCGAAGGGGCGGTGGTGAGTCCACGCGTCGTCGGCGACTCGGTGGGGCTCCATCCGGTCTGGGTCGTGCTCGCCCTGACGGTCGGGGGCTTCTACTTCGGATTCGTGGGACTCCTGATAGGTGTTCCCGCCGCGGTGGGGGTCAAACTGCTCGTGGCGAGGGGTCTCGAGCGGTATCGATCCAGCGATCTGTATCGGGGATCGGACACGGATTAGGTTTGGTGGCCGCGTCGGGGTCCGTGACGTCCACGGTCCGGGAACCTTCGCGGGGGCCGCCGTGTTCGGCGACCGAACGGATGAACACGAACGGCTCGACGCGTTCGACCTTTCTCGGCGTTCAGCCCCGTCTCGCCTCGATCGATGGGCGGGGGGCTCGAGCTTTCCAGGGGACCGACCATGAAAGAGAAACTGGTGATCATCGGCTCCGGCCCGGCGGGTTGGACGGCAGCGATCTATGCCGCGCGCGCCAACCTCGACCCCGTCGTCTTCGAGGGCGCCGGGAGCCGAACCATGATCCCAGGCGGTCAGCTCATGTTCACCACCGACGTCGAGAACTATCCGGGGTTCCCGGGCGGTGTCACGGGGCCGGAGATGATGATGGCGTTCCGTCAGCAGGCGGAGCGGTTCGGGACGCGGATCTTCACCGAAGACGTCGTGAAGGTGGACTTCTCGGTCTATCCGCGCCGGATCGAGACCAACATGGGCAAGGTCGTCGAGGCCGACGCGGTGATCGTCGCCACCGGGGCCAACGCAAAGTGGTTGGGCGTGCCCGGCGAGGAGCATCTCGCGCGCACCGGTGGCGGAGTCTCGGCGTGTGCCGTGTGTGATGGCGCACTCCCCTTCTTCCGCGACAAGACGCTCGCCGTAGTCGGTGGTGGCGACTCCGCGATGGAGGAGGCGATCTACCTCACCAACTTCGCCGGCAAGGTCCTGCTCATTCACCGGCGCGACTCCTTCCGGGCGTCGCGCATCATGGCCGAGCGCGCTCTGGAGAACCCCAAGATCGAGGTGATGTGGAACACCGTGGTCAAGTCGGTACACGGCGAAGAGGAGATCCGGGGCCTCCGCGTCGCCGACACCGTGTCGGGAGAGGAGCGAGACGTCGAGGTGGGCGGTCTCTTCGTCGCGATCGGGCACGAACCCAACAGCGGCTTCCTCGACGGGCAGCTCGAGCTTCGCGACAACGGGTACATTCACCCGGCCGAACCCGGCCGGACGGCGACCAACGTGCCCGGGGTATTCGCCGCGGGCGACGTGATCGACGACTACTATCGCCAGGCGATCACGGCGGCGGGCACCGGCTGCATGGCGGCGCTCGAGGCCGAGCGCTGGTTGGCGCACGGGGGCATCGAGCAGGACGTCGCGGTCGGAGCCGCCTGAGCCGCGCGAGCCCCGGTCAGCCCCCGCGGGTCGCTTCGCCGAGGCTGCGCCCCCCGTCGACGACGATGACCTGGCCCGTGATGAAGGGCGACGTCGCCAGGAACAGCACCGTGCGGACGATGTCCTGGGGTGTGCCCAGATGACCCACGGGCGTGCGCGCCAATTCGTGCCGTCGTTCCGCGGCGGAGAAGTCATCGGGCGGGAGCACCACACCCGGAGCGATCGCATTGACCCGAACCTCCGGTGCCATGACGCGGGCGAGAATTCGCGTCAGGTGCATCAGGCCGGCCTTCGACACGGCGTGGTGAGGGTACGAGATCCACGGTTGGAAGGCCGACAGATCGACCATGTTGATCACCGAGCCTCCCGCGCCCCTCAGGAGGTCGGCCGACTGGCGCGCCACGAGAAACGGACCCTTCAGATTGACGGCCATGACGGCGTCCCACTCCGGCTCGTCGACGTCGAGAAGGTCGGCGCGTTCGAACGAGGCGGCGCTGTTGACGAGGAGATCGAGTCGCCCGTGGGCCATTCGCACCGATTCGATCACCTCGGCGACGCCGGCCCTGGTCGACAGGTCGGCCTGAACCGTAGCGGCGCTTCGACCCAGACCTTCGACCACACGCTGCGTCTCGCGCGCCGGCCCCTCCGACGACCTGTAGTGGATCACGACATCGTAGCCGGCCTCGGCCAGCCCGAGGGTGATGGCCCGGCCCAGGCGAACGGCGCCTCCAGTAATCAGAGCGACTTTTTGCATGGACGGAGAGGTGTGTGGGTGGGTGGCTGCGGGGGGCGCGCGGAGCGGCGCAGGCACCCGGAACCCCCCTGACCCACTCGGGTTCATCCACAGGCCGATCGATCCGACCGTTCGGCGTGTGATCACCTGGAACCATGGGGCCGATATGAGCTGGACCGAGCAGGTGGACCTCGCAGGCAAGGTGGCCCTGGTCACGGGAGGGAGCGAGGGCATCGGCCTCGCGGTCGCCTCTCACCTCGCTGCAGCGGGAGCCGACGTCGTGCTCACCTCCCGATCGGCCGACCGCGCCCGGGCGGCGGCGTCGAATGTGGGAGGCCGGGTCGTGGGAATGGCCTGCGACGTCCGGGACTACCAGGCCTGCGAGGCGCTGATGTCGGCGGTGGGCGAACGCTTCGGGCGACTCGACGTGCTGATCAACAACGCCGGCCTGGGCATCTTCAAGCCGATCCAGGAGATGTCGGTCGACGAGTGGACCCTCCAGGTCGAGACCAACCTGAACGGCACCTTCTTCACGACGAAGGCGGCCCTGCCCCTCCTTCGGAAGTCGGGCGCGTCGGAGGGAGGCGACGCCTGGGTGATCAACATCGGGTCGCTTGCGAGTCGCAACAGCTTCGGCAGCGGGTCGGGCTACAACGCCAGCAAGTTCGGCCTCCTCGGGATGACCGAGGCGATGATGATCGACCTGCGCTACGAGGGCATCCGCACGAGCATCATCATGCCGGGCAGCGTGAACACGGGGTTCAACGACCATGCCGGTGATCGCGATTGGGCCATCCAGCCCGACGACGTGGGGCGCTCGGTCCTGCAACTGATCGCCTTCCCGACCCACACGCTCGTCAGCCGGGTGGAGATGCGCCCGTCGCGCCCCGCGCGGAGGAGCTGAGCGGCATCGACTCCGAACTCGACCGGCTCGTCGCCCGTACGGAGGGCGTGCAGCCCTGGCGCCGCGCTTTTCACGCGACCAGCGGCGTGGTTCTGGCGTTGGGGCCGATGCTGGCGGGACTGGACTCGACGACGACCGCGGTAGCCCTGGGGGTACTGACGGGCCTCCTCTTCGTGGTCGATGTCGTGCGCCTGCGCTCGCAGCGGTGGAACCGCTGGTTCTTTCGCCTGCTCCCCCTGTTGGCCTCGCCTCGTGAAGCCGCGGGCATCGCGTCGTCGACCTGGTACGCGCTCTCCGCTGCGTTGGTCTGGGGACTCCTGCCCGGCGCTCCGGCGGTCGCCGGCCTGCTCGTGCTCGGGTTGGCCGATCCGGCGGCCTCGGTCGTGGGTCGGATCTGGGGGCGTCGACGGCTCGGGAAGGGTACCTACGAGGGGACGTTCACCTTCGCGGGGGTCGCGCTCGTCGTGCTCTCCGTGGTGGTGGGGTGGCCGCTTGCCCTACCGGTCGCCGCGTGTGCGGCGGCGGCGGAGGTTCTTCCGCTGGGCCTCGACGACAACCTGACGGTACCGACCGCCACGGCGGGTGCGGTATGGGCGATGACCCCTCTCTTCGGGTAGCCATCGGGAGGTCGGTTTGCGAGGTTTCGGAGCCAACGACCTCCACCTTCGCATACGCAGCGAGGACCTCAAGATCATGAGCGAAACCCGCGTAGAAAGAGACTCCCTCGGAGAAGTGCTGGTACCGGCCGAGGCCCTGTACGGGGCCCAAACGCAGCGGGCCGTACAGAACTTCCCGATCAGCGGCCAACGGTTCGGCCGCCGCTTCATCCAGGCGCTCGGGCTCGTGAAGAAGTCGGCGGCCGAGCAGAACCTCTCGCTCGGCGCGCTTTCGCCTTCCGTGGCTGCTGCGATCATCCAGGCTGCCGGAGAGGTGGCGGACGGTCGCTGGGACGACGAGTTCGTCATCGACGTCTACCAGACGGGCTCCGGCACGTCGACCAACATGAACGCGAACGAAGTGATCGCCCACCGGGCGACGGAGCTTCTCGAAGGCGATGGCTCGGTCCATCCCAACGACCACGTCAACTTCGGCCAGTCGTCGAACGACGTGATCCCCACGACCATGCATGTCGCGGCACGCATCGCGATCGAAGAAGAGCTGTTGCCCGCGCTGGATCACCTCGCTTCGGCGCTGGAGACGAAGGCGGCGGCCTTCGATGGCATCGTCAAGTCGGGCCGCACCCATCTCATGGACGCGACGCCCGTCCGCCTGGGGCAGGAGTTCGGCGGCTACGCGACGCAGGTCCGCAAAGGGATCGCCAGAGTGCGATCCGTTGCCGTCGAGCTCGAGGAACTCGCCCTCGGTGGCACGGCGACCGGTACCGGCATCAACACCCATGTCGACTTCGCCTCGGGGGCCGTGGCCCGCCTCGCGGAGGCGACCGGCCTCGCCTTCCGGGAAGCCGACGACCACTTCGAGGCGCAGGGCGCCAAGGACGCCGTCGTCAACGCATCCGGGGCCCTCAACACCGTGGCCGTGAGCCTGATGAAGGTGGCCGACGACATTCGGTGGCTCTCGTCGGGACCGACGTCGGGGCTGCACGAGATTCGGCTTCCCGCGATCCAGCCCGGGAGCAGCATCATGCCCGGCAAGGTGAACCCCGTCATGAGCGAGGCGACGATGATGGTGGCGTCGCGCGTCATGGGGAACCACACGGCGATCACGGTCGGGGGGCAGCGGGGCAACTTCGAGCTCAACGTCATGATGCCCGTGATGGCCCAGGCGATCCTCGAGTCCATCCAGCTTCTGGCCGGTGCGAGCCGGGCCTTCACCGATCGCTGCGTGGTGGGCATCGAGGCCAACGAGGCGCGCTGTCGAGAGTTGCTCGAGCGGAACCCGTCGATTGCGACCGCCCTCAACCCTCATATCGGCTACGATCGAGCGGCGGTGGTCGCCAAGAAGGCTGCCGCCGAAGGGCGCTCCGTGCGCGATGTCGTGGTCGAAATGGAGCTTCTGCCGACCGACCAGATCGACGACGCTCTCGATGTGCGGTCGATGACCGAGCCCGGGCTGCCCAGCGGGTGAGTAATAGCGCTCGGCGCTGAGCTCGCGAGCGCTGCGGCCGAGTCGGCCGGCGGCCGAGCTCGCCGGCGTTTGCCGGCGTTTGCCGGCGGCCGGGGTATGAACGAATTCGGGGGTGACCCATGGTGGGCCACCCCCGTTCTCGTATGCGAACCGAGAACCCGCCCTCAGGCGGTCTTCAAATCCATGGCGGGCACGGTGGCCATCACCTCGGCGGGGACACCGCCCGAGGGAATGACGCGGGTCACGTTGCCCTGGAGATACAGCGGATAGTCGCGGTCACCGTAGTGGATGACCTGGATCAACACCGGCTCGTTGCCCTCCGGGGGCAGCACGGGCTCGGTGATGGAGCGCCAGACCGAATCGACGAGGCTCATGCGAGCTTCGACCGACTCCGCCCACGTGGCCATGCGAATGCGGCGGCGATGCGATACGGTCAGCGACCGCACGACCTTCCGGTGGCCCGGAAAGCTGTGCGAGAGCAGGAACGCGAGGGCCTGGTCTTCAGGCAGGGGATCGGCCCGGTTCTCCCAGGCGCCAGGGGTACGGACGCGTCGTGGGTCACGCAGGTCGATGTATCCGTCCGTGCTTATGCGTCCGAATTGGCGCATGGGAACAGCTCCTTGCAGGTGCGGCGGTGCAGACGTGGGTTGAACGAGTGTGGACCCCCTGAGGAGACAAGATCCGTGCCGGAGGGCGGCAGTCGGCTCGAGGCGTCGGAACGGCGCGGAACTACGCGACATCGGCGGGGTCCCGTCGAGTGCGGCGTGCGCGAAGGGCGGGCGGAAAAAGCTGCTCGACCCGGAAACTTCTTCCCTTCCAACCGGATCGGATGTCCCACTTCGACGATGAACTCGGCGCCCACGTGTCGGCACGCGGCGGGGTCGACCAGGCTCCAGGGCGCGCTCGCGAGGAGCTGGAGGCGTCCGTCTTCCAGCTGTTCACGAAGCAGCCGAACCGCTGGGCGGAGCCGGTCGTACCCGACGACGTCATCGCCCGCTTCCAGATGGCGCGCGAGACGGCCGACACGCGGTGGTGCGTGAGCCACGACTCCTACTTGATCAACCTCGCCTCACCCGACGAAGCCCTCTGGAAGCGGTCCGTCGCCTCGTTTCGGGCGGAGCTTCAACGCTGCGCAGCCTTGGGCATCGAGGCGGTCGTGACCCATCCGGGCAACGCGACGGATGGCGATACGGAGAGGGGCATCGAGGCGAACGCGCGGGGTCTCGAGCGAGCGATGGCCCGCGTGCCGGGGGTACGTGTGCTCCTCGAGCTCACGGCGGGGTCCGGAACGAGCATCGGGGCGACCTTCGAAAACCTCGCGGCGATCCGCTCCTCGTTACCCGACGAGCTGCGCGAGCGGGTGGGGGTGTGCATCGACACCTGCCACGCCTTCGCCGCCGGCTATGGTCTGGTCGACGACTACGATGGCGTCTGGTCCGCCTACGAGAAGGTGCTCGATCTCTCGACGATCGAGCTCTTCCACCTGAACGACAGCCAGCACGGTTTGGGGTCGCGCCGCGATCGGCATGCGGGCATCGGAGACGGAACGCTCGGCGACACACCCTTTCGACGCATCATGCAAGACGAGCGATTCCGCGGGGTGCCGAAGATCCTCGAGACACCGAAGGGCGACGACGAGTTCAGCGAAGACCGGCGCAACCTCGCCCTCCTTCGCGGCTTCCGCGAACACCAGACCGTCGGTCCCTGACGGGCACCGATACGCCTCCTTTCCTCGCGCGGTGCAGCCGGGTTATATTCGAAGAGCGTGTTGGAGGGCCTTCATTATTGAGCCAACGCTAGAGAAGCCGGGACTGACTCCCGCCGCCTACGTCACGCCTTTCGAAGGACTTCGGACTCGGTGGGGAGGTTACCACACATTACTTCCGGGCTTCAATAATTTCCTCCAATGCGTTCCGGGGCCGGCGCCACCCTCTTCGAGGGGGCGCCGGCCCTTCTTTTCGGGTGCCCGATCAGCTGACGACGAAGGGGGCCGCCGGCGTGCCGAACTCCACCTGCGACGTGGCCGAGCCCACCCCGCCGCGCATCAGTTCGAAACGCACCGTCGTGGTGCCCGGGCTCATGCCCCGAAAGACGCCGGTGAAGCCGCCGGGGGTGTCCGGCACCCACTCCACGAAGGGAGAACTCACCACGGTGACGCGGAGCCACAGGTCGGCGTCCCGGGGTGTGAATCGGTTCCCGCGCTGGTCGACGAAGAGGAACTCCAGGGGGTCGGTCTGCCCGCCTTGCTCCACGAACACCGCGCCCTCCACGTCCAGACCCGTGATGGTGACGAGGTCGAAGCCGCTGTTCACGATCACGAGGCCGACGATGTCGAGGTCGTCGTCCGATGTGGGGGAGTCTCCGCAGGCGCCCGCGGCGACGAGGGTAAGGAGGGTCAGGCCGGCGACGGGAAGTCGGCGGAGAAGGGTGCTCGCAGACATTCTCGAACGGGGGTCGGGGTGGGGTCAGGTGGTCGGGTGTCCCCGTCGATACACGTGCTGCCGACACTTGTTGCGGATCGGCGGCGCCATCGGTTGCGCGCCTTCCGATACGCGACGATCCTGCGAAATGGGCCCTGCGAGGGGTCGCGGGTGTCGATGACACGGCGGGCAGGCGGCCCTCGCGCGTCATGTGTGGAACAGCTGTGCTGGAGTCCCCCTCGAGTGGTTCACGTCAGGTATCGTCTGCGCGCCGCCACCTCGCGGTCGTTTGCATGGGCCGCTGTGCTGGCACTCGTCGTTCCGTTCGCCGGGGACCGTGTCGCCGGCCAGGACGCTCCGGCCGCGGTGGATGGCCCGACCTTCTGCGCGCCTCGCCTCGTACGGACCGATGAGCCCCGGATGCTCGACTGGCGACTCGCGGCGATCCGCGATCCCGGGCATCGGTATGCCTTCCGTACACCGTACGTGGAAGGTGCCGGGTGCCCGGCCGAGGCCGAACCGACGTCGTCGACGCCGCGACCCGGGGTGGCGTGGGAGCTCATCGCGGTAGGTGGGCTCGAGCACAACGAGGTTCGGTACGCGCGGGGGGGCGGGGCCCTCGTCGAGGCGGCCACCCGCGACAATCGCGTCGCACCCGGCGGCTCCGCGCGCGGATGGTGGGCGGCCCGGTCCTGGCTGGAGATCAGCGTCGAGGCGTCCACCCTCGGCGCCGAGGCCGAGTTGCGCGAGGCAGCCGCGCTCTGGGTCGCCGGACCATTGTACGGGTGGGTCGGCCGTCGCGCGGTGGGGTACGGAACGGGGGCCGGCGGTTCCATCGTCTTGTCCGGGGGTGTGCCGCTCGACGGCGTGGGGCTCGGCGTGCGCCGCCCGTTTCGTCTGCCCTGGCTGCTGAAGTGGCTCGGCGAGTGGGATTTCGAGGTGGTGGGGTCGCGCGCCAGCGACAACGGGGATGTCGGGAACCCGCTGTTCGGAGCGGCGCGGGGCACGTGGAGTCCCTTCCGGGGCATCACCTTCGGCACGACGCGCGCGGCGATGGCGCACGGCGACGGCGCGCCGGGGCTGACGGGCCGCAGGCTGTGGTCGACGATCATCGGTAGCCACCTCGAAGAAGAGGGGCGCCGGCTCCAGTTCAACAACCAGATCATGACCCTCGATGCGGTCGTGCGCGCGCGCATCGCGGGCGTACCGTGGGCCCTGTACGCCGAGCTGGGCGCCGAAGACTCGGCCGGGGCGTGGGTCGATAGTCCGTCGATCATGGCCGGCCTCGAGATGGCCCATCCGTCGCGGGGGTGGCTGGTGGGCTTCAACCACGCCTACATGCATCCGATCAACGGGCACGGCTACTTCTACCGTCACGGTCTCTACGGTGCGGGGTGGTCGGACGAGGGACGCGGCCTGGGGCACCCGCTGGGTGGGCCGGGACGCGAGTGGCAGGTACACGGCGCGTCGACCGACTTCTCCGGTCGGTGGGACGTCGAGGCCGGCCTTTTCGTCCGCGACCGGTACGAGGGCAACTCGCTCGGCCCCGCGCTCCAGGGCCGCACGACGGGGGTCCGGATCAACGGTCGGGCGGCCGTCGGCTCCTTCGATCTGTTCGCCCGCGCCGAGGCCGAACGCCACGAGAGCGGCCTCGATCGCGTCGTCGGCTCGTTCGGGATGCGCTGGACTCGGGGCGGGATTCGCTGAGCCGGGGCGCTGACGCCCCTATCCGAACCACCTCGCCTTGAGCATGCGGGCGTGCAGCTCCGCGATGTTGGCGATCGAGATCTCCTCGGGACACTCGATCTGACAGGCACCGGTGAAGGAGCAGTGGCCGAAGCCCTCCTCCTCCATCTGGCGGGTCATGTCGACGACACGCTGGTGGGCCTCTGGTGCCCCCTGCGGCAGGGAGTTCAGGTGGTTGATCTTCGCGGCCGTGAAGAGCGCCGCGGAGGAGTTCTTGCACGCCGCCACGCACGCTCCACAGCCGATGCAGGCTGCAGCGTCCATGGCCCGGTCGGCGACGTCCTTCCCGATCAGGATCGCGTTCGCCTCGGGCGCGGTCCCGGTCCGAGCCGAGATGTAGGCGCCCTGCTCGATGATGCGGTCGAAGGCCGATCGGTCTACGATCAGATCCTTGATCACGGGGAAGGCGCGCGCGCGCCAGGGCTCCACCACGATCGTGTCGCCGTCCGCGAAGCTGCGCATGTGCAGCTGGCAGGTAGTGATGTTGGCGTGCGGGCCGTGCGCGCGTCCATCGATGAACAGGCCGCACTGCCCACAGATCCCCTCACGACAGTCGTATTCGTAGGCGATCACCTTCTGGCCATCCAGGACGAGCCGCTCGTTCAGGTAGTCGAGAGCCTCGAGGAACGACATGTCCGGCGTCAGGCCTTCCAGGGGGTAGGTTTCGAACCTCCCCTCGTCGTGGGCGTCGGCCTGTCTCCATATCTGCAGGGTGACCTTCATCGTGCTAGTCCGCGCTCTGGGGGCTCTGGTTCACTTGTAACTCCGTACCGTCGGCTGGACGTACTCGAACTCGAGCCGCTCTCGGTGAAGCACCGGATCCCCTCCCGTGTACTCCCAGGCCGACACGTACGAGAACGCTTCATCGTTTCGCACCGCCTCTCCGTCGTCGGTCTGGAACTCTTCCCGAAAGTGAGCGCCACACGACTCTTCCCGTTGCAGGGCGTCGTGGCACATGAGCAGTGCCAGCTCGATGAAGTCGCCGAGCCGCAGAGCCTTCTCCAGCTCCGTGTTCAACTCGGCGGCTCCGCCCGTGACCCTCACATCGCTCCAGAACTGATCGTGGAGGGTGCGGATCCGTTCGATCGCGGACTCCAGCCCAGCCCGGCTGCGGCTCATGGCGCACTCGTCCCACATGATCTTGCCCAGTGCCCGGTGGAAGTCGTCGACGGTTCGACGGCCCTGGACGGTCAGAACACGGTCGATGTGGGCCCCGACCTCCCGCTCGACGCGGTCGAAGGCCGGATGCTCGGTGCTCACATGCTCGGCATCGAGTTCGCGCGCCAGGTAGTTGTTGAGTGTGTTCGGGAGGATGAAGTACCCGTCGATGCTCGCCTGGAGTAGCGAGTTCGCGCCCAGCCGATTGGCTCCGTGGTCCGAGAAGTTGCACTCGCCGAGAGCATACAGGCCGGGAATCGTCGTCATCAGCTCGTAGTCGACCCATAGACCGCCCATGGAGAAGTGGGCGGCTGGAGAGATCTGCATGGGCTGCTGGTAGGCGTCGATGCCGGTGATCTTCCGGTACATGTCGAAGAGGTTGCCGTACCGGTCTCGCACCACATCGATCCCTAGCCGCTGGATCGCATGCTCGAAGTCCAGATACACGGCGTTTTTCAGCCGCCCTACGCCGTGCCCCGCGTCGATGCGCTCCTTCGCGGCGCGCGAGGCGATATCCCGCGGCGCGAGGTTTCCGAACGACGGATAGCGCCTCTCGAGGTAGTAGTCGCGCTCCTCTTCGGGAATGTCGCCGGGGGCACGGTCATCGCCCGTGGCCCGGGGCACCCAGATGCGCCCGTCGTTGCGGAGGGACTCCGACATGAGCGTCAACTTCGACTGCGAGTCGCTGCTCTGGGGGAGCGCCGTCGGGTGAATCTGGACGAAGCTCGGTGCGGCGAGGAAAGCTCCGCGTCGGTGGGCCTTCCACATTGCGCTCCCGTTGCAGCCGATCGCCATCGTCGACAGTCGGAACACGCGTGAATACCCGCCGGTCGCGAGCACGACCGCGTCTGCGGCGAACCGCTTCAGGCGCCCCGTCACGAGGTCCCGAGCGATGATTCCCCGAGCCCGCCCGTCGACGCGCACGAGGTCCATCATCTCATGCCGGGTGTGCATCGCCACCTTGCCGGCGCGGACCATCTTGTAGAGCTGAGAATAGGCCGCGAGCAACAGCTGTTGACCAGTTTGCCCACGTGCGTAGAAGGTGCGCTGCACCTGCACCCCCCCGAAGCTGCGGTTGGCCAGTACACCGCCGTACTCGCGGGCGAAGGGCACGCCCTGCTGCGTGAAGTGGTCGATGAGGGGGGCCGACAGCTCGGCGAGTCGATACACGTTGGCTTCTCGCGACCGGAAGTCACCGCCCTTGAGGGTATCGTAGAACATCCGCCACACGCTGTCGCCATCGTGCTGGTAGTTCTTCGCGGCGTTGACGCCCCCCTGTGCCGCGGTGGAGTGGGCGCGACGGGCGGAGTCCTGGTAGCAGAAGCACTCGACCTCGTATCCCATCTCGGCGAGGGTTGCCGCCGCACCTGCGCCGGCCAGTCCCGACCCCACCACGAGGACCCTGAACTTCTTTCGATTGGCGGGATTGATCAGGCGGGTCTCCATCTGGTACTTCCGCCATTTATCCTCCAGCCGCCCTTCGGGTATCCTGGCGTCGAGCGTCATTCTCCCTCCATGCGTGAATCGGGCCGGTGCCTCGGGGCGCGCCTCATCGCAGAAACACGACGAGTGGAATGATCGCGAATCCCAGCGCGACCACGACGGCGTACAGGGTCGAGAACCGGTCGAGCCGTCGGAGGCCCTCGCGGTGATGGAAGCCGAGGCTCCGGAAGCCCGCCCTCAGGCCGTGGTGGAGGTGGTAGCCCAGCGGAAGCATGAGCACCGAATAGAAGGCCACGTAGTACGGGTTCTGAAAGAGCGAGTAGGTGACCTCGTAGACGTCCTTCCGTCCCGCGGCGTCGAGCCCGACCTCTGCGCCGATCCCGAGTTTGATGCGCGACCAGAAGTTCACGAGATGGATCACGATGAAGATCAGGAGGACCACGCCGAGCCATCCCATGTTCTGCGAAGCCCAGGTGCTGTTGGCTCGCAGGTCACGCGCACGATAGTGGTCGGGGCGCGCCTTCTGGTTGGTGCGGGTGACGAGCGCGGCGTAGACCACATGGAGGAGGATCGCCAGATACAGGAGGTAGGCGACGACCTTGATCACCGGACTCTCCCTGAGGAACTCCGAGTACCCGTTGTAGAGGGGCTGCGCCGAGGCTTCGGGTAGCAGGAGAAGGGCGTTGGCCGACAGGTGCACGACGAGGAACAGGCAGAGAAACAGCCCGGTCACAGCCATCGCGAGTTTGCGCCAGAACAGAGTCATGAAGGGTCGGGAGTCGTCGTGGGGATCGAGTGTGTGCTAGCCGGTGCTCTTCAAGCCGCCCGACAGCGCGTTCACGAGCAGGAGGAGCCCCCCGAGCAGCTTCTCGGCCTCCTCCGGCGATGTGCCCTCGACCCTTCGCCACTCGCGGAGGTAACGAATCTGAAGTCGGTTGAGGACGGCGAGTGCCGCGCTGCGCAGTTCGAGGCTCTCCAGTCGGTCGATCCTCCGCGAGGGCGTCGCGGGTCCGAGGAGTCGCTCGATCTCCTCGCGACCGGCTCGATGGTCGCCGGCGATGCGCGCCATCGATGCCTCACGCAGGGACTCGTCCGACACGAGTCCGGCGAAGTCGGCCGCGATCGCCAGGTCGGCATTGAGCAGATTCGTCTCGATCTCGATGAGGCGGTACCTGAGGAATGGCCACGATTCGGCCAGGGCCCGCAGATGCGCGTACTCATCGGGGAACTCCGTACGCAGGCGCCGAAGTGCGGTGCCGGTCCCGTACCAGCCCGTCAGGTTGAAGCGCGCCTGACTCCAGCTGAACACCCAGGGGATCGAGCGCAGGTCTTCGAGGGAGGCCTGACCGGTGCGACGAGCGGGGCGTGACCCGATCCGGCTGCGCTCCAGGATGTCGATGGGCGTCGCCTCCTGATGAAATCGAATGAAGCCGGGCTGCTCCAACAACTCGCGGTACCGGCTGCGCGACATCTCCGAGAGACGCTCCATCATCTCGTATCGGCGGGGGTCCGATCCGTGGTCGGCAACGAGCATGGCCTGGCGGGCGGCGCTCGACATGAAGACTTCGAGGTTGTAGGTCGCGTTGAGAAGGTTGGCGAACTGATTGGCGATGGTTTCGCCCTGCACGGTCATCTTGACGTGGCCGCTGACCGACCCCGCCGGCATGCTCTCGAGGAATCGATGGATCTTGCCGCCTCCGCGGCTGATCGTCCCGCCGCGCCCGTGGAAGAAGCACAGACGCACCCCCCGCCGCCGGGCGACGTCGGTCAGCTTCGCCTGGGCCTCGTAGACGCTCCAGCGGCTGGCCAGGATCCCACCGTCCTTGTTGCTGTCGCTGTAGCCGAGCATGACCTCCTGCACGGGTAGGTCGAGTTTCCGGTGCCGCGCCTCGGTGAGCGGGTGGGCGAGGAAGGCGTCGAGGATCCGTCCACCCGCCTCCAGGTCCTCCACGGTCTCGAGAAGCGGCACGACCCGCAGCGGAGTATCGAGAAGGCCCACCTCTCGAAGGAAGACGTAGATCAGCAGCAGGTCGCTCACGCTGCGCGTCATACTCACGATCAACGAACCGACGCCGTCGGACCCGTACCGGTCGACGTAGGCCTTCAGCTCCCGGTAGCAACCCAGAAGCGAGTCCGCCTCCGGCCCGCACGACGCTCCCACCGGGGTGAGGGGACGCCGGGTCGCCAATTCGCGATTCAGGAAGGCCAGCCGCTGCTCCTCCGACCAGGACCCGTAGTCCGCGTCCTCGAAGCCCGCAGCCGTCAGGATCTGGTGGAGGGCTCGCTCGTGGTAGCCGCTGTTCTGACGGATATCGAGGCGCGCGAGGTGAAACCCGAAGCATTGCACCAGGCGCTCCACCGGGAAGAGCACCTCACGTGCGAGCCGGTCGGCTCCCACCTGGACGAGGGATTCCCGCAGGATCCGGAGATCCTCCGACAGGGCCGAGGGGCCCCGATAGAAGGCCGCCTCCGGGAGGTCGAACCGCTCTTCGCGGGTGTTCACGACGCGCGCGACGAGGAGGTTCACGAACTGGCGCCAGGATTCGTGCGGATTGCGATCGAGCGCGGCCCGCCCGATGGGGCCCAGGTGTTCGGCCCGGTCCCGGATCAGCTTCGTGAAGCCGTCGGGGACGTCGGTCAGCTCGTCGGACAAGCTCAGCGACGCCGCCAGTGCGGTGAGCTCTCGCTCGATCAGGGTCAGCGCGGAACGGCGGTGGATCCGGAGAGTCGACGCCGTGAATTCCGGCGTGACGAAGGGGTGTCCGTCCCGATCTCCGCCGATCCAGCTCCCGAAATGCAGCCGCGGCAACTGCTCGGGCCACCGGAGCAGTGCCTCGGGAAGCCCTCTCTCCTTCCACGCGGCGAAGAGGCGCCGGTCCGTCAGGTGGAGGGCGGCCGGAAACACCTCTTCGAAGTAGTGCAGCACGTTGCTGCGCTCGTCCTCGAGTCGAGGCTTCTCCAGGTAGATCTCGCCGGTCCGCCACCATCGCTCGAGGAGGGTGACGATCCGCGCCCGCAGTTCGTCCCGCTCCGTCGGCGACCAGAGAGGGTTCTCTCTTCGGACCAACAGCAGATAGAGTTCCCGGTGCAGTGCCAGGACCGTCACCCGTTTGGCCTCGGTCGGGTGCGCGGTCAGGACGGGCATCACCTCGATGTCGCGCAATGCCTCGGCCATGGCCTGGGGCGTGTGCCCCTCGCCCTGCCAGCGCGCGAGGGTTTCGCCCCACGATCCACGAATCGCCGGAAGCCCGAAGTGGGTCTCCATCTGTCGGCGAAAGTGGGTCGCTCGGTTCACCTCCACGAGATTCAGGAGTTCGAAGGCCATGCCGAAGGCCTGGGCCAGCTTTCCTTCCGGGGGTGAAGCCAACGGCGGGCGCTCGTCGTCGATCCACGGAAGGCTCGCCGCCACCTCCGGTTCGCCCAGCGACCGGAGCATATCGGCGAAACACGACATCACGAACTCGAGGTCCGACCGGATCCTCGTCCTACCGTCCTTCTGCAGCGCTTCCTTCGTCGTGCCCATGCCGAGACCGGAGCGTCTCCGGATCTGAAGAAGACCCCTCCGCGGGAGGAGCGCGGCCCGGGCCCTTCGCCTCGATGCTACCCCCCGAAGCGACGACGATCGGGGACGGGCGGCGGGTAAGGCCGGTGTGCACCCAAAGCTATGCGACCGCTTTTGCGAGGGGCAAGACGTCCATCTGGTCGAGCGCCCCGAGCACCTTCAGGAGTCGACGGCGGCTCGCGTCGAGTCGGTGGCGCGCTTCTCTGAGAACACCCCCGCAGCCGTGGCGAATTGGCTCAACGCGATCAGGGCGGAGACGCGCAGGCCCTTCAGCAGACCGTGGCGGCGCACGGGAAAGCCGAGCATGCGAAGATAGAACGAGAGCGGCTCGAGTCCGGGCTCGTTTCCGGTGCGCTGCCGGCGACGCCTCGTCAGGTGCACGGCCCCGCGCCCGTACGTGTGGTGCTGGCGATAGAAGCTGGCGGGGCCCATGGCGTGGTAGTGCAGGACCCGCGCCTCGGGTGCGCGTCTCAGGGGGCCCTGCCACCGTTCACTCAAGTCCCGGTCCTCGCCCGCGCTCAGGCGAAACGACTCGTCGAAGCCCCCCACACTCCAGAACGCCTCGGCGGTGGCCGCGAGGTTGTTGGAGGTGAAGAACGGTTGGAGGCTCCGAGCCGAGGGGAAGTAGTGGTAGAGGAAGTCGACCAGCGTCTGGCTCGCCTCCGCCCAGATATCGTCGCGAAGGGCGTTCGTCGTATGCCCGCCTACGAGGGCCGTCGGTGCCTCGTCCAGCGCCGCCACGAGATGACGCAGCCATGCGGGATCGGGCATGCAATCATCGTCGGTGAAGGCCAGCACCTCGCCCGAGCCGGCCCGGGCTCCGGCGTTGCGGGCTCTCGCCGGTCCGGTGTTCGACTGGCGAACCACGCGTACGGCCGGTGCGCCCTCGGGCAGGGGGTCGAGGACGATCGGTTCCGGGCTCCCATCGTCGACGACGATGATCTCGAGACGTTCGCGGGGGTACTCGAGAGCCACGAGCGCGGATACGCAGCGGGCCAGGCGAGCGGGTCGGGCGTAGGTGGGAACCACCACCGTTGCCGACGGAGGGGAGCGGGGGGGACTGTGGTCGTCGGGGGGCATGTTAGGTGTAAGGTCCGACGCGACGGGCCGAATCGCCACCCTCGCCGCGCGTCTCGTGCGGCGGCCGGACCCCTCGAGGGCATGCTCCTAGTGTAGTGTCGCCAAAGTCTGGTGACCGCCGAGGGTGCGGAGGCGCCGCGGGGGCGAGGCGGAACGACGCGGCGTAGCGATAGCTACGGCAA
>JANQNV010000083.1 GCA_028279425.1 Longimicrobiales bacterium | reverse complement strand
GGAACACCCGGGCCTGCGGCCGTCGTGAGTGCTCCACCAGAGCGCGCCCCGTCGCGCGAATGCGCTCATCGGCCTCGGTCCAGGCGCCATCGCTCGGCTCCGACTCGAGCGGCGTCGCGATCCCGGGAAGCACCAGGAGCCGGATGTTCTTCTTGCGGGTGAGGATCTCCCGGGCCGCCGGCTCGAAGCCGGGCGCGACCAGGCATTCGACGAACAACTCCGACACGGCTCCGGCCGTCTCGGCGTCCACGACCCGGTTCATCGCGATCACCGAACCGAAGGCCGACACGGGATCACTCGCCAGGGCTTGTCGGTAGGCCGTGGCCAAGGTATCCGAAGTCGCGAGCCCGCACGGCGTGGTGTGCTTGATGATCGCGACGGCCGGCCGGGGCGAGTAGGCGAACGGCGCGAGCGCGAGCAGCGCTCCGTCGAGGTCGAGCAGGTTGTTGTAGGAGAGCTCCTTCCCGTGCAACTGCTCGAGCGCGGCCACACCGTGGGGCGCGTCGCCGAGAGGGTGAAACGACGCCGACTGGTCGGGATTCTCACCGTACCGAAGCGTGCGTCCAGTGGCGGCGCCCACCCCGAACGAAGGTGGATCTGCTTCGGGCGACGCGAGATAGTCGGCCACCGCCGCGTCATACGCGCTGACGTGCTGGAACACCTTGGCGGCGAGTGCGCGACGGAGCCGGCCCTCGTCCGCCACATCCCCCCCCACGCAGGCGAGCACGTCCGCGTAGTCGGTGGGGTCGACGACCACCCACACGTCGCGATGGTTCTTCGCGGCAGCGCGGATCATGGTGGGACCGCCGATGTCGACCTTGCCCATCGCGACCTCGATCCCCGGGTCCCCCCCCGCGACCGTCTCACGGAACGGGTACAGGTTGACCGCGACGAGATCGATCGGTCCGTACCCGTGTTCGTCGAGCGCGCGCATGTCGTCCGGCCTGTCCCGCCGGGCGAGCAAACCCGCGTGTACCGCCGGGTGCAGCGTCTTCACGCGGCCCTCCATCATCTCGGGGTGCCGCGTGATTTCGGCGACCTCGGTGACGGCGAGACCCGCGTCGCGGAGCGCGCGCGCGGTGCCCCCCGTCGACAACAGTTCGAACCCCCGTTGGATCAGCCCGGCTCCGAACTCGACGATCCCGGTCTTGTCGGAAACACTGAGGAGCGCGCGGCGAGCAGTCATGGCATGGCAGGATCGAGGGGGAGAGCGGAGGCGCCGAAGTGAGGGCCCGGCGCGTCGAGGGGCGAGGGTGTGCGACCGGCGAGGAGGGCTCGGCACAAATGCGCCGCCGCCGCCGGGTAGAGCCGATGCTCGGCTTCGAGGACACGCTTGGCAAGAAGGTCGGGGGTATCGCCCGCTTTCACAGGTACCGGCCACTGGGCGAGGATCGTCCCCTCGTCGTACTCCTCGTCGACGAAGTGGACGGTCGGTCCCGTCACCCTGGCGCCAGAGGCGAGCACGGCCTCGTGCACGTGGCGCCCCCACATCCCCTTCCCACCGAAGGAGGGGAGCAACGCGGGGTGGACGTTCAGGATTCGCCGGCGCCATCGGGCCACTACGGGAGCGGGAACGAGGCGAAGGTATCCCGCGAGAAACACGACATCGACGGCGGCGTCGGTCAACACGTCGACCGTCTCATCCGCGACCTCGGTCGGGTCGCGCCGCGACACCGGGATCACCCGCGTCGTGACCCCCGCCTCGGCGGCCCTTCCCAGCGCCCCAGCCGATTCCCGGTCGCTCACCACCAGGACGATTCGCCACGGGGTCTCGTCGGGCGCCGAACGTTCGACGTCGAGCAAGCACTGGAGATTCGACCCCCCACCGGATGCGAAGACCGCGGCGCGCAGCGACGCGCCCACGGGATCGCCGGCCGAAGGTATGCTCGTCACACGAAGCGTCCCCGGTACTGGGGGACGAGAAACGGATTGTGCCTCCGTTCGTGCCCCACCGTCGTCTCCGGCCCATGGCCCGGCAGCAGACGCATGTCGTCGGGCAGGGTCAGGATCTGCTCTCGGATCGATGCCATGAGCGTGTGGAAGTCGCCTCCCGGCAGGTCGGTGCGCCCAATGGACCCGAGGAAGATCACATCGCCGGTGAGGGCATATCCGCGGTCTTCCTCGACGAGGACGACATGCCCAGGTGCGTGCCCGGGGGCCTCGCGCACGCGGAACGCCAGCGCGCCGCAGCGCAGCGTCGCTCCCGCCTCGAGCACATCGGTGGGCTCGGGAAGCTCCTCGACGTCGACCCCGAAAGCCGCGCCCTGCTGGGGCACCGCGCGGTAGAGCGCCAGGTCGGCGGGGTGAAGCAGGATCGGGACGTCGGGGAAGGCCCGTCGGACCGCGGGCACACCCTCGACGTGGTCGAGGTGCGCATGCGTGAGGACGATGGCATCGAGGCGGTCACCCGTCTCCCGAAGCCAGGCCACCTGCTCGACCGCACACGCGCCCGGGTCGACGACGAGAGCGCACCCCGCCTCGGCATCGCGCACGACGTATCCGTTTTCGGCAAAGGCCCCGCCGGTAAAGCCCCGTACGCTACTGGACTCCGCAGAGCCTGCCGTCATCGCCGAGGTGGGTGTATCACGAACACCCACATCCCCGCGGACGCACGCCGGCTTCCTCGAGGGCCGCCTCTTCCGACGTCGGCGCCGACCATCCACCGGAGAGGTCGAGCATGCGACGCAGAGCCCGCTCCGCCCCGGCGCGCACCTCTTCATCGAGCCGCACTTCGTATTCCCCGTGGTCGAGGCACCACGCGAGCTTGGCGAGCGAGTTCATCTTCATGTTCCCGCACACGGCCGCCCCGGAGAGCGGGAGGAGCTTCTTCTCGGGGTACTTCCGCGTCAGTCGGTCGACGAGTCCGCGCTCCGTCCCGATGATGAGGGCGTCGTGCTCGGCCGCCAGATCGACCATCCCCGCGGTCGACGTGACGAAATCGGCCGCCTCGAGCAACTCCGGACGCGCCTCGGGGTGCACCACGAAGGGAGCATCCGGGTGGCGGGCCCGCACATCGGCGAGCTCGTCGAGGATCAAGTCGTCATGCACGTAGCAGTAGCCGTCCCACGAGATGATGTTGTCGCGGCCCGTCTTCTCGGCCACGTACGCGCCCAGGTTCCGATCGGGTACGAACAAGATCGTCTGGTCGCGCGGGATGCTCTCCACCACCCGCACCGCGTTGGACGACGTACAGCAGATGTCCGACAGCGCCTTCACCTCGGCGGTCGAGTTCACGTAGGCGACCACGGCCGCTCCCGGATGTTGGTCCTTCAGACGCCGGAGCGCGTCGCCCGTCACGAAGTCCGCCATCGGGCACCCGGCCCGCAGGTCGGGCATGAGGACCGTCTTGGTCGGCGACAATACCTTCGCCGTCTCGGCCATGAAGTGCACGCCACAGAACACGATGACGTCGGCGTCGGTGGCGGCCGCCTCCTGGCTGAGGCCGAGGGAGTCGCCGAGGTAGTCACTGACTTCCTGGATCTCCACCCGCTGATAGTTGTGCCCGAGGATGACCGCGTTGCGCTCCTCCTTCCGCCGTCGGATCCGTTCTACGAGATCGGCCTTGGGCAGTGCCGCATAGTCGAGAGGGGTCGGGAGGAGGTCGAGCGTTGTAGACATGGAGCAGACTCGGTAGACGGGAGACATTCGGGCGCCGTGAGGCCGGCCGTGCACGACGGCCCGCGGATGCTTCGACCCGCGGACCCGAATACGTACGACGTCAGCCGCGGCTTCAGACGGTGAAGGAAGACCCGCAGCCGCAGCCGCCTGCCGAGTTGGGATTCCGGAAGCTGAAGCCCGATCCCATCATGCTGGAAACGTAGTCGATCTCGACGCCTTCGAGGTACTGAACGCTGAAGGGGTCGACGAACACGCGTACGCCCGCGAGGTCGAGGATCTCGTCCTCGTCTTCGGGGCCATCTTCGATGTTCAGCCCGTACTGAAAGCCCGAGCACCCACCCGGAAGAACGGCGACCCGGAGGCCCGAGACGTCGCCCGCCCCGTGCTCCGTGATGAACTCCTGAACTTTCGACACCGCGGTCGGTGTGAGCGTCAACATGCCCAAACTCCTCCTCGAACGTGGAATGGGCGAACCGGTATGACGAAGGGCTGATACCCTCCGGCCACCATCCCCGTTCCTGTCAGAAAAACTGGCCGAAACTATCCCGAAGCGAGGGTGGGGTCAACGCGCGGCGCCCGACTGCGAATTCGACTCGACGGCGAGGATCCAGTCGGCGGCCTCGACGAGGGAGTCGACCACGGTCAGACCCTCCACGAGCCCCCCTTCCCCCTCGGTCGCGCGCCCGTACCCGCTCCGAACCAGAATCGGGGTGGCACCCGCCGCGAGCCCGGCCCCGACGTCGGACGCCTTGTCGCCGACCATGTAGCTCCGTGCGGGGCCCACGCCCAGAGACCGCGCAGCGGCCAGCAGCAGCCCCGGCGCCGGCTTGCGGCACCCGCACGGGCCGGTCACGTCGGGGTGATGCGGGCAATAGCAGGTCGCGTCGAGCCACGCCCCTTCCGCAGCGAGGAGGGCGTCGAGCCTGGCCGCCACGGCGTGGTAGTCGTCGACCGAAAGGCGGCCGCGCGCGATGCCCGACTGGTTGGTGACGACCACGATCCTCCAGCCGTGTCGTCGGAGTCGCCGAAGGGCGGCCGCTGAGCCGGCAATCAGTTCGACGCCCCCCGGGTCCGCCAGGTAGTGCCGCTCCTCGATCAGCGTGCCGTCGCGATCGATGAACACGGCCCGTTCGAGGCGGGCGTCGACACCGGTCGCCGGGGCACTCACGGGGTCGTTTCGGCCGCCCCGGCCTCTCCCCCGGACGCGCCCAGTGCGGCGAGCAGCGCGTGCAGCACCACACCGTCCTGACCCGGGTCCACCGTGCGAAGGTCGACGAGCACCGTATCCCGGTCGACGCGGACGACCACGGGTGGATCGCCCGCGCGCAGGGCGGCCGCGAGGCGGCCGGCGCTCTCCCGTCGACCCCCGATCCGAATGACCCGCGACGGCAGCGCATGCTCCGGGAACGTCCCTCCACCGACCCGTCCGACCCCGGGCACCGCCTCGGCGATGCGGTCACCGAGCCCCCGGTTCCGCCGCGCCGTGACGGCGCGCCCGCGCTC
>JANQNV010000082.1 GCA_028279425.1 Longimicrobiales bacterium | reverse complement strand
CGGAGGGCGGCGCGGCACGCTACCTGAAACCACCTTTGGGCCTGCGCCTCGGCGGCGCTCGCCAGATGGGTCCGCCACACCTGACTCGGACTGTATCCCGCGAGAAGGCGCGCCCGCGCGCGCTCCACACCCGCGTACCAGAAGGCGACCATGGGGTCCGTCAGGCGATAGCGCTGCTTTCTCGACCGCGCCGGCGCATCGAGCGAGCGCTCGACCTCGACCCACCCCATCCGCTGAAGGGTGCCCAGGTAGGGCCCCAGCTGGCTTCCGGCGGTGAAGGTGGGGTCGTGTCGGTACAGTGCGGCCCACTCGCGCGCCCCGTCGGCCAGTGCCGAGAGGATCCCGACGTAGCGATCGGGCTTCTGGACGGACGCCCGCAGTCGAAGCGGGGGCCGGCCGTAGAACGGCGCTCGATGTCCGGCCAACAGCCGTTGCACGTTGGTCGACCATCGGACTTCAGGATCGACCCCACCGAGCGCCTCCGGGAATCGGCCGAGGCAGGCTGTGAGCATGAAGCGGTCGAGGGGAGACCACCGGGGCAGGTGTTCGCGCACCTCGCGAAGGCTCACGGGCGTCACGTGGATCCGAATCGGCTCGGCGCCCGCGAAGGGGCCATCGGGCCCGAGCAAGGCGCGAAACGCATCGGGCTCCGACGACGAGACGATCAGCCGCAGCGGCAGGGCGTGCGCCCGAACGGAGGTCCACAGGTGCCGCAGCCCCGCCGACACGTCGGGTGATGCCGGCCGCAGTGCCTCGACGTCGTCGATCACGACGGCTCTCGGTGATCGGTGGTCGTGGAGGTGCGACACCAGTCGAGCGAAGGCGTCGCTCCACGAATCGAACCCGTCTTGGCCTTCGATGCCGCCGTCCCGAAGGGTCCGGGCGAACTGCAGGAGCTGCCGCGCCGCCGGGCCGACCGATGCCGCGATGCCGATCGTGGGCGCCCAACCCCCGCCGGCCCGACGTTGTGTGCGCAGGCCGCGACTCAGGATGTGGGTCTTGCCGGATCCAGGGGAGCCGTCGACGAGGATCAGTGTGGGCCCCGGTTGTGCGAGGGCCCGCTGCATCTGCTCGTAGAGGTGGGTGCGTCGGATCGAAGCCATATCATAAGATTATCAAAAATAGGTTAAAAAAGATAATTCTCATGAGGTGTTTCAGGGGTTGAGGGGCCGGGTCGATCCTCTCAGCTTCTCCCTCATGTGATCCACTCATCCATTCCGGGACCTTCCGCCGATGACACGTACGCTACCCCGCCGATTCGACTCGCTCGCTGCCGTAAAGGACTCTCCCGCCCGTCCGGACGGCGAGTCGCAGCGGGTCGATCTCGAAGAGGAGTTCGGAGCGAACACCTTCAGCCTCACCTCGATGCAGGCCCGCCTCCCGAAGCCGGCCTACAAGGCGCTCCTCAAGACCATCGAAGACCACACGCCGCTCGACCCGTCCGTGGCCGACACCGTCGCGGTTGCGATGAAGGATTGGGCCATCGAGCGTGGAGCGACCCACTTCACCCACTGGTTCCAGCCGCTCACCGGGTTGACCGCCGAGAAGCACGACTCGTTCCTTTCGCCCACCGGAGACGGGCGGGCGATCGCTGAATTCAGCGGCGCCGAGCTCGTCCAGGGCGAGCCGGATGCGTCGTCGTTTCCTTCGGGGGGACTGCGGGCCACCTTCGAGGCCCGTGGGTACACGGCCTGGGATCCTACCTCGCCAGCCTTCCTGCGCGAGGGGCCGGGCGGCGCCTATCTCTGCATCCCGACGGCCTTCGCCTCCTGGACCGGTGATGCGCTCGACCAGAAGACGCCGCTCCTGCGGTCCATCCAGGCGCTCGACACCCAGGCGCGGCGCGCCCTCGAATTGTTCGGGAAGCCGGCGCGTCGTGCGCGCGCCACCCTGGGGCCGGAGCAGGAGTTCTTCCTCGTGGACGAGGAGTTCGCCTACCGGCGTCCGGACCTGATCACCGCCGGGCGCACCCTCTTCGGCGCCAAGCCCCCGCGCGGGCAAGAGCTCGACGACCATTACTTCGGGTCGATCTCGGAGCGGGTGCTGGACTGCATGAACGACGTCGAACTCGAGTTGTACCGCCTCGGGGTACCCCTCAAGACGCGACACAACGAGGTGGCTCCCGGTCAGTACGAGATGGCGCCGATCTATGAGGACGCCAACATCGCCGCCGACCACCAACAGCTCACGATGTCGACGCTGCGCAACGTCGCGCGCCGGTACGGGCTCGTGTGCCTGCTCCACGAGAAGCCCTTCGCCGGGGTCAACGGCTCGGGCAAGCACCTGAACTGGTCGGTCGGGACCGAGAGCCAGAACCTGCTCGAGCCGGGCGAGACGCCGCACGAGAACATGCAGTTTCTCTTCTTCTGCTCGGCCGTGTTGAAGGCCGTGGAGCGTCACCAGGACCTGCTGCGCGTCTCGATCGCCTTCGCGGGCAACGACCACCGGTTGGGGGCCAACGAGGCTCCACCTTCGATCATCAGTGTGTTCCTGGGCGACCAGTTGACCGACATCTACGAGCAGATCGAACAGGCCGGCTCGGCTGACTCGTCGATGTCGAGCGGCCTTCTGGGGCTCGGCGTGAATGCGCTGCCCCACATCCCGCGACATGCGGGTGATCGCAACCGCACCTCACCGTTCGCCTTCACGGGCAACAAGTTCGAGTTCCGGGCGCTCGGGTCGAGTCAGAGCATCTCGTTCCCGGCGACCGTCCTGAACACGATCGTCGCCGAGGCGATCGACGAGATGGTCGTCGATCTCGAGGGTCGGATGGCGGAGGGCGCCGAGCTGGATGACGCCCTGCGCGGCGTTCTCGCCGACGAGGTGGTCAAGTTCAAGCACATCATCTTCAACGGCGACGGCTACAGCGACGAGTGGGTCGAAGAGGCCGAGCGGCGCGGACTCCTCAACCTGCGCAGCACGCTCGACGCCCTCCCGTCTCTGGTCGCCGCCAAAAACGCCGCCCTCTTCGAGAAGTACGAGGTGTTGTCGCGTGCCGAGCTGGAGAGTCGTCACGAGGTGATGGTGGAGCAGTACTTCTACACCATCAACATCGAGGGCGAGACGGCGGCCGACATGGCCCGGACGATGATTCTTCCCGCGGCGAACCGGTATCTGTCGGAGCTGCTCCTGGCGGCCGAACGTGCCGACGACCTCGGGCTCGGGGTGCGCGGTGTCGTGGCGACCGCCAAAGCGGTTTCGGGCGCCATCGACGAACTGGTCGACGCCCTCGACGTGCTCGTCGCGCAGAACGCCGAACTCGGCGGCGAGGAGATCGAAGAGAAGGCCGAGCACATGCGGGCCAACATCATTCCCGCGATGGGTGAGGTGCGCCGCTGCGTCGATGCGCTTGAGAAGCTCGTCGCAGACGACCTGTGGCCGATTCCGACCTACCGCGACATGCTCTTCGTGAAGTAGGCCGAAGACACACCCAGGCGGCGGTTCAGCGGCCGTCGAGTGCGGTTCGGATAGCCGCAATCAACTCGGCGGCCGCGAACGGCTTTCTCACCAGCTGAGATTCCGGCAGCGGGATCTCGCGCTCCGAGGGGTCGGCTGCGCCCGGGTAGCCGGAGATGAAGATCACGGGAAGGTCCGGGCGGGTCGCCCGGGCCTTCTCGACCATCGTGGGTCCGTCGATGACCGGCATGACGATGTCGGAGACGACGACGTCGATCCCCTCGGAGCTGGTCGACCACACCCCCAGCGCCTCGTGTCCGTTCGAGGCCTCCATCACCGTGAAGCCGGCGCGTTCGAGCTGACGGGCCAGCAGCGAACGGATCTGATCCTGATCCTCGACGAGGAGTACGGTCTCGCTGCCCGCCATCGGGGCGGAGGGGTCGTCGCCTCCGGTCGCCTCGACCGCTTCGTCGGCCGAGGGGAGGTAGAGGCGAAACGCGGTCCCTCCGCCCGGCCGGCTGTCGACTTCGATGTGCCCGCCGGCTCGCTTCACGATTCCCTGCACGGTCGCCAGCCCGAGCCCCGTGCCCTCTCCGACGGCCTTGGTGGTGAAGAACGGCTCGAAGATGCGGCTCCGCAGGGTGGCATCCATCCCGGTCCCGTCGTCGATCACCGCCAGCGTCTCCCACCGGCCGGTGGGAATCGCCCGCGGCTCCGCCTCGACCGGATGCACCAGGTCGATCGGCGCCGTCTCGATGCGCACGGTGCCGCCCTCCGGCGGAAGGGCATCTCGGCCGTTCAGGGCCAGGTTCACGAGGATCTGCTCGAGCTCGGTGCGGTCGATCCGCACTCGCCCGGCGTCGTCGTGACACGACGTGACCAGCCGCACGCGGTCGTCCAGAAGCCGCTCCACGAGGCGGCGGCTGGACTCCACGCCCTCGTTGAGGTCGAGCACGGTGGGCTGGGTGGAACGACGTCGACTGAAGGCGAGAAGTTGGTTGGTCAGATCTCGGCCTCGCGACGCGGAGCGTACGATCTCGAGCGCGTCCTCGCGGGCCGGATCGGCGGTGTCCATGTCCTCGAGCAGGAGTTCCCCGAAGCCCATGATCGCCGTCAACAGGTTGTTGAAGTCGTGGGCCATACCCCCGGCCAGTCGGCCGACCGACTCCATCTTGTGGGCGTGCACGAGGTGCTCCTGGCTCCGGTAGAGCGATTCCTGCAGCCGCCTCACCTCCGTGACGTCGTGGATGACCAGCACGGCGCCCACGATCGCCGGTCGGGCGTCGTACAGCGGGGCCGCGCTCACCTCCCACCAGTGGGCCTCGTCGTCGTCGGGGTTCTCGGCCGTGCACACCAGAAGCGCACGTACCTCCTCACCCCCGAGTGCCCGGGTCAGCGGGTGCTGATCGGGGTCGAGTCGGGATCCTCCCTGCGTAAACAGCTCCGTGGGTACTCCGCCGGTGCCGTCGCTCCCACCCTCCGACAGGCGGAGGTACTCGGGATTGGCGCGCAGGACCTGCCCGTCTGGAGCGCGCACGACGACAACGCCGTCCCGGAGAGACGCCAGGGCAGCATCGAACCAGTCGTCGGAACGCCCGAGTTCACCTACGACGTCGGCCAGTGCCAGGTCGAGGTCCCCGGAGTGCGAATCCTCGGCCACACCCGACGATGCCCCGAGCCGTGCCTCGATCTGAGCCCATCCCCCCGTGAGGATCGGCGCCATCAGCGCCGCGGCGTCCTGTAGTCGGGCCAGATCGTCGGGAGACCAGGCTCTTGGGGTGGTATCCCAGAGGCAGAGTCCGGCGATCACCTCTCCCTCGTCGCTTCGCAGTGGCATGCAGACCAGCGCACCCACCTCGGGAGCGAAGACACTGCCCCCGGTCTTCCGCACCACGGGCAGATCCCGAAAGCGTGAATGGGTCGCGGCGAGCGGCACCGTGAGCGTCCGCCCGGCGACGAGTGCGCGCATCAACCCGGGCGCGAGTGCCGGCCCGATCCGCTCGGCGTGCGGCGTGCCCGCGATGAGCCGTGGATTCTGCTCGTCGGCGCCCACCACGAAGGCACCGGTGGCCCGGAGTGCCGAGGTCGTGATGCGCAGCGCCCCGACGAGAGCGCCTCCGTCGATCATTCGCTCCCGGGTGGGGTGGGTTCGGCCGTCCGGCCGAAGGTGGGGAGAGGTGTGTGGTTCGGGATGGCGACGACGAAAGGGGAGAAGAGTGGAGGGCTCTGCATGGCGCGTGTGAGTCGGGGAGAGGCTACCCGAATTTTCGATGCGACCGCCCCCGGCGCAACGCGTTGCGCGAACGAAACGGGCCGACCCCCCGCTGGAGGGCCGGCCCGATCCGCGCTACTCGGACGCGAAAGGTCAGGTGCCGCCCTTCTTCCGGCTTGCCCGCTCCGCCTGCCGTGCGGCGAGGTCGACCTCGAAGGTCTCGCCGTCGACCTCGAGGGTCGCATACTGGGTCCCGTTGAAGGTCAACACCGTCGTGCGCTCCCGGACCTCGTCTCCATTGGGCCCGTTGACGATCACGACGACCACCCAACGGGTGATCGTTCCGGCGAGCGGCCAGGGTTGTGCGACCTTGTCGACGGCGCGCACGACGCCCTCGACCTCGGCCTCGGCTTCGAACTCGTAGGTGCGCGTACCGAAGTCGTCACTGACGCGGGTACGGGCGACTTCCGTGACGCCGGCGCCGTTCCAGGTGCGCTCCGTCTCTTCGCCGAGCAGACCGGTCGCGGTCATGTCGCGGAAGCGATCGACCGACGCCGACAGGCTGTTTCGCTCGATGCTGCCTTCCACCGTCGTAACCACACGGAGCGATGCGGTGGTCTCTTCGTCGTATTCTTCCTGCTCGGCACCGCCTTCGTCGTAGAAGGTCACGGTACGATCGCGCTCCAGGTCGCCGCGGGGGTTGTTCGCGGCGGCCGCGAGCGGACCGCGCAGGGGGGCGGCCGCCGCCATGATGCCCAGATCTTCGAGGGCTGCATCGGCGACGACCTCGGCGATGTCGGCGTTGAGCTGCGACGTGACCTCGGGGGGAGTCGCTTCGTCGTCGCAGGCGGCCAGGGCCAACGTTGCGGCCAG
Organism: Longimicrobiales bacterium; assembly: GCA_028279425.1. GTDB lineage: Bacteria > Gemmatimonadota > Gemmatimonadetes > Longimicrobiales > Gaopeijiaceae > Gaopeijia. Next base: position 8,997 of record JANQNV010000082.1, on the reverse strand, counting down.
CCCGAGCGTGGGGAGTGAATAGCGCATGGGAGTGTCCTCTCAATCTGCGAGTATCGGGGGATGGGAGCAGTTCGGATCCGTGTGCTGGGTGTCCGATGCGGGGTGCCGCAGATTCGTTAAACGTCCGGTCCGGTCGCCGGCGGGTCGGTGGTGCGAAGGACCTCCCGCACGGGCCGCAACAGATACACGTTGCCCGCGAATCGAGCGCCGAGGAACGCGATGAATGCGGCCGTCGCACCCACCCACCCGAATCCGAAGCCGAACAGAGGGAAGAGGATCGCGATGCCAAGGACTTCGACCACCGTCGCTCCCGAGATGGGCGAGGTGCGACGGCCCTGCACCAGGACGGCCCGCTGAAGGGAGAGGATCACGGAGAGGGCGGGTAGCGGTACCATGATGCGAATGGGCCAGATCGCGTATTCGGCGAGTTCGGGCGTCAGCCCCGAGATCGTCACCAGCCAGACGGATGCGAGGGGCGTGAAGGCGACCAGTCCGAGGCCGCCCGAGGTGGCCAGTGCGAGCCAGAGCCCGAACTGACGCATGATCCGGTAGTACTCGTTGTGGCGCCCGAGCAGGGCGATGGCGGCTTCCTGGTAGCTCAACCCGAACGAGCGGAACACGAACGAGAGGGCGTGCACCACGGGAAACACGGCGAGCGACTCGAGGGGCGCCGGAGCTCGACCCATGAAGAAGGTGAGGAGCGGCTGAACCGTCAGGCCGATGAGGGAGGTGAGCGCCAGGGGAATGTAGAAGCGCGCGATGCTGTCGTAACTCGGCCCGTCGCCACCGTCGGCGGGAGCCACGGTCGACAGCTCCGCGAGGGTGTCCCGGGCCATCACCCGGGCGGCGACGGCCTCCACGCAGACCCCGGCCGAGAGCGCCGCCGCACCGACCCAGGCGCCGGCGAGGTCGGCGAAGATCGCGAGCCCGAGGGCCGTGGCGACCATCGCTCCCAGCCGGATCACCGTGCCGACTGCGACGAGCCGGGTGCGTCCGGCCCGGATGAGGAGTCCCTGGAGGAAACGGCGGTATCCGATCGCCGCTGGCCACGGGAGGAAGATCCAGAGGGCCCCGTAGGTGATGCGGGCGACCTCGGGCGGGAGGTCGATCAGATCGACCATGAGGACCTCGAACACCGGGGGCACCAGCACCAGGAGAAGCAGACCGGTCGCGAGGGCGTTGAGGCCCCATGTGAAGACCCGCAGGCGTCGAAGGCTCGGTGCGTCCTGCACCAGCGCCGTCGAGGCGCTCATGAGCATGATCACGGGAGCCTCGACCAGGATCGCGAAGGCGAAGGCGACCCCGTAGGCGGCGAGGTTGAAGGTCGGGTCTGCGAGGCGCGCGATGACCGCGGCGAGGATCGGGCCCTCCACCGACATCATCAGCCAGGTGGCGGCCAGCGGGACCCAGAAGACGAAGACGGATCGGGGGGAGAGTGTAGACACCGCGCATGATAACGGATTGGTCGGAAGGTGTCCCTTCGCCCGGACGGGTCGACCCGGTAGTGTGTGTGGACGATTCCCGAACCCACGCGGACGATGCCTCGGACGACCCCCCTCCATCTCGACGGCGATACCTTTCGAGCTCTCGGCCACGAGCTCGTCGAACGGCTCGCCGAGCACTTCGATCGCCTCCCCGATCGCGCCGTCACGGCAGGGGAGGGACCGGGGCAGATCCGCGCCGCACTCGGGGCCGATGCGCCGCTCCCGGAGACGGGTACCGATCCGGCGACGATTCTGCGCCAGGCCACGGATCTGCTCGTCGAGCACTCCCTCTTCAACGGCCATCCGAAGTTCCTGGGCTACATCACCGGTTCGCCGGCCCCACTCGGCGTGCTCGCCGACTTCCTGGCGTCGGCGATGAATCCCAACCTGGGCGCGTGGGTGCTGTCGCCCATGGCGAGCGAGATCGAGGCCCAGGCGGTGCGCTGGATGGCCGATCTCATCGGCATGCCCGGGGGCACGGGCGGGCTGCTCGTCAGCGGTGGCAACATGGCCAACACCGTCGGGTTCTGGGCGGCGCGGGCGGCGGTGGGGGAGCGCTGGGCCATGCGGGCACGAGGGTTGGGAGGGGCTGCGCCGCGGCTGCGCGTGTACGCATCGGCCGAGACCCACACGTGGGTGCAGAAGGCGGCCGATCTCGCGGGACTGGGGACCGACGCCGTGCGGTGGATCGAGACCGATGAGCGGCTCCGCATGCGGGTGGGAGCCCTCGGCGAGGCGTTGCGCAGCGACCGGGCCGCCGGCGACGAACCCATGATGGTCGTGGGTACGGCCGGATCGGTCAGCACCGGAGCGGTCGATCCGCTGGGGGCGATCGCCCGATTGTGCCGTGACGAAGAGGTGTGGTTTCACGTCGATGGTGCGTACGGCGGCTTCGCGGCGGCGTCGCCCGATGCCCCCGACGAGCTACGGCAACTCGCCCTCGCCGATTCGGTCGCCGTCGATCCACACAAGTGGTTGTACGCCCCTCTCGAGGCGGGGTGTGCGCTCGTTCGGGACCCCGCTCGACTCCGCGCGGCCTTCGCCTACCACCCGCCGTACTACCACTTCGGGACGGAGGCCACGAATTTCGTCGACATCGGGCCACAGAACTCACGTGGCTTTCGCGCCCTCAAGGTGTGGATGCAGCTCCGGCAGGCGGGGCGGGCGGGGTACGCCAGGATGATCTCCGACGATATCGCGCTCGCGCGCCGGCTCGACGAGGCCGTCGAGGCCTCCGTCGACCTTCGCGTCGGACCGGGCGGGCTGAGCATCTCCACCTTCCGGTACGTGCCGCCCGAACTCGCCGACGGGGAGGGAGACGATGCGGTCGAGGAGCAACTCACGGCGCTGAACCGCGAGATCCAGAGCCGGATGGAGCGCGGTGGCGACGCCTTCGTCTCGAACGCCGTGGTCGGCGGTCGCTACTACCTGCGTGCCTGCGTCGTCAACATCCACACGTCGGCCGACGACATCGACGCGATTCCGTCGATCGCCCGCACCCTCGGCCGGGAGATCTGGGCCGAACGGTCGGGGTGAGTCAGCCTCCCCGCTTGCTCCAGATGGCGATGGCACCACACATCGCATCGGGGCCCGCGAACTCCGGCGGGATCGTCGAGGCTCCGCGGTAGACTTCGATCGCCTGGACGTCCATGGCCGGTATGGCGGCCAACTCGGGCATCGCGGCACCCAACTCGGGTTGATTGACCTGGATGCCGTCGATGAACAGCACCGGAGGCATCTCACAGTTGCGGAAGTTGACCGTATAGTCGAACCGGTTGGCTTTGCGCACACGCACACCCTGGAGCGAGCGCAGCACCTCGGCGACCGGCGGGTAGCCGCGCGCCTCGAGCTGGGTATCGAGCACGAAGGTGCCGCCCAGGCCTCGGCTCATCCGGAACTGCAGTCCCTCCATGCGTCGATACCAGGAGGGCGAGCGTGTCGTCACCTCGATACCCTCCAGCGCGATCGCTTCGGGGGCGAGTGCGGCCCGGAGCTCGTAGGCCTGCCCGGCTCGAGCCCGGAAGAGGCGTCCCGAGGTGGCGTAGCTGAGGTGCGAGATCGCCAGCGCCGTTTCGCCCGGGGCGAGGCCCTCGAGCACGAACATGCCGTTCGCGTCGGTGGTCACGCGGCGATCGGTGCCCACCACCTCTACCTGGGCGGTCGGGATGCCGCGCCCATTGTCGCTGTCGACGACGAAGCCCACGACGCGCGCCGCCTCGTCGTCGGTAAGCCCACCCTCCTCCAGCGTCACTTCCTCGAGGCGGGCCCCGACCCGTCGCATCTCGAGCAGGAGGCCGGCGCTCGCCTGGGCCTCACCCCCGACCTGGTGGGGGGCGCTCGTCGCCCACCCGTCTTTCTGCGCGATCACGAAGAGGTCGCCCGTAAGGCCGGTCAGGTCGATCTGGAACCGCCCGCCGACATCAGTGGCGACTTCGGGCCCCAGCGGGGTGCCGTCGGGCGCGAGCGCGGTGACCCGCGCCTGCGCGATGGGCCCGCCGTCGACGCCGTCCCACACCACGCCCGAGACGGTCTGCCCTGCTGCCGGCGCGGCGACGAGGGCGGCACAGACGCCGAGGGCGGCGAGGAGCGAGGGGTGGAGGGTGCGGCGGTGCATGTGCGTCGAGTGGTCCGAGTGGCGATGGGAGTTCGAACGTGATCGCACGTTGGACCCGCGACACGAGTGAAACGTTCAGAGTTCCGGCACTCGATACCGGCCCAACGGCTCGGTGCGCAGGCCGCGAGCGTCGGGGTGGCACGAATGCGGCGACCCGCGACAGATTGGGGCCATGGAGCCCGTTCGTGACGGTGGCCTTCGGGCCCAGACCCTCGTCGCCCTCTTCGTCGCGGTCGTCATCCTGACGGCCATCGTGGTTCGCTTCGGCAGCTCGGGCCCATCGTCGGCCGAGAGCGCGTACGCCGAGATGCGCATCGCCTTCGCCCCCGACTCGTTCGAGGCGCTGGGGGAGCTGGGACGCGAACTCCGGGAGAGCTCGGGCCTCGCCGTCAGCCGCGCGCATCCCGGAATCGTGTGGTCGCACAACGACTCGGGTGACGACGCCCGCTTCTACGCGGTCGATGCCTCCGGTGCGGTGGTGGCCACCTTCGACGTCGAAGGTGTGGAGGCCCAGGATTGGGAGAGCATGGACATCGGTCCCTGCCCGGTCGAGCGCTCCGAGACCTGCCTCTTCCTGGCCGACACCGGCGACAACGTGCGTCGACGGGACATCCTCTCCATCCACGTCGTGCCGGAGCCCGATCCCCGGCTAGGGGACGGGGCCGTGGTTCCGCGGGGGCGCCTTCGGTACCTCTATCCGGACCGCTCGCGCGACGCCGAGGCCGTGGCGGTGTCGCCAACCGGTGACGTCGTGATCATCACCAAGGGCCGGGCCGGCAACATCATGCGCTTCAGCATCGTGGCCTCGCGGGTGCGCGAGGCGATCGAGACCGATGAGCCGGTGCAGTTGGGACCCGGCGAGCGCCTCGGAATCGAGCCGGACTGGGATGTGGGCCGCGTGGTCACGGGGGCCTCCTTCCATCCTGCAGGGGGGCGACTCGCGGTGCGGACCCTCTCGGAAATCTACTTCTTCACCTGGCCCGACTTCGCCGAAGCGGCTCCACCCTGTTTCCTGGGTCGGCGCGAGCCGCAGGGCGAGGGGGTTGGATGGGAGGTGGACCAGTCGCTGATCCTCACCTCCGAGACGACGTCGATGGGTCCCGGGACCCTCATTCGGGTGTGGTGCGGTCGGGGCTGACGGGCCATTCACTGCGCGCCCCGGTCTTGCCCTCGACCGGGTTGAGGTAGGCACGCTGGGTGGGGTAGGCGAGATCGATGTCGTCGGCGTCGTCGAAGGCGTCGAGCATCGCCTCCCACAGTCGCTCGCTGAACGCTCGCCGCGATCTCGTCGGCGCCATGAAGCGCATCGTCAGCATCACACCGCTGTCTTCCACCGAGGTGTAGACCTTCGGCCCGAAGTGTCGAAAGGAGATCGCGAATTTCCGGCTCCCCCGCCGGAGGGTCTGCGCCGCCTGAGCGGCGACGTCTCTCGCCTCGCGATCGAGGATCTCCTGGAGGAGGGATTTGGCCTTTCGCCAGTTGCTCTCGAAGGTCACCAGCACCGGCGTCTCGTGCCACAGGAACTCGAATTCGTCGGTGTAGTTGGCCACCGGGACGGAAAACACCTGGCTGTTCGGCACGTGGATGATCCGCCCGGTGCTCTGGTCGGCCGCCACCCAGTTTCCGATCTCGAGAAGGGTGAACTGGAAGAGCCTTAGGTCGACGACGTCGCCGCGGTGCTCACCGATCTGGATGCGGTCGCCGACCCTGAAGGGATGTCGCATGAGAATGAAGGCCCAGCCCGCCAGATTCGAGACGAGGTCTTTCAGGGCGATCGCCAAACCGGCGGTCAGGAGACCGAGGAACGTCCCGAGGTTCTGGATCGAAGCCAGCCAGATCTGGCCGAGGATCAGGAACGCGAGAGCGTACGCTACGTAGGCGCTACCCTTGCCCCACAGATAGCGCACGCGCGGTTCGTCGAACTTTTCCGCGAAGATGCGCACGACTACGCGCCGCACCAGCCAGATCGCCACGACGGCCCCGATCGACAGCAGCAACTTCGAGACGATCGCGGGGTCGATGCCGGAGAACGACTCGGCGAGTTGGCCCATGCCGGTGGCGCCGCCCTCCTCGTCGATCGCCGCCGCCGCTCCCCCTCCGATCGCTGCCGCCGCGGAGTCGGCTCCCTGCGACGGAGCCGTCACGGAATCCTGAATCGCACGAAGGGTTCGCCGGGTGAGCGCGGTCACGGACGGTTCGTCGACAGAGTGGAAGATGTTGCGTTTCGCGGCAATCTGGTGTGGCGCGACGCGCCATGCCAGGTGATTCGTCGCAGCCGCTCGCGACAAAAACATCTGATTCTGGCGCGTCGGTCCGACGCAGCGCAGATTGAAACATCCGTTGTCAACGCCCTACGCCGAGCGATTCCGATGCGTACGATCGACGCCCGCCGCCTCCGTAGTCTGATCGCCACCGTCGCGATCGGTGCGAGCGCGAGCCCGGTCTTGGCCCAGCGTCCACCGGCCCCGGCGACCCCCGTGATCCGCCCGGCGGAGACCGAATTCGCCGTCGTACCGCGGGAGCCGGTCGTGGCAGAGCAGGTCGTGGAGCTGCCGGATGCGGATCGGATCGCGTTCTTTTCGGAGTCCCGTCTCAAGGGAGATGTGCTCGCGCTCGAGCGCTTCCGCCCAGGATACGGCTTCTGGAATCACGTCTTCAGCCGCCCCGATGGCTCGGTGGTGTTCGGAAGCGCCGAAACGGGCCAGCTCCTCGCCTCGTTCCCGACCCGCGGGGACTGGGTGCGGGAGGCGAGTTGGGCGAAGGACGAACTCGCCCCCGTGCTCGCGGGACGCTCCATGCCGCGACGACTCAGCGACAAACGCGACGTCGTCGCCGAGGCCCTCGAGCCGATCACCGGACCCGTCGTCCACAACCCCACCCGCGGCAACTTCGTGACGCCCAATGCGGCCCTCTACGGTTCGTTCCTGGAGGAATGGGGCCGAATCTACGAGCGCTTTGCGGTGCCGGCCGACGTGGGGCTCGCCCAGGCCCTGATCGAGTCGGGGTTTTCGGGTGAGGTGAAGTCCGAGGCGAGAGCCACCGGATTCTGCCAGTGGATGCCGCGCAACTGGCAGCGGCTCGACCGGCTCACCGATCATGTGATCGAGGTGGAGAACCAGACGACGCAGGCCGCGTACTGCGCCGCGTATCTCACCGTCCTCGCCACCAAGTACGGCAGCTTGCTCCCGGCTCTGTCGGAGCATCATGCGGGCAGCACCAACGTGGGCCGCACGGTGATCAACGGGACGCGCATGGGCGGTGGCGACATCCGCGAGCAGTACCTGCTCGGTGCCGAGTACGCGCGTGACGTGCGGGCGCTCTCGCCGCGCACCTTCCGGGATGTGGTCGGCACGTACGGTCCGCGGTCCTATCGGTACGCCGAGATGGTGTTCGGCAACATGAAGACCGTTCGCGACATTCGGGCGCAGCACGAGCAGGAGCCCATCTTCGCGATGCGGACGACCCGCGACCTGTCGGTCTCGACGCTGCGGCGTGCCACGGGATTGTCGACCACCGAGTTGAAGCGGTTCAATCCGGCGCTGGTCCGTCGCGTCCCGCGCGGGGCGACGGTGTACCTTCCCGTCTTCAATGCGAATCTCGGCAGCGATGTGGCGTTCTGGCAGCGGCCGGCCCCGCCCGAGTTCGATGCTGCGCTCTACGACTTCCTTCAGCTGAGTGCTCCCCTCGAGGATTGGGAGTCGGACGCCTTCCAGCAGGTGCTCGAGACGTTCCGTGAGCGCTTTCGCGCGACCGGCTCCGAAGAGGGCATCGTGATGGACGCCGTGCTCGGATACGTGATCCAGGAGATGCCGCTCCTGCACCGCCAGTTGGCGGCGTACCGGAGCGACCCCGACATCGGCCAGCTGTTCGAGCAGGGGATGGAGTTGCGGTTGTCGGCCCCCGAGCTGGAAACGGGGCGCTGAGCGACACTCGGTCCTGGCCCTGGGATCTCAGGTACGCCCGCCCCGGGTGGTTCTACGGGTCCGAACCCAACGACTTCGTTCGCGAGTCGGCCCCACGGATCCCCCCCTCGTCGCGGGTCCTGTGTCTCGCCGAGGGACAGGGGCGCAACGCCGTCTTCCTGGCGGAACTCGGGCACGCCGTCACCGCCATGGACCGCTCTCCGGTGGGGATCGAGTGTGCCCTGGAGTTGGCGCGCAGCCGGGGTGTGTCGATCGCCACCGACGTCGGCGATCTGGCCACGTGGCCGATGGGCGAAGGGCGTTGGGACGCGATCGTATCGGTCTTCGCCCACGTGCCCAGGGCGTTGCGCCGAGATGTGCACGCTCGTGTGGTGCGCGCGCTGGCGCCCGGGGGGCGATTCCTGCTGGAGGCCTACACCCCGAGGCAGCTGGAGTACGGAACGGGTGGACCTCCCGACGTCGACATGCTCATGTCGCTCGACCACCTTCGCACCGAACTCGCCGGGCTGGAATTCGAGCTCGGTCGCGAACTCGAGCGCGAAGTGATCGAGGGCGAGAAGCACACCGGGCTGGCGCACGTCGTGCAGGTGGTGGCGCGGGCTCCGGGGCCGTAGAAGGGTGTTGAAGACGTGGGGTGCGACCGCGCGGGCACCGCCGAGCGCAGCGAGGTGGTCCCCGGCCATCTCCTACGTTGGACCGTCTCGCCGTAGCTTTGGCTATGCCTTCGACACCCTTCTAAGGCGCCATGCCTCACCTCTTCGCCTTCGGCTACGGATACACGGCGCGTCGACTCGCGGCGGTACTCGGGTGTGAGGGGTGGACCGTCACGGGCACGAGTCGCGACGTCGCACCGGGGCATGGCGACGTCGCACCCGAGGGTAGTGAGACGACCCGGGTGACGCGGATCGCCTTCGGCGGAGAGCGCCCCTCGCCCGAGGTCGCCGAGCGCCTCGCGACGGCGACGCACGTCCTGATT